>NZ_JBBCBW010000004.1:0-302636 GCF_037204085.1 Variovorax sp. CCNWLW235 | reverse complement strand
TCGAACTCGGTGCCCTTTTGCAGGTTGTTCAGGTTCACCACGTAGGCGTTGTGGTGCTTGCCGTAGTGGTACTCGAGGGTTTCCTTCGAGTACTCGGGTGCCAGTGCGTCGAGGGCGTAGGGCAGGGGAGGGAGGGTGTGTTCCATGGTGGGTTTTTCCTTTCGGGTTTTGAAAACAGTCGGAATCAAGGCGCGTTTCTGGGGCTCACCTGGTAGGCGCAGCGCCGCGCGCCCGCAAGCACATGCTCGACGCGGCTCACGCTCGCGTCGGTTCCCAGCACTTCTTCGAAGAGCTGCAGTTCGCTGCGGCAAAAGCCCGTGCAGGCCCGCGCCGCGGTGCAGATGGGGCAGTGGTTTTCTATGAAGAGAAAGCCCTCGCCCTCGGGCCTTAACTCGGCCATGTAGCCTTCGCGGCTGCGGATTTCGGCGAGCCGTTCGAGCTTCGTCTTCAGGCTGCGCGCGCCCAGCATCGCCTCGCGGTAGTTGGCGCGCATGGCTTCCTCGCGCGCGCCGATGAGCTGGTCCATGCCCTTCTCGCCGAACACGGTGATCACCGCGCTGATCATCTGCACCGTCATTTCGGCATGCGTGTCGGGAAAGCGTGCGTGCCCGGCGCCGGTCAGCCGCCATATCTGCGTGGGCCTGCCGCGGCCCGCCGGCCGGCTTTCGGCGTCGACCAGCCCATCGGACTGCAGCTTGACCATCTGCTGGCGCACCGCCTCCACCGTCACGTCGAGCACCTTGGCAATGTCGGGAATGCCGAGCGCGCCGCGGGTCTTGAGCGTGGACAGGATGCGGTCCGCCGGCTGGTGCGGCGTCCAGGCGGGCTTCAGGTCGAGGGGGCGGGTGGTCATCCTTTTTATTTCACAGGTTTGGCTTTGATTATTGAATGACTGTGCATCCGCTGTCGAGGGCCTTGCGAAAGACGGGACGTCTTTACGGTTTCTTTATGCGGCTGCGCCGACTCTGTTCCCTGTTTTTACGGGTGCCTGCCGAGACTCGATGCCTTGGTTTCGCTGCAGGAGCAATGAATGGATTTCGTCTGGATGGGCGCCTTGCTGGCGCTGTGGGCCGCGTTGGCGGCCATGGCCTTCGGGCTGAACCGGCTGGAAGGGCCGGGCGCAATGGATGCGTCGAATGAGCTGAACACGGGCGAAGGAGAGCAGCCATGATCAGCCTCGAAGCGCTCTACGGCTTCGGCGCGTTGATTGCCGTCGTCCTCTTCGCGTACCTGGTGTTCGCGCTGATCTGCGCGGAGGAGTTCTGAAATGACCGCCTCCGCCTGGTCCTTGCTGGCCTTCTTTCTCGTGGCGCTTGTACTGCTGGCATGGCCGGTCGGCAAGTTTCTTGCCGCGCTGTGCGACGGGCGCTTGCCGCGCTGGATGCAGCGCATCGAGGCGCCGCTCTACGAGCTTGCGGGCACCAAGCCCGAGCAATCGATGCACTGGCTGCGCTATGCGCTCGCGCTGCTGGCCTTCAATGCCGTTGGCGCGATCTTTCTGTACGCGCTGCAGCGCCTGCAGGGCTGGCTGCCGCTCAACCCGGCCGGCATGGGCGCCGTATCGCCCGACTCGGCTTTCAACACCGCGGTGAGCTTTGTCTCCAACACCAACTGGCAGGGCTACGGCGGTGAATCGACGATGAGCTACCTCACGCAGATGCTCGGGCTCACGGTGCAGAACTTCTTCTCGGCCGCCACGGGCATTGCGGTGGCCTTTGCGCTGGTGCGCGGCTTTGCGCGCCGCGGCGACGGCAAGAGCCGTGGCCTGGTCGGCAACTTCTGGGCCGACGTCACGCGCATCACCTTGTGGCTGCTGGCGCCGCTGTCGTTCGTGCTGGCGGTGGCCTTTGCGGGGCAGGGCGTGATCCAGAACTTCGATGCCTACAAGACCGTGCAAACGATCGAGGCCACCGCCGGCATGCAGACGCAAACGCAGACGCTCGCCATGGGCCCTGTCGCGTCGCAGGAGGCCATCAAGATGATCGGCACCAACGGCGGCGGCTTCTTCAACGCCAACTCGGCGCACCCGTACGAAAACCCGACCGCCCTCAGCAACCTGCTGCAGATGATCGCGATCTTTTTGATTCCGGCGGGGCTGTGCTTTGCATTCGGCCGCGTGGTCGGCGACATGCGGCAGGGGTGGGCCGTGCTTGCGGCAATGACGGTGATGTTCGTCATTGCCGTGGTGGCCGTCATTCCCGCCGAGCATGCCGGCAATCCGCTGTTCGCTTCGATGGGGGTCGACCAGGCGGCGAGCGTGCTGCAAAGCGGCGGCAACATGGAAGGCAAGGAGGTGCGCTTCGGCATCGACGCATCGGCGCTCTTCGCGGCCGTGACCACCGCGGCATCTTGCGGCGCGGTCAATGCCATGCACGACTCGTTCACGCCGCTCGGCGGCATGGTGCCGATGGTGCTCATGCAACTGGGCGAGGTGGTGTTCGGCGGCGTGGGCAGCGGCCTGTACGGCATGCTGATCTTCGCGATGCTCGCGGTGTTCATTGCGGGCCTGATGATCGGCCGCACGCCGGAGTACCTCGGCAAGAAGATCGAGGTGCGCGAGATGAAGCTGATCTCCATCGCCATCCTGGTCACGCCCATCCTGGTGCTGGCCGGCACCGCGGTGGCGGTGATCGCAGGTGCGGGCAAGGCCGGCATCGCCAACCCGGGTGCGCATGGGTTCTCTGAAATTCTGTATGCGCTGAGCTCGGCCGCCAACAACAACGGCAGCGCCTTCGCGGGCCTTTCGGCCAACACGCCGTTCTACAACGGCCTGCTCGGGCTGGCCATGTGGCTGGGCCGCTTCGCGATGATCGTGCCGGTGCTGGCCATTGCCGGCTCGCTGGCCGCGAAGAAGCGCCTGCCGGTCACCGGCGGCACGCTGCCCACGCACGGGCCGCTGTTCGTCTCGCTGCTGATCGGCACCGTGCTGCTGGTCGGCCTGCTCAACTATGTGCCGGCATTGGCTCTCGGGCCGGTTGTCGAACACCTGGTGCTCTGGAAGTAAGGGGTGCGCACCATGACTGCCAATACAAAAACCTCTCTCTCGCTGCTCGACGCGGCGCTGGTCAAGCCTGCGCTGTGGGGCGCCTTCGCCAAGCTGGACCCGCGCACGCAGTGGCGCAACCCGGTGATGTTCATCGTGTACATCGGGAGCATCCTCACCACGCTGCTCTGGGTGCATTCGCTGAGCTTTCCGGGCGACACCGGCATGAAGCCTGCGTTTGTGCTGGCCATTACCGTGTGGCTGTGGTTCACCGTGCTGTTTGCCAACTTTGCCGAAGCATTGGCCGAGGGCCGCAGCAAGGCGCAGGCCGCATCGCTGCGCGGCCTTCGCAAGGACACCTGGGCCAAGAAGCTGCAGGAGCCGCGCCACGGCGGCCAGTGGCTTCCCGAGCAGGCGCCCAACTTGCGCAAAGGCGACGTCGTGCTGGTCGAAACAGGCGACGTGATCCCGCTCGACGGCGAAGTCATCGAAGGCGTGGCCTCGGTCGACGAGAGCGCCATCACCGGCGAATCGGCACCCGTGGTGCGCGAGTCGGGCGGCGACTTTTCTGCCGTGACCGGCGGCACGCGCGTGCTGTCCGACTGGCTGGTGGTGCGCATCTCGGTGAACCCGGGCGAGTCGTTCCTTGACCGCATGATCGGCATGGTTGAGGCGGCCAAGCGCCACAAGACGCCCAACGAGATTGCGCTCACCATCCTGCTGGTGGCGCTCACGCTCGTGTTCCTGATGGTCACGGTCACGCTGCTGCCGTTCTCGGTGTTCAGCGTGGAGGCGGCCGGCGCCGGCACCGTGGTGTCGCTCACTGCGCTGGTGGCGCTGCTGGTGTGCCTGATTCCCACCACCATCGGTGGCCTGCTCTCGGCCGTGGGCGTGGCGGGCATGAGCCGCATGATGCAGGCCAACGTGATTGCCACTTCGGGCCGTGCCGTGGAAGCGGCCGGCGACGTCGATGTGTTGCTGCTCGACAAGACCGGCACCATCACGCACGGCAACCGCCAGGCGAGTGCGTTCCTGCCTGCACCGGGCGTGACCAAGGCCCGCCTGGCCCGCGCCGCGATGGTCGCCTCGCTGGCCGACGAAACCCCTGAAGGCCGCAGCATCGTCGAACTGGCGCGCCGCGACGGACTCGACGCCACGGCGGTGGAAGGTGCACGCTTCGTGCAGTTCACCGCGCAGACCCGCATGAGCGGCGCCGACCTGCCGGCCGCTCCCAACAGTCTCGATACCGACGTCGTGCTGCTGCGCAAGGGCGCGGTCGACGCGATCCGCCGGCACGTCGAATCGCTGGGCGGCAGCGTGCCGGCCGAGGTGCTGCGCGCGGCTGAAGAAACCGCGCGCCGCGGCAGCACGCCGCTGGCCGTGGCCGAGGGCAACCGCGTGCTTGGCGTGGTCGAGCTCAAGGACATCGTGAAGACCGGCATCAAGGAGCGCTTTGCCGAGCTGCGCCGCATGGGCATCAAGACGGTGATGATCACCGGCGACAACAAGCTCACCGCCGCGGCCATTGCGGCCGAGGCGGGCGTGGACGACTTCCTGGCCGAAGCCACGCCCGAGGACAAGCTGGCGCTGATCCGCAAGTACCAGTCCGAAGGCCGGCTGGTCGCGATGACCGGCGATGGCACCAACGACGCACCGGCGCTTGCGCAGGCCGACGTGGCCGTGGCCATGGGCAGCGGCACGCAGGCCGCGAAGGAGGCCGGCAACATGGTCGACCTGGACTCGAACCCGACCAAGCTGCTCGAGGTGGTGGAGACCGGCAAGGCGCTGCTCATGACGCGCGGTTCGCTCACCACCTTCTCCATTGCCAACGACGTGGCGAAGTACTTCGCGATCATTCCGGCCATCTTCGTCTCGACCTACCCGCAGTTGGGTGCGCTCAACGTGATGCGGCTTGCGAGCCCGTCCTCGGCCATCCTGTCGGCGGTGGTCTTCAACGCGCTGGTCATCGTGTTCCTGATTCCGCTGGCGCTCAAGGGCGTGCGCTACCGGCCGGTGGGCGCGGCCGCGCTGCTGCGCCGCAACCTCGCCATCTACGGCCTGGGCGGCCTGCTCGTTCCTTTCATCGGCATCAAGTTGATCGACTGGCTGCTCGTGGCCGTCCATCTCGTCTGAGGAGTTTTTCATCATGAACAACATCGTTCGTCCCGCGCTCGTGCTCTTCGCGCTGCTGGGCGCCCTTACCGGCCTGGTCTACCCGCTGGCCGTGACCGGCGCCGCCAAGGCGCTGTTTCCGTCGCAGGCCGCCGGCAGCCTGGTCGTGCAGGGCGGAACCGCCGTGGGTTCCAGCCTCATCGGCCAGAACTTCAGCGATCCGAAGCACTTCTGGGGCCGGCCCTCGGCCACCGCGCCGCAGCCCTACAACGCGAGCGCTTCGGGCGGCTCGAACCTCGGCCCGCTCAACCCGGCGCTGGCCGATGCGGTCAAGGCCCGTGTCGAAGCACTTCGCGCCGCGGACCCGGGCAACACCGCGCCGGTGCCGGTCGATCTGGTCACGGCCTCGGCCAGCGGGCTCGACCCCGACATCAGCCCGGCCGCAGCGCAGTATCAGGCGGCCCGCGTCGCGCGGGTGCGCGGCATGCCCGCCGAACAAGTGAACGCGTTGATTGCCGGCAACACGCAGGCGCCGCTCTGGGGCTTTCTGGGCGAGCCGCGCGTCAACGTGCTGGCGCTGAATCTTGCGCTCGATGGTCCGGCGCTTGCTGCGGCGCCCCAACAGGACGGCCCGATGCGATAACCTGCGCTGCTTTTCCATGCTCGACACCCGCCCCGACCCCGACGCCCTGCTTGCGCAACTGCGCAACGACGAGGCGCGTGCGCTTCGCGGCAAGCTGCGCATCTACTTCGGTGCCAGCGCGGGCGTGGGCAAGACCTGGGCGATGCTGAGCGCCGCACAGCGCGAGCGCACCGCGGGCCGCGACGTGCTCATCGGCGTGGTCGAAACCCATGGCCGCAGCGAAACAGCCGCGCTGCTCGCGGGGCTCGACACCCTGCCGCTGCGCGAGCTGGACTACCGCGGCCGCACGCTCGCCGAGTTCGACCTCGACGCTGCGCTGGCGCGCAAGCCCGCCGTGCTGCTGGTCGACGAACTGGCCCACACCAACGCCCCCGGCTCGCGCCACACCAAGCGCTGGCAAGACGTGCAGGAGCTGCTGGCCGCCGGCATCGAGGTGTGGTCGGCCCTCAACGTGCAGCACCTGGAGAGCCTCAACGGCACCGTCGGCGCGATCACCGGCGTGCGCGTGCATGAGACGGTGCCCGACACCGTGCTCGACGAAGCCGACGAGGTGGTGCTGGTCGACGTCACGCCCGATGAGCTCACGGCGCGGCTCGCGGCGGGCAAGGTGTACTTGCCACAGCAGGCCGAGCGCGCCGCGCAGAACTTCTTTCGCAAAGGCAACCTGATCGCGCTGCGCGAAATTGCGCTGCGCCGCACCGCCGAGCATGTGGAAGACGATGTGCGCGGCTGGCGGGTCGAGCAGTCCGGCGCGGCCGGCCGCAATGGAAAAGATGGAAATGGCGGCGCGCTGCAGGCCTGGAACACTTCGGGCGCGATCCTCGCGTGCGTCGGTCCGCATGAAGGCGCGGCGCAGACGGTGCGCACCGCGGCACGGCTTGCGGGCCAGCTGAACGTGCGCTGGCACGCGGCCTATGTCGAGACGCCGCGGCTGCAGCGCCTGGCCGCCGAAGAGCGCGACCGCATTCTCGCGGTGCTCAAGCTCGCCGAGGAACTGGGCGCGGCCACCGCGGTGCTCACGGGCTCCGACGTGGCCGAGCAACTGTCCGAGCAGGCCCGCAGGCTGAACTGCGCCACGCTCGTGATGGGGCGTTCGGAGCCCGCGAGCGGCTGGCGCCGCTGGTGGCCCGCCGCGTCGGTGGCCCTGCCGCGCGCGCTGGCGCAGCGCGCGCCCGCGCTCGACATCCTGGAGGTCGGGCGCGTCGACAGCGCACGCCGCCTGGGGCGCACGCCGCTCAACACGCCGCGCGCTGACGACGGCGATCATGAGAACGCGCCCATCCAATGGCCCGGCTACGCCTGGGCCACAGCCACCAGCGTGGCGCTCACGTTGGCCTGCACGCCGCTGGCCGGCGTGCTTGAACTCGCAAACATCGTGATGCTGTTCCTGCTGGGCGTGGTCGGCGTCGCAATGCGCTTCGGGCGCGGGCCGTCGGCGCTGGCGGCGCTGCTCAACGTCGCGGCCTTCGATTATTTCTTCGTGCCGCCGCAGCTTTCGTTTGCGGTGAGCGACGTGCAGTACGTGCTGACCTTCGCGATCATGCTGGGCGTCGGCCTGCTGGTGGGGCAGCTCACCGCTGGGCTGCGTTTTGCGGCCGGCGTATCGACCAGCCGCGAGCGGCGCGCGCGCTCGCTGTTCGAGCTCACGCGCGAACTCTCTGCGGCGCTGGAGAGCACGCAGGTCGTCACGCTCGGTGCCGCCGCGGTGCAGGGCCACTTCGGCGGCCATGCGCTGGTGCTGGTGACGGACTCGGCCGACCAGCTCGTGCTGCCGAAGGAGCCGCCGGAGGGTTTCGATGCACAGGTGGCCGACTGGGCCTTCCGCCACGGCCAGCCTGCGGGCCTTGCGACCGCCACGCTGGCAGCGCAGCCGTGGCACTACGTGCCGCTGCAGGCGCCGATGCGCGTGCGCGGCGTGCTGGCGCTGTCGCCCGCGCAGCCGCGCTGGCTGCTGATTCCGGAGCAGGCGCAGCAGCTCGAAACGCTCGCGCGGCAGATCGCGATTGCGCTGGAGCGCGTGCACTACGTCGAAGTGGCGCAGCAGGCCGTGGTCGAGATGGAGTCGGAGCGGCTGCGCAATGCGCTGCTCGGCGCGATCTCGCACGACGTGCGCACCCCGCTCACCGCGCTGATCGCGCTGGCCGAATCGCTGCAGACGCTGCCGCCTGAAGAACACGGCAACGCGGCGCGTGCCATCGTCGCGCAGGCGCACGAGCTGCATGCGCTGGTCAACAACCTGCTGGACATGGCGCGGCTCGAAAGCGGCATTGCGGGCGGCGCGGTGAACCTGCGGCGCGACTGGCAATCGGTCGAGGAGGTCGTGGGCTCGTCGATCCGTGCGGCGCGCACCTCGCTGGGCGGCGCCGTCGTGCAGACCACGCTCGCTGCGGACCTGCCGCTGGTCGAATTCGATGCGGTGCTGATCGAGCGCGTGCTCGTCAACCTGCTGGAGAACGCCACCAAATACGGCGCCCCGCCCATCGTGGTGGGCGCGCGCGCCGAGCCCGGCACCCTGGTGCTTACGGTGCGCGACCACGGCCCCGGCCTGCCCGCGGCGTTGCTGGGCCGTGAGCAGAAACTGTTCGACAAGTTCACGCGCGGCGAGTCCGAATCGGCCACGCCGGGCGTCGGGCTGGGCCTTGCAATCTGCCGCGCGGTGGTGAGTGCGCACGGCGGTGAGATCACGGCGGCCAATGCGCTGGACGGCGGTGCAGAATTCACCGTTACCCTGCCACGCCGCGAGCCGCCCGAACCGGCCGAAGCCCAACTCTGAAGCCATGCCATCCCCCACCGCCATCGTGATCGAAGACGAGCCGCAGATCCGCCGCTTTGTGCGCGGCGCACTGGAGGCCGAAGGCTGGGTGGTGCACGAGGCCGGTACGCTGCGCGACGGGCTGGCTGCGGCCGGCACGCGTCAGCCCGACCTGCTGGTGCTCGACCTCGGCCTGCCCGACGGCGACGGCGTCTCGTTGATTCGCGATGTGCGTGGCTGGTCTGCGGTGCCGATCATCGTGCTTTCCGCGCGCAGCGACGAGGCAGACAAGATCGCCGCGCTCGATGCCGGCGCCGATGATTACCTGACCAAGCCCTTTGGCACCGGCGAACTGCTGGCACGCGTGCGCGCCAATTTGCGCCGCCCGCGCGCAGCGGGCGGCGGTGAAGAACCGGCGGAAGCGGTCTTCCGCTTCGGCGAGGTCGAACTGGACCGCGCCGCGCGCATCGTGCGCCGCGCCGGGGTTGAAGTGCACCTGACGCCTACCGAATACCGGCTGCTGTCAGTGCTCGTCGCGAACTCAGGCCGCGTGCTCACGCAGCGCCAGCTGCTGCGCGAAGTGTGGGGGCCGTCGCACACGGACCAGAGCCACTATTTGCGCATTTATATGGGGCATCTGCGGCAGAAGCTGGAGGTGGACCCGGCGCAGCCGCGGCATCTGTTGACGGAGACTGCGGTGGGGTATCGGTTGGTGGTTTAGGTGAGGGGCGCTGCGCTTTGTCGAAGGCACAGAGCCCTCACCCCAGCCCTCTCCCAGAGGGAGAGGGAGCAATACCTCAGTCCAGAAGCCTCCCCGCTCCGTCTTGTCCCCTCTCCCTCTGGGAGAGGGTTAGGGTGAGGGCCGCGGCATTCACGTCACCGCTGGCCGCAAGAAGAAATCAGGCAGCCACACCCTTGTTCGGATTCAACAAGAACTTCTCCCCCGTCGCCTGCTTGCCATACACGCCAATGGCATCCAGCTGCAGCGCCTCAAAGAAGGAAACCTCCCGCGTGTACCGGCTCGCGAACGTCGTCTTCAACTCCGCGACGACCCGCGCCTTCAAACGCTGCACCCCCTCGTCCCCAAGCTTCTGCAAGAACGGAAACAGCAGCCACCCGCCCATGCCCCACGCCATGCCGAAGTTGCGCACGAACTCCGTCGGCGAGCGGTCGAGGCCGCCGTAGATGTAGACCTGCTTGTGCGTGGTCGAGCCGTAGCGGCTGTATTCCTTGGCGGTGCGGTTCAGCGCCGCTTCCATGCAGCCGAGGATCTGCCCCGCGAGCTTGCCGCCGCCGGTGGCGTCGAAGGCCAGTGTGGCGCCTGTTTCGACCAAAGCCTGCGTCAGGTCTTCAAGAAAGGTGGGCGAGCTTGCGTTGCACACGTACCTGGCGCCGATGCCGCGCAGCAGTGCCTCCTGTTCGGGTTTGCGCACGATGTTGACGAGGGCGATGCCGTCCTTCTGACAGATCTTGTTGAGCATCTGCCCCAGGTTGGATGCCGCGGCCGTGTGCACCAGCGCCTTGTGGCCTTCGCGCCGCATCGTCTCGACCATGCCGAGCGAGGTGAGCGGGTTCACGAAGCACGATGCGCCTTCGGCCGGCGCGGTGCCCGCGGGCAACTCGAGGCACTGGGCCGCCGCCACGGCGCGGTACTGTGAATACATGGCGCCGCCGATTGCGGCCACCGTCTTGCCGAGCAGCGCCTGCGCCGCGGCCGACGAGCCGGCCTTCACCACCACGCCGGCGCCTTCGTTGCCGACCGGCATCGACTGGTCCAGCCGCCCGGCCATCATGGGCATGCCGCGCTCGGGCACGGTGGCCGTGACGACGGGCCGCTCCGGCGCGCCGGAGACCTTGGCGGTGCTCATGTCGGCCGCGCCGAACAGCAGGCCCAGGTCCGACGGGTTCATGGGCGACGCCTCGACGCGGATCACCACCTCGTGCGCCTGCGGTTCAGGCACCGGTTCGTCGTGCAGCGAGAGTTCGAGTTCGCCGTTCGCGCGGATGAGCGAGCGCAGTTGCAGTGCCATGATGAGCCCCTTGCGACCCTGGAGGAGGGTCTGTTCGAAGGTGGCCCCAAGGCCACGGGGCGGCCAGTATAGGAGCGGCCCGCGAAGTCTGCAGGCGCCGTCAGGACACCACGGGAATCACCGGGGCGTGGTCCAGCGCATGGCGCATCTTCTCCGGATCGAGCCGGTCGATGTAGCGCGGAATGTTGCGCCACAGCGTGTGGTAGCCGTAGCCCCCGCGCAGCATCTCGAGCCGCGCGCTTTCCTTGTCCCAGCCCTGCACCGCCATGCGATAGACCGCCGCCACCACGCCCGTGCGGTCGGCGCCGTGCATGCAGTGGATCAGCACCGGCCCCTGCTTTTCGGCCTCTCGAATAGCCACCAGCGCGCGCAGCACCTTGGTGTCGTCGATGGACCAGGTGTTGATCGGCACGCGCACCAGCCGGATGCCGCTGCCCGCGAACACCTTCCTGTCGTCGTTGAACGAGCGCAGGCTCACGATGGTGCGAATGCCCAGGGCCTTCAGCGCCGCCACGTTGGCGATGCGCGGCTGCGCGCTGCGGTACAGCGTGGGCGTGATGCGGTGCAGGTTCTCGACCTGGAGCGTGTCGAGCGGATCGGCCCAGTGCCCGGGCCGCGGCACGGCGAGCGCCGCGGCGCTGTCGTCGCTGTCCCTGCGTTTCGTGCGCCTCATGCTCATTTCGCGCGTCGCCAGTGCCGGGTCACCAGGATCAGCAAGGCCACCGCCAGGCCGCCCCAGTAGTCGACCGGCGCGCCCCAGACCCAGTGCTTGTGCCAGAACGCATCGACCGGATTGAAGCGTGCCCAGCCGAAGGCCGGGTTGATGATGAACCAGAGGAAGTCTTCGCAGACCCAGAAGACGATCAGGCCCGCAACGGCCAGGCCCACGTCGCGCCACGTCCAGCGCCCATTGAAGGCCAAGGGCGCAAAGAACACCAGCGCCATGAAGGTGAAGACCCAGGCGTGATAGCCGGTCATCGCGCGGCCGCCCCAGAAAATATCGAGCCAGATGTTGTTCTCGATGCGCCAGGTGGGCAGCGACGTCGCCCAGCCCGCGCCGCCTTCGATCTGGATCTCGGCATTCGCAAAGAAGAAAGCCATCACCACCACCCAGGCCAGGTAGCCGATGGTGCGGGACACGCCCGTTTTTTCGGTGGCGCCGGTCATGCTGCTTCACCCAATACGCGCTGCAGCACCGTGGCCGCCGCACGCGGCTTGCCGAGCGCGCGGCTGCGGCGGGCCATGTCGGCCAGCTTGGCGGGGTCGGCCATGAGCCGCGCCACCTTGTAGTCGAGGCCGATCGCGTCGTAGGCGAGCCAGGCCGCGCCTTCTTCCATCAGAAAGCCGGCGTTGTGCTCTTCCTGCCCCGGAATCGGCGATATCAGCAGCATCGGCTTGCCGAGCGCCAGGCACTCCGACACCGTGAGCCCGCCCGGCTTGGTCACCACCAGGTTGGCTGCGGCCATGAGCTTGTGCATTTCGTTGGTAAAGCCGATCGGCACCACGCGGCCGGGGTGGCGCGCGGCCACCGCCTGCAGCCTGGTGTGCGCCTCGGCATTGCGGCCCGCCACGGCAATGACCTGGAAGCCGCTGTCGCCGCCCAGCGAAAGCACGCGTTCGACCATGCTCGGCAGGTCTCCGACACCCGCACCGCCCGAGGCCATCAGCAGCACGGGCCGCGCGGGGTCGAGGCCGAGTTCCGCTGCGCAGGCATTGCGCGCGAGGGCCGGTGCATCGGGTTCGGAGAAAGCCGGCATCACCGGAATGCCGGTCACGTGGATGCGATCGGCGGGAATGCCGCGCGCCCGCAGCCTGAAGGCCACTTCTTCCGTCGCGGCCAGGTAGCCCGCCATGCCCGGCACCAGCCACATGTTGTGCAGGTCGTAGTCGGTGATCTGCAGCCACACCGGAAAGTCGATGCGTCCGCGGTTGCGCTCGCGCATCAGCAGTTCAGCCGGCAGGAAGTGGGTGCAGATCACGGCGTCGGGCTTTTCGCGGCGGACCTCGCGCACCAGGGCGCCGGTGCTGAGCCGCTCGATGCCGCGGCGCAGCCGCTGCGAAGGCGCGTGGTGCGGCGTGGCGTCGGCGCGCTGGTGCAGGTAAGACCAAAGCTCCGGTGCGCGGTTCACGAGCTGGATGTACCAGTCGGTGTACACCTTCCGAAAACCGCCGGCCACATGGGCCATGGCATCGATGTGGACCGCCGCGTGCGGCGGGGCCGATTGCATGGCGGCTTCGAGGGCTTGCGCTGCGCGCACATGGCCGTTGCCGGCGCTCACACTGAGGATCAGGATTTTTGTCATTCGGGTCCGGGGCCGTCGGCGGGCCATTGGCGCGCATTATCCCCATGCCGTGCGACACATCCCGCGGACCCTGCCCATGGGCGAAAATGCGGGCATGACTGACGCTCCCGCCGCACCTGTACGACTCAACAAACGCATGGCCGAGCTGGGCCTTTGTTCGCGCCGCGAGGCCGACGAGTGGATCGCCAACGGCTGGGTGAAGGTGAACGGCAAGCCGGCCGAAATGGGCGTGAAGGTCACGCCGGCCGACCGCATCGAGGTGGACAAGGCCGCCAAGGGCCAGCAGGCGAACCAGGTCACCATCCTGATCAACAAGCCCATCGGCTACGTGAGCGGCCAGGCCGAGGACGGCCACGAGCCCGCGGTGACGCTCTTCACGCCGCAGAACCGCTGGGCCGAAGACAACGCGCGCTTCTTCTTCAGCCCCCAGCAGCTGCGCGGCCTTGCGCCGTGCGGCCGGCTCGATATCGATTCGATCGGCCTCCTGGTCATGACCCAGGACGGTCGCATCGCACGCCAGCTCATCGGCGAAGACTCGGTGATGGAGAAGGAATACCTGGTGCGCGTGGCCTACCACGGCCTGGGCCAGCCCGCGCCCCCCGGGCAGCTGGTGCGCATGGACGACGACGATCCCGTCACGACCAACGTGCAGGCGGTTTTTCCACCCGCCATGCTCGCCCGGCTGCGCCACGGCCTGAGCCTCGACGGGCAGCCGCTCAAGCCGGCGCGCGTCGAATGGCAGAACCCCGAGCAGCTGCGCTTTGTGCTCACCGAGGGCAAGAAGCGCCAGATCCGCCGCATGTGCGAGCTGGTCGGGCTGAAGGTGGTGGGCCTGAAGCGCGTGCGCATCGGCAAGGTGATGCTCGGCAACCTGCCCGTGGGGCAGTGGCGCTACCTCGGTCCGCACGAGAAGTTCTGAGTTCTTGCCAATGGCCGTGGTGCTGAGCCAGCGCGCACTGAACCGGGCCACCTTGGCACGGCAGATGCTTCTGGAGCGGCGCAAGGCGACCGTCACGCAGGCCATCGAAAAACTGGCGGGCCTGCAGGCGCAGGCGCCCAACCCGCCTTACGTGGGCCTGTGGGGCCGGCTCGAGGGCTTTCGGCGCGAGCAGCTGACCGAGGCCCTGAAGAAGCGGCGCGTCGTGCGCATGTCGACGATGCGCGCGACCTTGCACCTGATGGCTGCATCCGACGCGCTGGCCTGGCGCCCGCTGCTCGAGCCGGTGCATCAGCGCGGCCTCGCGGGCGAGCACGCGCGGGCCCTCGAAGGCATCGACCGCGCGGCCGTGGTGAAGGCCGGGTGGGCGTTGCTGCGCAAAGGCCCGCACAACAGCTCCGAGCTCGGACAGGCGCTCGCGCTGCAATGGAAGGACCGCGCGCCCGCCTCACTGGCCGCACTCATCCGCAACAACGTGCCGCTGGTGCACCTGCCGCCCGCGGGCAGCTGGAACTCGCACCAGAGCGCACGGCTGCAACCCATTGCGCAGTGGCTCGGTGAATCCGCCGCCGACGTGGCGCCCGCCACGCAGGACGACCTGCTGCTGCGCTACCTGGCGGCCTTCGGGCCCGCCACGCTCGCCGATGCGGGTGCGTGGTCGGGCCTCACGGGCTGGAAGGCCGTGGCCGAGCGCCTGCGGCCCCAGCTGCGCGTGTTCACCGGCGAGCAAGGCCAGGAGCTGTTCGACCTGCCCCGCGCGTCGCGCCCCGACCCCGACACGCCCGCGCCGCCGCGCCTGGTCGCCGAATGGGACAACCTGCTGCTCTCGCATGCCGATCGCAGCCGCGTGATGAGCGAGGCGCACCGCGCCCGTGTGTTCACCGTCAACGGCATCGTGCGCGGCACGGTCCTGCTCGACGGGTTCGTCTCGGGCATCTGGAAGATCGAGCGTGCGAAGAACACGGCCACCGCGGTGCTGGAGCCCTTCACGCGCTGGTCGAAGGCCGACCGGCTCGGCGTGCAGGAAGAGGCCATGCGCCTGCTGGCCTTTGCAGCGGACGCCGAGGGCGAGCGGCACGACGTCCGCGTGCTGTGAGCCTTTGACCGCGCAGCGTTGACAGGCCCTAAGCCTCGCCTAAGACTCCGCCCCTACGCTGCGCCACGGCGCAAGGCACTGCCGGTCATCCCGATCGCGTGCCACCTTGCCGCCCAAGGAGTCGACACGATGCGTGTGCTGCTGGTGGAAGACGACGAAATGATCGGGCGCAGCCTGAAGCAGGCGCTCGAGGGCGCGGGCTGGTCGGCCGACTGGGTGCGCGACGGCGAGCTGGCGCAAAGCGCGCTCGGCGACGGCGGCTACACCTGCGTGCTGCTCGACCTGGGCCTGCCCCGCCAGGACGGCACCGAGGTGCTGCGGCGCGCCCGCGAACGCGGCGATGCCACGCCGGTGCTGGTGCTCACCGCGCGCGACGGGCTCGACGACCGCATCCACAGCCTCGACCTTGGCGCGGACGACTACCTGCGCAAGCCCTTCGAATTTCGCGAGCTGCTGGCGCGCATGCGCGCGGTGGTGCGTCGGCGTGATGGCGCCGCGCATTCGCTGATCGGCGGCAACGCGATGCAGCTGGACCTGACCACCCGCGAGGTGGTGATCCACGGTACGCGCGAGGCGCTCACGGCGCGCGAATTTGCACTGTTGCACGCGCTGCTGGAGCGGCCCGGTGCCATTCTTTCGCGCGAGCAGCTCGAGAACCGCATCTACGGCTGGGGCGAGGAAGTGACCAGCAACGCCATCGACGTGCTGATCCACGGCATGCGCCGCAAGCTCGGCGCGGAGTCGATCCGCAACGTGCGCGGGCTGGGATGGCGCGTCGTCGCATGAGCGCAATGCCGGGCCGCTGGTGGCGTCCGCGCTCGCTGCGCTCGCAGTTGCTGTTCTGGCTCATTACGCTGCACGTGGCGGCGGCGGCGCTCACGGCGTGGTTCACCTTCGTCGCGTATGGCGACCTGGTGCACAACGCGCTCGACGAGCAGATGCGGCTCGTGGCCGATTCCCACGCGGGCACCGATCCGCCCCGTGCGCCTCGCCCGCTCGACGGCGAAGCCGCCTTTGCACGCGGCGCCTTCGTGGTGCAGATATGGAGCGCCGACGGCCGCGAGCTGCTCGCAAGTTCCTGGCCGCCGCTGGCTGCGGTGCCCTTGCAGCCGCGACCGGGTTTCAGCGATGCGAGCACCGGCGCGCACACGCATTCGCGCTGGCGCGTGTTCACCGCCGAACCCGGACCGCGCGCCGACCAGCCGCGCGTGCAGGTCTTGCAAAACGAGGACTACCGTCGGCGCCGTGCGCTGCGCCGCGCGCTGCTCGAAGGCCTGCCCATTGCACTGCTGCTGCCGCTGGCCTTGTTGATCCTCTGGCTCATTGTGTCGGCGGCCTCGCGGTCGCTGCGGGCGGTAGCGCGCGACGTGGCCTCGCAGGACGAGCGCAGCCTCACCGATCTTTCGCTGGCCCGCGTGCCGGACGAGATCGCGCCGCTGGTGCAGGCCTTCAACCACCTGCTCTCGCGCGTGCGCAATGCCTTTGCCACGCAACGCCGCTTCGTGCAGGACGCGGCCCACGAGCTGCGCACGCCCATGGCCGCCATCGGCCTGCAGATCGAGAACCTGCGCGCGCACGTGCCCGCCGGCGAGGCCACCGAGCGCTTCAACCAGCTCGAGGCCGGCGTCACGCGTGCGCAGCACCTGATCGAGCAGTTGCTGAGCCTCTCGCGCCAAGACGCGCCGGGGCGTCCCATGCCGGGCGAGCCGGTCGACATCGAGACCCTGCTGCGCGAAAGCGTGAGCCAACTGATGGTGCTGGCCGACGCACGGTGCGTCGACATCGGCTTCGAGGGATCGATTGCGCCCGTGGTGCTGGCGCCGGCTGCCGAGCTGCGCAGCGTGTTCGACAACCTGATCGACAACGCGCTGCGCTACGCGCCCGAAGGCGGCGTGGTCGATGTGCGGCTGCATGAGGTTGGCGGCCACGCGGTGGTCGACGTGCTCGACAACGGGCCGGGCATTCCCGACTCTTCGATCGGCCGCGTGTTCGACCGCTTCTTTCGCGTACCGGGCGCCCCGGCGGGCGGCAGCGGGCTGGGGCTCGCCATTGCGCGCACGGCAGCCGAGCGGCACGGCTTGCGCATCGAGCTGCGCAATCGGGATGATGGTCCGGGGCTGATGGCGCGGGTGTATCTTCCGCCGCCGGCGGCACCGCTCATCGCCGGCTAATTCTTCGCTCAGGGCCAGCTCAGTCCGGCTGCCTAGAGTGCGTTCAGGCCTTGCCGCGCGCAGTTCGCGCGATGGCACGTGGCCGGGGACAACCGCCATTCAGGAGCACACACATGCGCACTTCCTTCAAGCTTCTTGCCCTTGGTTCATTTGCCGCATTTGCGGCGTTGGGTGCCGTCCATGCGTCGGCCGAGACGACCGACGGCTCTGACTACCATCCGTTGCAGATGAATTCGTCCGAGAACCCCGACGTGCAGGCGGGTGCGATGGCCGCCGCGCGGCCCGGCGGCACTGAGTCCATCGGCCAGTCGACGAGTGCGCCGGCCATGAACTCGACGATCCCGGTGTCCGATGTAGAGGCCGGCGCATACGCGGCCTCTCATGCGAGCGGAACTGAATCGATTGGCCAGTCGACCTCGCTGCCGCTGGTGCAGTCGGCCAGCGGCAGCTGACCGGGGGTCAGTCGTCGTTGTTGCTGAGCAGCGCGCGGTAGATGACCGCGCCGATGATCGCGCCCACGATGGGTGCGAGCCAGAACAGCCACAGTTCCGACATTGCATACGACGGGCCGAACAGCGCCGGGCCGGTGCTGCGCGCCGGGTTGACCGAGGTGTTGGTCACCGGAATGGAGATCAGGTGAATCAGCGTGAGGCACAGGCCGATGGCCAGGCCCGCGAAGCCGCCGGCTGCGCGCTTGGCGGTGGAGCCGAGGATCACGATCAGGAACACGGCGGTGAGTACCACTTCGCACACCAGCGCGGCGGTCATGCCGTACTTGCCGGGCGAGTGCTCGCCGAAGCCGTTGGTGGCAAAGCCGCCGATGTCTGCGCCGGGCTTGCCGGTGGCAATCAGGTAGAGCACGCCGGCCGCTGCAATGGCGCCCAGCACTTGCGCAACGATGTAGCCCGCGAGCTGCGAAGCCTTGAAGCGGCCCGCGGCCGCGAGGCCGATAGAGACAGCCGGGTTGAAGTGGCCACCGGAGATGGGACCGAGTGCATAGGCGCCGGTCACCACCGTGAGGCCGAAGGCCAGCGAGACGCCCAGAAAGCCGATGCCGAGGCCCGGAAAAGCCGCGGCCAGAACAGCGCTGCCGCAGCCGCCGAGCGTGAGCCAAAAAGTACCAATGAACTCGGCCGACCACTTTTTGTAGGTGCTATGTTCCATGTTGTTCCATCCTGAAGTTGTTAGAAAAATGCGTGGCCTGGGCCATGGCGCGGGCGGATTCTAGGAATGGAAACAACGAGCGTCACGCATGTTGTTGCATGTATCGGAACCTGTTCACAAATCGGCGATCTTTTGTTTCTGACATGCGTTCCGCAACCGGGTAACGAGGCGTCTCAGAGCGTGATCACGATCTTTCCGAAGGCGCCGCGCGCGAGGTGGTCGAGCGCATCGGGCAATGCGTCGAACGCGTAGCGCGTCGCAATCACGGGCTTGAGCGCATTCACATCGACGGCGCGCACCAGGTCTTCGAGCGCGCGGCGATGGCCCACGCCAATGCCTTGCACCGTGACGCGGCCGAGCACCATGGCGTAGAACGAAGCGCTCAGCGTTTCGCCGCCGAGCATGCCGATGATCGACACGCGCCCGCCTTGCGCAGCAGCCTGCAGCGAGCGGTCGAGGTTCGGGCCGCTCGAGAGTTCGAGCACATGGTCGGCACCGCGGCCTTGCGTTAGGCGGCGCACTTCGGCGGGCCAGTCGCTGTCGCGCATCAGCACGTGGGTGGCTCCGAGTTCAAGCGTCTGCGCGCGCTTGTCTTCGCTGCCCGAGATCACGATGGCGCGCGCACCGTGCAGCCGCGCAATCTGCAAACCGAACAGCGCCACGCCGCCCGTGCCGTGGATCAGCACGGTCTGGCCGGGCCGGAGCGCGCCTGTTTCGGCCAGGGCGAACCATGCGGTGAGGCCGGCGCAGGGAAGCGTGCTCGCTTCGGCAAAGTCCAGCGTGGCCGGCGCGGCCACGGCCCAGGCGGCGTCGAGGAGAACATGCGAAGCCAGCATGCCCGGTCCGGGCCCGCCGGCCAATATTGCATCGGCCGTCCACTGGCCGTCGATCCATCCGCCCCAGAAGGTGTTGATCACGCGGTCGCCGATGGCAAACCGGCGTACGTCTGCGCCCGCCGCCACCACGGTGCCGGCCATGTCGGAGGCGGGCGTGAAAGGCATGTCGAATTGCATGCCCATGCCGTCGCGCACCATCAGAAGGTCCCGGTAGTTGAGCGACACCGCGCCCACCTGCACAAGGATCTGGCCCGGCCCGGGCGTGGGGAGCGGCCGCTCGATTTGTTCGAGGTGCTCGTTGCCAAAAGAAGAGAGTTGCCAGCGGCGAAGCGCTTGAGGTTCCTGCATGAAAAGACTCCACGTAAACAAGAGAGCTGTTCATGCTATTGGCGAGCTGATCTATCCAGTGGTGGATAATTTTCAACTTCGTGGCGCCTTTAAATCTCCAATGGGTCAACGTCTCCAAGGCATAGAAGAATTCGTCGCGGCCGTGGAGGCCGGCAGTTTTGCGCTTGCGGCGCAGCGGCTGCACGTCACGCGGTCGGCGGTGGCCAAGAGCATCGCGCGGCTCGAGGCCCGGTTGGGCACGCGGCTCTTTTTGCGCACCACGCGCAGCCAGAGCCTCACTGAGGAAGGCCACGGCTACTACGAGCGCTGCCGCCGCGCGCTGGCCGAACTCGACGCCGCCGAGGCCATGGCCGATGCCGCGCGCTGCACCGCGACCGGGCTGGTGCGCCTCAGCATGCCCGCGATGCTCGGGCGCCTGAAGGTCGGCCCGCTGCTGCTCGCGCTCGCGCGCCGGCATCCGGGGCTTTCGCTGGAGCTTTCATTCAACGACCGGCGCGTGGACCTGGTCGAGGAGGGCCTCGACCTTGCCATTCGCAGCGGCGGACTGCCCGACACCGCCGACCTGGTGGCGCGGCCGGTCGGCGTGCAGTGGATGGTGCTGTGCGCCGCGCCCGCCTATCTGGCGGCGCACGAGCGCCCGGCAAGCGTGGCCGAGCTGGTCGCTTCGTCGTCGCACGAGGCGGTGTTCTATTCCCGCGACGGGCAGATCTCGCCCTGGCGCTTTCACGATGCCGAAGGCCGGCTTGTCGAGGTGGTGCTGCCTTCGCGGCTGCGCTGCGACAGTGCCGAGGTGCTGCTCGAAGCCGCCATTGGCGGCATGGGCCTGTCGCGGCTGCCGGCCTGGCTGGCCGCCGAAGCGCTGGCCGCTGGAACGCTGGTGCGCGTGTTCGAGGAGCCCCGGCCTTTCGGGTTCGAGCTCAACGTCATCCGTCACAAAAGCCGCTACCTGCCGCACAAGACGCGGGTGGTGATCGACTGGCTCGCGGAGCATCTGCCGCCGCTCCTGGCGGCCCGCTGAGCGGCTTTGCCCGCTATCCTGCGGCTTTGTTGCCATTCCATTCATTTGCTGGAGAACGCATGCGCCCTTTTGCCATCAGGAACGTCGCGGCCCTTGCCGCATGCGCGGGTTTCCTGGCTTTGTTTACGACGGGCGCGGCGGCGCAGGGCACGGTGAATGCGCTCTGCAGCACCGACGCGGGCTGGTGCGAGGCGGCCGCCGCGGCCTTCACCCGCGAGACCGGCATCAAGGTGCAGCAAGCGCACAAGGGCACCGGAGAAATCGGCGCCCAGCTGCGCGCCGAAGCGGCCAATCCCAAGACCGACATCTGGTGGGGCGGCACGGGCGATCCGTTCTTGCAGGCGGCTGAACAAGGCCTGCTCGAAGCCTACCGGCCGGCCTATATCAACGACCTGCACGACTGGGCGGTGCGCCAGTACGCGATGTCGCAGAACATGGTGGGCGGCTTCTACACCAGCGCCATCGGCTTTGGCTTCAACACCGACCTGCTCAAGAAAAAGAAGCTGGGCGAGCCCAAGTGCTGGGCCGACCTGGTCAAGCCTGAATACAGGGGCGAGATAGAGATTTCGCACCCCGCCTCAAGCGGCACGGCCTACACCATCATCGCCGGCCTGGTGCAGCAGATGGGCGAGGACGCGGCCTTCGACTACCTGAAGAAGCTGCACCGCAACGTGACCAGCTACACCCGCAGCGGCCAGGCGCAGGCGCCCAACGTGGCCAAGGGCGAGGTGGCGGTCGGCGTGAGCTTCATCTTCGGCTTCGAGCGCTGGCGGTACGACAAATTCCCGGTCAAGACGGCCGCGCCCTGCGAAGGCACGGGCTACGAGGTGGGCGGCATCGCGCTGGTCAAGGGCGCCCGCAACAAGGAGAATGCCAAGCGCTACTACGACTGGCTGATGAGCCCGGTCGGACAGGCGATTGGCGGGCAGGTCGGCAGCCTGCAGTCGCCGGCCAACAAGACCTTCAAGCCCGACGCGCGCATTCCGTCGATGAGCGACGTGAAGCTCATCAAGTACGACTTCGAGAAATACGGCAAGGCCGCCGAGCGAAAGCGGCTGATCGACCGCTGGACCCGGGAAGTGGAATCCCAGGCCAGGTAAACCTGCGCGGGGGGGCTTCACGCCGCCGCAAGAAACGGGGCCTATTGTTTTCTGGGGCGCCAGCCCCAACTCGCAGAGTTGGCGGGTCGGGCGTGCGGTCAAGGCCGCCCGGCTTAGAATTTTTTGGTTTCGATATTTCTTCTTTCCCATGGCTGATTCTTCCAATACGAAACTACCGTTCCAGGCTGAAGTCGCGCAACTGCTGCATCTCGTCACGCATGCGCTGTACTCCAACAAGGAAATCTTCCTTCGCGAGCTGATCTCGAACGCATCGGACGCCTGCGACAAGCTGCGCTTCGAGGCCATCGACCACCCCGAGCTGTACGAAGACGAGCCCAACCTGGACGTGCGCCTTTCGTTCGACAAGGCCGCGCGCACCATCACCATCACCGACAAGGGCATCGGCCTGTCGCGCCAGGAAGCCATCGACAACCTCGGCACCATTGCAAAAAGTGGTACCAAGGACTTCATGAGCAAGCTCAGCGGCGACCAGAAGGCCGACGCGCAACTCATCGGCCAGTTTGGCGTGGGCTTCTATTCGGGCTTCATCGTGGCCGACAAGATCACGGTCGAATCGCGCCGCGCCGGCCTGCCGCCCGAACAGGGCGTGCGCTGGGTGAGCGGCGGCGCGGGCGACTTCGAAGTGGCCGACATCGCGCGTGCCGAGCGCGGCACCAGCATCACGCTGCACCTGCGCGACGACGCCGACGAATACCTCAACGCCTGGAAGCTCAAGCAGATCGTCGGCAAGTATTCCGACCACATCTCGTTGCCCATCCTCATGGAAAAAGAGGAGTGGAAAGAAGGCGAGAACGACCAGCCCGGCGACATGGTCAAGACCGGCGAATGGGAAACGGTCAACAAGGCCAACGCCCTGTGGAGCCGCAACAAGAAGGACATCACGCCCGAGCAGTACGAAGAGTTCTACAAGACCATCAGCCACGACTACGAGGCGCCTCTCGCCTGGAGCCACAACCGCGTGGAGGGCAGCACCGAGTACACGCAGCTGCTCTACATCCCCTCCAAGGCTCCGTTCGACCTGTGGAACCGCGAAAAGAGCGCGGGCGTCAAGCTGTACGTGAAGCGCGTCTTCATCATGGACGACGCCGAGGCGCTGCTGCCGAGCTACCTGCGCTTCGTGAAGGGCGTGATCGACTCGTCCGACCTGCCGCTCAACGTGAGCCGCGAGCTGCTGCAGGAAAGCCGCGACGTGAAGGCCATTCGCGAGGGCAGCACCAAGCGCGTGCTGGGCATGCTCGAAGACTTGGCCAAGAAGCAGAAGACCGGGCCGGAAAGCGGCGAAGGCAAGATCGACGTGGGTTCCGGCGAATCGGTGCCCGCACCCGAGCCGACCGAGGCGGTGACCGACGTGGTCGACAAGAACGCCCCCACCGCGGCCGAAACCGCGGCTGCCGCGGCGGACGAATCGGGCAAGTACGCCAAGTTCTATGCCGAGTTTGGCGCCGTGCTGAAAGAAGGCCTGGGCGAAGACTTCGGCAACCGCGACCGCATTGCCAAGCTGCTGCGCTTTGCCTCGACCACGAGCGACACCGTGAGCGTGAGCTTTGCCGACTACAAGGCGCGCATGAAGGAAGGCCAGGACGCGATCTACTACATCACGGCCGACACGCTGGCCGCCGCCAAGAACAGCCCGCAGCTCGAGGTCTTCAAGAAGAAGGGCATCGAGGTTCTGCTCATGACCGACCGCGTGGACGAGTGGGCGCTCAACTACCTGACCGAGTTCGACGGCACGCCGCTGCAGAGCGTGGCCAAGGGCGCGGTCGATCTCGGCAAGCTGCAGGACGAGGCCGAGAAGAAGGCCGCCGAGGAAGCCGCCGAAACCTTCAAGCCAATGCTCGAGAAGCTCAAGGAAGCGCTCAAGGACAAGGCCGGCGACGTGCGCGTGACCACGCGCCTGGTCGATTCGCCCGCCTGCCTGGTGGTGCAGGACGGCGGCATGAGCACGCAGCTTGCGCGCATGCTCAAGCAGGCCGGCCAGCCCGCGCCCGACCTCAAGCCCGTGCTCGAAGTCAACGCCGAGCACGCGCTGGTGAAGAAGCTCGACGGCTCCGAGCACTTCGACGATCTGGCAAACATTCTTTTCGACCAGGCGCTCCTGGCCGAAGGCGGCCTGCCGGCCGATCCCGCGGCCTACGTGAGGCGCGTGAACGCGCTGCTGGTGTGAACGCCCGGCCGCGCATCGTTAGGGCAGGGGCCGCCGTTGCGGCGGCGGTGTTGCTGGTTTCGATGAGCGGCTGTTCGCACTACCGCATCGGCATTCCGCTGGTGCCCGGGCTCTCGCTCGGCCTGGGTGCCACCAAGGACGGCAATTTCTCGGTCGGGCTCAATACCGGCTGGGGCCCGCTTGGAGCGGGCGTGGCGGTCAACAACGCGGGCGTGGTGGCCGGTTCCGCCGGCGTGGGTGTGGGCGTCGGCGTGGGGCCGATCGGCACCGGCGTGGGCGTCAGCAAGAGCGTGGTGCTGCACGACCCCAATGCAGCAAAAACGGCGTTTGTACCTGTGGGCGGGGCTGCACCGGTGACCTCGGCGGCTGTCGCATCCGCCGCGCCCGTCACCGTAACCAAGGACGGCGTGACAAAACCCATGCTGGCCCCGGTGCCGCTTCAGCCTCCTGCCACTGCGCGCGTTTCGTATCGCCCGGCCGCCGTGGCGCAAGCCGGCGAGCTGGGCACACCTGCCAATCCCATCGCGCCCTGATTGCAGCAGTTGAGGTGCGGCGCTGGCCGCCCTCAGCGACGTGCAGCCAGGCTCAAGAGCAGCGCGGTCCAGTGCTGCAGGCGGGCGAGCGCGTTCTGGCGGCCTTCCTTCGCATGGTGGCCGTCGTTGCCCTCGCCGTTGCTCCCGCCGATAGCGAGCAACTCATTCGCAGCCGCGGTCACGTCGCGCGCAAAATCTTCTGCATTGCCGCGCCACACCACGGTGCGGTGCTGCAGCCCCAGCTGAGCGGCGCGTTCCGCATTGATCGCCTGCTCCGGCTGGTCGGTCAGCAGCAGCAGGATGGGCTTGCGGTACACCGCCGCCACCGACAGCGCCGCCATGCCCGGCGCCGAGACGATGAAGGCGCTGCGCGCGGCCGTGTCGATCCAGTGCTCGTCCTGTGCAAGCCAGCCCCGGGTGTGCGCGTAGCCCTCGCCCACAAGATGCGTGGGCACGCCGGTATCGGCCAGCCCGTGCTCCAGGCCCCCGGCCAGCGCGATTTCCTCGAAGTGCGGGTTCAGGTACACCGCGGCTGGCGGTTCAACGTGTCGATGCGCTTCGGGGTCTGCGCGCGCCACGGCCACGGGTGTGGCCAGCCGGTGGCCGCCATGGCCGTCGTGGTGGGGCTCGCCGTAGCCGAAGTCGTGCGCGATGCGGGCGCGGCTGCGGTCGATCTGCCAGGCGACGATGCGGCCGAACAGCTGGGCCATCCAGCCCGGCATGCGTCCGCTGAAATTGGTTTCGAGCGCACGCCGCAGGCTTTCGCCGTAGACGTGCACCACCTTGTGCCGCCAGCCCGGCATCCAGCCCATGAAAAGTAGCGCAGGGTGGAAGGAATCGTTCACCACCAGGTCCGCATTGCGGAACCACCTGCGCAGCCGCACGATGTCGCGCAGCATGCGGCCGGGCCTGAACACGTAGTGCGCCACGTTGCGGTCGGTCTCGCGGCGCAGCATGTTCTGCCGGCTGTCGAACTGCACCGCATAGTGGCGCGAAAGCACCGGCGCCTCGATGCCGAAGCCCGCAAGAAAGCGCGCGCCTTCGTCCGAGGTGGTGAGCACCTGCACGCTGGCGCCGGCGTCGCGCAGCGCGTGGGCGAGCAGCTGCGCGCGCATCAGGTGGCCGCGCGCGTCCGCAGTCGCGAGGTAGACGATGCGTGGCGGCATCGGCGCTCAGGCGTGCATCGGCCGTGCGGCACCGGGCCGGAGGCGCAGCGCCATGCCGGCAAGGTACATGCCCAGTGCGCCGGTAATGCCAAAGCCGCGTTCGGTATTGCGCACCTCGCGCATCAGCTGCGCCAGCCGCGCCTCCTCGTGCGGTGCGACGCAGCGCTGCAGTGTGTGGCTGCACAGGCGAATGTGGCGGTCTTCATCGGCCAGCACGCGCGTGAGCAGCGGGTGCAGTGCATGCCCGGCGCCTATCAGCGCGCAATGGCGCTGCAGGATGCGCGAGGCCATCTGCTCGGCGGCCAGGCCGATGGCGTAGGCGGGCACCAGGCCGCCATGCGAAAAGTGCGGCGCATGGCGGCGAATGAGGCGCTGCCACCGCGCGAGCTTGCGCCGGCTCAGCCAGTCGGGCTGCGGTGCTTCTTCAGGCGATGCGGCGGCCTGCGCGTGGCCGCCGCGCTCGGCAATGGCGTCGGCAAAAAGCCGCGCATGCAGTTGCTCGTCGGCCAGGTGCTGGTCGAGCTGGCGCGAGAGCCAGTCGGGCGCGCTTGCGCGCAGTTCGCGCTGCAGGGCCTGTTCGGAAGATTCCTCGCCCACCAGGTACAGGCGCAGCAGCAGGATCTCTCCGTCGCGGCTCGCATGCAGCTGCCGCAGCGCGGCGCGCTTGACGTGGTGCACCAGCCGCGCCTGCAGCGCCGGCCAGCCGCGCAGCCGCGGCGGCGCGAGGCAGTCGAAACCTGTGGGCGCCAAAGGCGTGTCAGCGTGCATCGGCCACTGCCCTGGACAGCGGGGCTTGTTGCTGCTGCCAGCCCAGCACGAGCCCGATGAAGCTGTCTTGCAGGAAGGCGCGCGCCGACGCATCGGCTTCGGCGAAATCGTGCTGGCGCCCGCCGTAGCGCAAATAACCCTTGCCGTTGGCGGCGCCGAGCACGAGTTTCTCGTTCTTCCTGAAGCCGTTTTGAAGCAACGGCTGCAATTGCGGGTGCGATTCGAGGCCGTAGAGGAACAGGTCGCGCTGCACCACTTGCCGCGGGATCTGTCCGCTCAGCGCCTGGAGTTCGAGCGACCAGGTGCCTTGCCGCATGGATTCGGAAAGCTCCCGGCCCTTGGCGGAAGGCGCGCGAAACTGCGCGCGCGCCACCGACTTGGACGCTTTGCGGAGGCCCAGCCCAACGGTAATGTCGGCGTCCCTGGCAACGCCTGTGCGGTTGTCCCGCACCTGCACCACCTCGTTTGCAAGCCGCGCGGCGAGCGAAGGCTTGGAAAGCGTCTCGCTGATCTGCGTGGGTGTAAGCACCACGCGCTCGCTGCTGCCGTCGATCACCACGACCTGATAGGGATCGATGCGGATGTCGCTGAACTCTCCGCCGACGGGTGAATGCGCATGGCTGCTCACCGACCATTCGTTGCCCGAGCGGCTCAGCAGCGCATGAAAGGTGAGCGGCACGCGCTGGCCGCCGGACGACCGGCCGGAGCCCTGCAGCAGCACGTCGCCCACGATGGCCTTGTCGGCGTAGCTGCGCGGGTTGGCAAAGCGGATGGTGTGCGTGGCGCTGTCGAGCGCGGCGCGCGTGTCGGCGTCGTCCAGCGCAAGGCGGTTGCATTCGTTCGCAGGGCCGGCCAGAGCGGCAAAGGGGCAGCCGCTGTCGGACTTGAAGTTGAAGACGCCGCGGCCGGTGAAATCGGCGGCATTGGCCGTCACGGCGGCCGTGGCGCAGGCACCGGCGAGCACCAGCGAAGCGATGCGAAGCGCGTGGGCGCTGAAGGTTGTTTTCATGTGGGGCGATGGTAAGAGAGCGCCTGGGCATCGGCGTTGGTGCGGCCGGTGGTATGCCAGCCGATGCCGCGCGCGAATGCGCCCAGCATGTCGATGGCCGAGAAGCCCACGATCAATGCCACGCCCGCGAGCCAGCGCTTGCCGGAGAGAGGCGGCAGGTCCTGGTGGTTGAGCGCGCGCATGCTGAAGCCCAGACGCGTGAACAGCACGCACAGCGGACCGATCGGCCCGCTCTTTGCGAGCCATTGCCACTTGGCCGGCACATAGCTGCGCAAGAGGTGCGGCGTGAGCGAATAGGTGTCTTGCCCGCGCATCCAGCGCAGCTTGAGCGCCTCGGCGCGGGTGTCGGGCAGGCGGTGCTCGGTATGCGCCGCGGCTGCGTAGTGAATGGGCACGCCGGCCGCTTTCAGGCGCATGCCAAGTACCTGGCAATGCGCGCGGTACACGCCGTCCAGCGCCTGGTAGCTGTGCTGTTCGAACACCTCGCGGCGGAAGGCCACGTTGTTCGCGTAGAAGTTGCTCGTGGCTCCCGCGTGGTCGGCGTTGGGAAAGTACATGAAGTCGATGGTGGTCAGAGCGGTGCCGACCACGTTGGCCGCATAGCTCGTGCGGCCGGCCACCACCGCGGGCGCATCGGCGCGGGTAAAGGGCGTGAGCATCTGCAGCAGCCAGTCGCCGTCGGGCAGGCAGTCGGCATCGGCGAACACCACGTGGTCGCAGCGCGCTGCATCGGTGGCGGCAAAGCCGGCGTTCTTGGCGTCGTAGTAGCCGGTGGTGCGGTCGATGCGCACGAAGTCGACCGGGCGGCCCGCGAGCGCCGCTACGGCGTCGCACGATGCTGCGCTGAGGCCGTCGTGCGTGATGACCACTTGCGCGAGTGCCGTGAGCGGCAATTCCTGCCTTGCCAGCAGGCCGACGAGGCGCTGCAGGCTCGTGCTTGCGGCAGCCTCGGCATCCGCTCCGCCGCGCAGGTTGTTGGTCTCCAGGACCAGCGCGGTGCGCGCGGCAACTTCATGGGGCATCATCGAATTTTTTCTCCGGGCATTGTTTTGAAGGCTTGCATCCTGCTTTTATCTCACAACCGCCGAGGCTGCCAGCGCCTTGAGAGAACGGAGCACGAATGAAGGTGAGCCTTTTCGGCGCCGGCTATGTCGGTCTCGCTTTTGCCGCATGCCTTGCCGAGGCGGGGCACGACGTGCTCTGCGCTGACGCGGATGCCGCCCGCATCGACGGATTGCAACAGGGCCGCATGCCCCTGCACGAGCCGGGACTGGAGGCGCTGGTAGCAGCGGGCCAGGCTGCGGGCACCCTGCGCTTCACGAGCGACGAACGCGCGGCCAGCCTTCATGGAGAGGTTCTCTTCATCGTGGTCAACACGCCGGCCGATGCGGGTGGCGAGGTCGATCTGCGGCATGTAATGGCCGTGGCGCGCAGCATCGGGCGGCACCGCGACCGCGCGGGGCTTGTGGTCTGCAAGTCGACGGCGCCGGTCGGCACGGCCGAACAGGTCGAGGCCGTGCTCGGCGACGAACTCCTGCGGCGCGGCGCGCCCCATCGCATCGCCGTGGCCGTGAACCCCGAGTTCCTGCGCGAAGGTTCGGCCGTGCGCGACTGCCGCCAACCCGACCGCGTGGTGATCGGCGCGGAAGACCCCGACGCCGTCGACCTGCTGGCCAGGCTCTATAGGCCCTTCGTGCAAGACCCGAAGCAGGTGCTGGTGATGGACCGCCGCTCTGCCGAACTCACCAAGTACGCGGCCAACGCCATGCTTGCAACGCGCATCAGCTTCATGAACGAGATGGCGCGCGTGGCGGAGCACTCGGGGGCGGACATCGAGATGGTGCGGCGCGGCATTGGCGCCGACCGGCGCATCGGCCCCGGTTTTCTGCAAGCCGGTGCTGGCTACGGCGGCTCATGCCTCGCGAAGGACGTGCGGGCATTGCGGCATGCGGCAGACCGCGACGGGTACGCGCTGCGCATGCTGTCGGCCGTGGAAGCCATCAACCACGAGCAGAAGGGCCGGCTCTTCGACCTGATGACGCACCATTTCGAAGGCCGCATCGCCAACAAGACGGTTGCGCTGTGGGGCCTTGCCTTCAAGCCCGACACCGACGACATGCGCGATGCGCCCAGCCTCGTGCTGCTGGAGCGCCTGCGGGCGGCCGGGGCACGTGTGCAGGTGCACGACCCCGCGGCCATGCCGAATGCGCGCGCCATCGTGGGCGAGCACGGCGACGTGCGCTGGTGCGACACGCCGGAGCAGGCGCTCGAAGGTGCCCACGTGCTGGCCCTCGTGACCGAGTGGCCGGTGTACCTGTGCCCCGATTTCTCGCGCATTGCCGCTGCACTCGCGACACCGGCGATCTTCGACGGCCGCAACATCTACGACGCGGCAGAGGTCGAAGCCGCGGGCATCGCGTACTACGGCGTCGGCCGCGGCCGCTCAGTGCTGCGCTGAGTCGTCGTCTGCGGGCACTGCCGCTCAGGCGTAGAGCGGCTCCTCGGCCATCTGCTCGCACTGCTCCTGCAGCACGAGGATCTGCCCCTTCCAGTAATCGCTGGAGCCGAACCACGGAAAGTTGATCGGAAAGATCGGGTCTTCCCAGCGGCGTGCGAGCCAGGCGCTGTAGTGAATGAGCCGCAGCGTGCGCAGCGGTTCGATCAGCGCGAGTTCGCGGCGGTCGAATTCGCGGAACTGCTCGTAGCCGTCGAGCAGGCCCGACAGCTGCGAGGTGCGCTGCGCGCGGTCGCCCGAGAGCAGCATCCAGAGGTCTTGCACCGCAAAGCCGGTGCGCGCGTCGTCCAGGTCGACGAAGTGCGGGCCGCCGCCGGGCCGGTCGGTGGGTGTCCACAAGATGTTGCCGGGGTGCACGTCGCCGTGCAGGCGCAGCTTGCGGGGCTGGAAGTCGGAGGCCGGCGCATTCACCGCGAGTGCGGTGGCGCCGATCATGTCCAGCGCCTCGTTGCAGGCGGCCTCCCATTCGCGCTGCACGTCGAGCGGCACCTTGTTGTTGGCCAGCAGCCAGTCGCGCGATGCAATGCCGAAGGTCTGCAGGTCGAGCGCGGGGCGGGCCTCGAAGGGCTTGGCGCTGCCGACGGTGTGGATGCGCGCCAGAAAGCGGCCGACCCATTCGAGCACCTCGAAGTCGTCGAGTTCGGGCGCACGGCCGCCGCGGTACGGGCTCACGCTGAAGGCGAAGCCAGCGTGGTGGTGCAGCGTGCTGCCGTCGAAGGCCAGCGGCGGCACCGCGGGCACCTCGCCCGCGGCCAGTTCGAGCGAGAAGGCGTGCTCTTCCAGAATCTCGGCCTCGCTCCAGCGTTCGGGCCGGTAGAACTTGACGACGACGGCCGGATACGGATTCGGGTCTTCCAGGTACACCTGGTAGACGCGGTTTTCATAGGAGTTGAGGCCGGTGAGCCGGCCATCGCCGTGCAGGCCGAGCGTCGCGAGCGCGTCGAGCACCACGTCGGGCGTGAGGCTCTCGTAGGGATGGGTGTTGGCGGGCGCTGCGGGGGAAGGGGTCATGCAGCGATTGTCGCTACCCCCGCGCCGGCGCCGTCAAAGCCCGCCGGGTTGTTTGTAAAGCGAAAGGATATGGCCGGTGCGCGGGTCGCCCTTGCCGGCCAGCACCTGCGCATAGGCCGCCTGCACGGCCTCGCCGCCGTGGTGGTGCTCGGCGCGCAGCCACGGGTTCTTTGCGTCGCTCACCGTGGACAGAAAGCTGCGCCAGGCGGACACCATGCGCCGCCCGAACTCGTCCGCACCCCATTCGGCGGTGCGCTTCTTGATTTGCGCCGGCGCAAAGAACAGGGTGGCGCGCGGGCCCGGCAAATCCTTGCCGGCGCCCTTGGACGAGAGCTGCTCCACGTGCGTGCCGCCGATCGAGCAGCTGTATTTGAGATTGGCAAAACGCGTGTGAACGGCGCTGCGAAGGCCGCCGTTGCCGGCAAAGTCGACGTACACGCAGGGCGTATCGGCCGCAATGCTGTCGAGCGCGTCGTACGTCACCACGCGGTCGTAGCAGCCCAGACTTTCGCAAAAAGCCACGTTGGCGGGCGATGTGAGGCCGATCACCTCGGTGCCTTCGCGCTGGTGCAACTGAAAGGCCGTGCCGTAGGCCGTCTTGCTCGACGCACTCGACAGCAGCATGGTGCCGGCGCCGAAGAAGTCGTTGTCCGCCATGAAGTCGTCGATCAGCCACGAGGTGATGAACAGCGGGCGCAGCAGCGCCTGCGCGTCTTCCGTGTCGGCGGTGTAGAGCGGGTCTGCGTTGCAGCGGAAATACTGGTTGTAGACCGCCGGCAGCGCCGCGCGGTGCGGGGCCCCGTCGGCAAATCGCTCCGGGGACAGGCGCTCGGGGCTGAGCACCGCGCCAGACGCCATGGGCCAGTAGCCATAGAGCCGCTCGCCTACTGCCACGCCCGGGTGCAGCGACTGCACCACGCTTGCGAAGCCCCATACCGGAATGCTGCCCCAGCCTTCTTCGCCGGACGGGAAGAACTGCCAGTAGCTCATTGCATCGCCGAAGGCGGCGTAGGTGATGTTGTTGGACGTGAGAGCAAAGCCGTCGATGCGAACGCGCACCTGGCCGTCGGTCAAGGGCTGGTCGGTGGCGGTGTGCAAGCGCGTGGCGGCGAGCTCGTCCTTGCGGATCAGGAGGCTGGTGGTGCTCATGGGGTCGATCTCCACGGTGCGTTGAAGGGCGTGCGGCCACATTAGCCAAGCTTGATGAAAGGCGCTATCGCGTTTGCGTTTTCGGGGTCACCCGTGAGACAACGACGGCCATGAAAAAAGCGCCCCGGCTTGTGGCCGGAGCGCTCTTTTTTTGTCACTCAGCGGAAATCAGGCGATCGTCAGTTCGACGTCGATGTTGCCGCGGGTGGCGTTCGAGTACGGGCAGACCTGGTGAGCCGTGTCGACCAGCTTCTGCTTTTGTTCTGCGTCCAGGCCGGGCAGCGTGATTGCGAGCTGCACCGAAATGCCGTAGGCCGCGCCGCCGTTTGTCGGGCCAAGGGAAACCTTCGAGTCGATGGCCACGTCTTCAGGCACCTTCACGCCAATCTTCGGGCCGACGGCCTTCATCGCGCCGATGAAGCAGGCGGCGTAGCCGACCGCGAACAGCTGCTCGGGGTTGGTGCCGGGCTTGCCCGAACCGGGCGAGCTCAGCTTGACGTCGATGGCGCCGTCGCTGGACTTGCCTGCGCCGTCGCGGCCGCCGACGGTGTGGGCTTCAGCGGTGTAGAGAACCTTGTCGAGTTTGGTGGTCATGGTGATTCCTTTGTGGATGAGGGTGGAGGGAACGGTGAAAAGAGCTTCTTTGGATGAAGCGGGAAGAAACTTGAAGCGCGCTGTGTTCTTGGCCTGTCAGGCGGCTTTCTTGATGCGGTCGCGCAGGGCCTGGATTTGCTGGGTGAGCGAAATCAACTCGGGCACCGAGCACTGGGCGGCGGCCATCAGGCACTCGGGCACGTTGGCCGCACGGGCCTTGAGCTTGCGGCCCGCAGCGGTGAGCGTGATGTGCACGCGCCGCTCGTCGGCCACGTCGCGCACTCTTGCTACGTACCCGTTGGCTTCGAGCCGCTTGAGCAGGGGCGTGAGGGTGCCGGAGTCGAGCGAGAGGCGCTCGCCGAGTGCGGAGACAGTGGGGCCGTCTTGCTCCCAGAGGGCGAGCATTACCAGGTATTGGGGGTAGGTGAGCTGCAGCTTTTCCAGGACCGGCTTGTAGAGGCGGGTCATGGCCAACGAGGCGGAGTAGACGGCGAAGCAGAGCTGGTTGTCCAGCTTGAGCATTTCGTCTTTGGCTTGTGGGGTGGGCATGGGTGGAATTGTAGTTCGCAATTTAATTGTGTGCAATGTAGTTGTTTTGGGTTCAGTTTTGGGTTTGCTTCCCGGGGCCGGGTGTCGCCCCGGCGGGCGACCTACTTTTCTTTGCTTCGCCAAAGAAACGTAGGCAAAAGAAAGGCGACCCCACTGTCTGCGACCCCTGCGCTTCGCTACGGGGCAACCTGCGGTGCTCAGGTTTCGCGGGGTCCGCAGAACTCGCTTCGCTCAGACAGCTGCGACCCTGATCCGCGAAACCCTCCGCTCCTCGGCGCATACAGAGGGGCTTGGAAACCGAACGGGCCTTTGCTTCGCTCGGCCACCAAGCCACCGCGGCGCTGCGCGCCGCAGTGGTTGGCATCGAGCTGGCTGTTGGTCTTGGCTGTCGGTATTGGGGCCGAGCGAGAGCGAAGGCTGCCCGCCCCCACCCCTTCTGTATGCGCCGAGGAGCGCAGATGGAGGCGGGATCAGGGCCGCAGCTGTTTGAGCGCAGCGAGTTCTGCGGACCCCCGCCGGAGTCGAGCACCGCAGGTTGCCCGCAGCGCAGCGGAGGGACGCAGACAGTAGGGTCGCCTTTTCTTTGCTTACTTTCTTTTGGCGAAGCAAAAGAAAGTAAGTCCGCCGCCGGGCGGATATCCCGGCCTCGGAACAAAAAAAGAAGCAAGGAGCTCATTCCTCACCCCCCACAAACAAAGCCTCGAACTCCCCATCCAAAGGCAACCCCGCAACAACCATCCGAGCCCCTCCCTCAGAGCCAGGATCGCCCAGCCACAAAGACCCCCCCGCCCCAGGCAAAGCCAACGATTCCAATTCCCCCTCGCGCACCTCACCACCTTGCGTCGCAGCAAACAACCGCTCAAGCAAAGCATCGAACCCCAGCGCATCCATATCCCCCTCAAGCCCTTCCAACGCAGCCTGCGTCCCCCGCTCCCACCACAGCAGCAACCCCCGCAGCGCATCACCCCCCAACGTCTCGCCAACAGATGCATCGAACTCGACAGCCAGCGTGATCGGAAAGTACCGCCCCACCCCATCGACCGAAGGCATCATCACGCCGATCCAGGCGCCCTCGCCCGCCACGCCCGGCCCCAGCGCAAAGCACCACACCGGCGCCTGCAGGTAGTGCGCCATCCAGTCCGTATGCCGGTCCTTCAGCCGCGCCAGCCCTCGCTGCAGCCAGTGGTCCCATTCAGAGCGAAACGACTCGGGCAGCCGCCGGTGCGCAAAGTCCCCCATGCCGGGCAACTTGCCGAACCATCCGGGCAATGCAGAAGCAGAAGGAAAAGCAAGCGCGCCGCTCACAGCCCCTCCGGACAAGAAAACTCACGCAGTTCCTTCAAGCGGATCGGATGCTGCACGCTGTTCGTCGTCACCTCGAAGCGCGTCTTGCGCGGACCGACCTGGAAAGTGATGAAAAACTTCTCGGGCGCATCCCCAGCTTCGAGCTGGCCGTCGTCGAGCGCACGGAACAGCGCCCACGGCCCATCGACGGCGGAGCCGGAGCTGCCGGTGGTCGAAGGCGGACTCACCTGAATGCGCACCTGGTTGCTGCCCTTCGGCCCGGGCCATTGCACGGCCATGGGCACCACGGGGCCGTGCGCGTACTTCACGAGCTGGCCGTCCACGTCGAGAATGAATTGCGTGATGCCTGCGTCCATCTCCACCGGCTTGAAGTCCAGCCGCATCGATGGGCCGCGGCCGCCGCCGCGGAAGAAGATGTCCTTGATGCGCGCGGCGCGCTCGAACTGCGCCAGCGCCTGCGTGGTAACGGCGCCGCGCTCGGCCACCGGCTTGTAGCGCCACGGCTTGGTGCTGGTGTCGACCAATGCGGCCAGCCGCTTCTGGAAGAAGTCGTCCATCAGCCCGCCGGCGCCGAACATCTGGCCGAAGTCTTCGGGCAGCACGTCGCGCTTGCTGCTGCCCACAAAGGGGTAGCGGCCCGCGATGGCGCGGTTGCAAAACTCGGTGACGGGGCGCAGGTCCTGGCTCAGGTTGCCGCGCTCGGCCACCTGCGCCTGCGCTGCGCCCGACTGGCTCAGGTTCTCGACCATGGTGCGCACCGGCTCGGGCAGGCGCCCGGCATCCGACTTGAGCTTGCCGGCCACGTCGCCGGGCGGCGGCGAGGTGCGGCCCTTCACGGCCGTGTCGACGGCGTTGAGGTACACGTACACCTCGTTGAACAGCTTGAGCGCCTCGTCGATGGGCGCGGGCTGGTTGGGCGCAACCGGCGTGACCAGGCGGCGCAGCGGCTCGAAGCGGTCGTCCACGATGCTTTCGATGCGCTTGCCGCTGGCCACCGGCTTGTTCGGGTCGCCGCCAAAAAGATCTTCCAGGCCCTTGCGGGTGTTGGCGACCGTGGCTGTCGCCTTGCTCACCACGTCCTTGGGTTGGTCGGCGGGAATGAGCGTGGTTTCCTTCACCACCGCGCGCAGGAAGTTGGCAAGCGGCGAACCCACGCCCGAGAGAATGCGCGCGGCCTCGATGTTCTTCTCGAGCCCGGTGGCGCGAATCAGCCGCACGTCGGCCAGGAGCGTCTCCCACACCTTGACGTATTCCGCCAGGTAGAGCCGGCGCACGCGGTCGGTCAGCGCGCCGAGCGCGGCCACGTCGCGCATGCGGTCGGTGGCGCTGCGGTCTTGCCCCAGCACCCACGGGTCTTCCTGCGCGAGCAGGCCGGTGAGCACCGTCACCTCGTTCTGGAAGCGCTTGTGATAGCCGTCGTAGGTGAACATGCCCGGCACACCTTCGGTCAGCGGCTTGCCGCTGATGCGCTCGAACACCAGCGGTGCCGACGGGCCCGCGGCGGTGGCGATGCTGAAGCCCGGAATGTCCTTGGTGGCGCGCTGGCGCTTGAGGCGGCTGAACACGCGCTGCTCCAGCGGATAGCTCGCAAGCACCGCGCGCACGCTGCGCACCAGGTTCTCGTCCATCTTGAGCGGCGAGCGCGGCGGGCCTTGTGCAATGAGCACGTCGAGCTGATCTTCAAGAGCCTGGCGCTGGTCTTCGGGAATGCCGCGGTCCAGGCTGCGCGCCCAGTCGAGCGTGATCCAGGCCTTGAGCGCCTCGGCGTCGAAGTGCTCGGGCTGGTAGAGCATGAGGTAGCTCTTGAGCGCCTCGTAGGTGTACTCCAGGTTGTCCTTCTGCGCGGTGCGCAGCTGGTCTTCGATGCGCTTGGCGATCTGCGGCAGGAAGGCGTCGTTGAGCGCGCGCTGGTGCGTGAGCATGGCGGCCGCATCGAGCTTGTCGCCCTGGTAGAGGCCCAGCGTCATCGACAGCGGCTCGTCGCCCTGGCGGTTGTCGGGCGTCTTCCAGATGTCGCGCAGGCCCTGCAGCGCGGGCGCCACCTCCACCAGGTTCTGCACGCGCGAAGGCAGCGCCGCAAGGGTCTGGCGCGCGGGCTCGACACGGGCCTCGACCGACTTCAGGTAGTTGACGTTCTGCAGCGTGCTGTAGCCCCAGCCCGCCAGCAGCGCCAGCGTGACCAGCGTCATGGCCGCAACACCGGCCATGCGCAGCGTGTGGCGCCGGCGCTCCAGCTTCACGTTGGCGCCGGCCAGGCGCTGCTCCGGAAACACCACTTCGCGCAGCAGCGCGGTGAGAAAGTAGCTGCGGCCACTCGACTTCTGCGGCGCGAGCATGGCGCGCTCCAGGCCGAAGCTGCGCGCAAGGCTGCCCATCACGCGGTCGATCGGGCTGCCCTCTTGCGTGCCGCTGGTGAAGTACACGCCGCGCACCCACGGCGGCTGCGCAAAGCGGGAGCCGGTGAACACCTGGTCGAGCAGGTCGGACAGCATCGAGCCGATGGAGCCGAACTGCGCCGGAAAGCCGAAGATCGCCGCGCGCCGCGTGCCGTCCGTCTCGCGCTGCATGCGCGCGATGAGCCCATCGTTCACGCGGTTGTGCAGCAGCGCGAACTCGCGGTTGAAGGCGGTGGAAAGGCCCTTGTCATCGGCTTGCACGTTCTCGTCGGCCGGCAGCGTAAAGCCGAACACCTGCGCGCGCTGCTCTTTGCCAAGGTCGTCGAAGTAGTCGGTAAAACCATAGAGCAAATCGCTCTTGGTGACGAGCACGTACACCGGCAGCCGCGTGGTGAGCTTGGCATCCAGCTCGAGCAGCCGCGCGCGAATGGAAGCGGCCAGCTGTGTGCGCTGCTCGGGGCCCTGGCTCAGCAGGTCGGCCACGCTCACGGTCAGGAACACGCCGTTGAGCGGCCGGCGCGGGCGCGCCTTCTTGAGCAGGCCCAAAAAGCCTTCCCATGCGCTCTTGTCTTCCGACTGGTGGCTGTCCTGCGTGGTGTAGCGACCGGCGGTGTCGATGAGCACGGCCTCGTCGGTGAACCACCAGTCGCAGTTGCGGGTGCCGCCCACGCCGCGGATGGCGCCGGGGCCGAACTTCTCCGCCAGCGGAAACGAGAGGCCCGAATTGACCAACGCGGTGGTCTTGCCTGCACCGGGCGCGCCGATGAACACATACCAAGGCAGGTCGTACAGATAGCTGCCGCCGGAGATGGAAAGCCAATCTCGCCAGCCGGGCTTCTTGCCGGCCGCATGCAGGCGCATCTGCTTGAGCGTGGCCACGGCTTCGCTGAAGCGCGTGTCGAGGATCTTCTGTTCGCCGTTGACCGGAGCGTCCGTCTTTGCGGACGGCGCCTTCATCAAGCCGTCGGTCAGGTGCTGGCTCGCACGGCGCGCGCGCCAGCGGCGGTAGAGCGCGCGCAGCACCACGATGAGCACGATGGCGCCGATCAGCAATGCGCGTGCAAGCTCGCTCTCGAGCGGCACCCACGCGCCGATCTTCACCAGCGGGCCGATCCACCAGATCAGCAGCGCGACGATGACCAGCGCCAGCAGGGTCAGCAGCAGCGGGCTGAACAGGAAGCCGAAGATTTTCTTGATCATTTCGTCACTCCCGCCGAAGCCACCCGATCGGGCTCCGACAACAGCACGATGTCGACACGCCGGTTGCGCGCGCGGTTGGCCGGGGTGTCGTTGGCGGCCACGGGCTCGGCGTCGGCCTTGCCGTCGGAGCGCATGCGCGCCGGCTCCACCAGCGTGGTGAGCGCGCCCTTCACCGCATCGGCGCGCGCGGCCGACAGGTGCCAGTTGGAGGGATAGCGCAGCGAGCGGATCGGCTGGTTGTCGGAGTGGCCGGTGATCAGCACCTCGCCCTTCACCTCGGCCAGCGCCTGGCCGATGCGGCGCAGCACCGGCAGCGAGGCGGCCATGGGCTCGGCGCTGCCGGAGCCGAAGAAGGAGTCGCCGCGCAGGCGCACCACGCTGCGGTCGGCCTCGTCGGTCACTGTCACCAGGCCCTGCTTGATCTCGGGCTCGAGAAAGCGCGCGAGCCGCGGCGACTTGGCCGGCACGGCGGGCGGCGCAATCTGTATGTTGGGCACGCGCAGGCCCGACACGGCGGCATAGGTGGTGTCGGAGCGGTAGTTGAGCGTGAGCCGCAGGCCGAACCAGGCCAGCGCGAGCAGCAGCGCAAAGCCTGCCGCAAACACCCACAGCGGCAGCGATTCACGCAGCCGCACGGTGCCCGCGCCCTGCCCGCGCCAATGCGGCGAGAGCTCGGCTTCGAGCGGCGGGCGGTCCTTGGCGATGAGGTCGGCCAAGCGCTGGCGCACCGAATCGAGCTGCGCACGGCCGTTGTCGACCACGCGGTAACGGCCTTCGAAACCGAGTGCGAGCACGCTGTAGATGAGCTCCAGCAGCTGGCGGTGCGTGGGCACGTCCTGCGCGAGCTTGGCGAGCAGCTGGAACACTTTTTCGCCGCCCCAGGTTTCGTTGTGGAACTGCACCAGCAGGCTCTGCTTGTTCCAGCCGGCCTGCACGCCCCAGGGCGTGTTGGCCACGGCTTCGTCGAGAGAAGTGCAGAGGACGTAGCGGGCGGCAAGCACCGACTCGTTGGAGATGCCGGCGCGGCGCGCGGCGGCGTCGAACTGGTTCACCGCCTCGGCGGTGGAGGCGCGCAAGGCCGGCACGTTGGGCGGCTGCGCGAGGTTGCGCAACTTGCCGATGAGCACCAGCAGCTTGCCCGCGGCCGACACCAGCGGATTGAGCAGCCCGATCTCGCCTACATCCGCGGCGGGTGTCGGATCGGCACCGCCGAAGAACGGCGCGGGCGCAGCCGCGGGCGGCGGCGTGCCGGCCGGCGTGCGCGGCTTGGGCTTGATGACCGTGCGCTCCGACTCGAAAGCGGCGAAGGGGTCTGGTGTGGTCATGATGGTGTTCCGTTTCCGTCAGCCCGATGCGGCTAGGAACGAATGGCCCAGAACGCGAGGTCGAGGCCGGGAAAGTCGCCCGCGATGTGCATCGCGATGCCGCCCGATTGCTCCAGCTGGCGCCACAGGTCGCTGTTGCGCGTTTCAAGCTCGAAGTAGTTGGCCCCGGTATGAAAGGGAATCTGGCGCGGCGCCACCGGCATGGGCGTGAGCGTGACGCCCGGGAGCGCCAGGTTGACCAGGTCGCGGATGCGCTCGACCGGGCCGATCTTGACCTGCGTGGGAAAGCGCGCGCGCAGCGCCTCGCTCGGCATGTTGGCATTCACCGCAAGCACGAAGGTCGCCTTGCGCTGCAGCTCCACATCGGTGACCACCGCCACGCGCACGCCGTGCTTGCGGTCGTGCAGCTCGATGCGGATGGCCGACTGCTCCAGCACCATCGACAGGCTGCGGCGCAGGTCATCCATCACCGGGCGGAAGCTCAGCGCCAGGTCGTCGTGGATATAGGGACCAAAGCGCGTGACACGGCGCGAATCGCGAAAACTCGCCAGATCGCCCGCCAGCCCGAGGGCATGCTCGAAGAAATGCTGCGGGTGCAGCATCGCGCTCTTGGCCAGGTGCGCAAACACCGCCTCGTTGCGGTTGACCGTCTGCAGCAGCATGAAATCCGCGATCTCGGCCACGCCGCCCGTGCCGCCTTGCGTCATCCGCCCGGCCAGCGCCTCGCCGCGTTGGCGCAAAAGGCCCAGCAGTTCGTCGAGCCACGAACGGATCACGGCATGGCCCGCCACGTCGAGCAGCGGCGGCAGCATGGCACGGTCGAGCTGCACCTGGTTGTCGACGCGGCGTTCCACCACCCGGGCCACGCCGAGTGTGGTCCAGGCATCGGTCGCTTCACCGGCGCGCATCAGGCGCGTATGCAGCTGGCCCAGTTGCAGCATGGCCGTGCGCTCGCCGGCGGTGTTGGAGTCGGGCACATCGGACTCGAGCACGCGGTGGCGCACCAGCTCTTCATATTCTTCTGCGTCGGCCTCGCGCGCACCGGCGCGGCGGAGCGGCAGCGCGAGCATCACGGCCTCGTCGCGCATCGTCGGTGGAATGTCGATGGGCTCGGGCAGCGGATCGACCGCCGGCATGTCGAACACCGTGCCGTCGCCGAAGATGCCTACAGCGCGCACCAGCGCGAGCTTGCCCAGCGTGAGCGCGGCCTGGTCGATCTCGATCTCCGCGAAACCCCAGGCATAGGGCGTGGTCGACCGCAAAAGCACATGCCGCGCATGGTCGCCATGACGCTCGCTCTGCTGCAGGTGCTGGGGCTGCAGCAGCATCCCCTCGCTCCAGACCACTTTTGTTCGCCAACTCATCCGCACTCCGTCAAAGGCAAGGGCTGCCCGAAAGAAGCACGGAGTTTCCGGCGCGCAAGGCCGGCGGCAAATCCGCCTAACGGCCTAGGCGGAGGGATTTGGAGCTACGGCGAAGGGACTAGGCGGGCGCCTCGCGCGCCTTGGCTCAGCGCGCGGCGCCAGACGCCGCGCGCAACGTCTCAACCTGTTCCTTGTAAGCCTGCTCGATGCGCCGCAGCCTTTGCTCGCGCGCCGCATCGTTGACCCACGCAGCCGCCATCGCGTTCTGCTTGCCCAGCTGGTACTCCAGCGTGGCCTCGGGCAACAGCGCGCTGTCGTCGGCCGGCGCATAGCCGTAGGCCGCGCGCAGCGTCTTGAGCACTTCGCGTTCGGCATCGGCGCGCGGGCCCTTGCCTTGGCCGTAGCCGATCAGGAAAGCCTGCAGCCGGGCCTGGAACGCGGGTGGGTAGTCGCGCCGCACCACCATCTGTGCGCCGGGCGGCGGCTCGGACTCCCACACCACATGCAGCCGCGCGGCCTCGACGGGAAACTGTTCCCTGAAGCGCTCGAAGTCGGTGGTGTTGTTGGTGGCCACGTCGGCGTCGCCATTGGCCACTGCAAGCGCGGTGGCCTGGTGGTTGCCGACGATCTCGCCGCGGAACTGGGTTTCCATCTGGATCTTGCGCGGCAGGAACAGCTGGCTCTGCGGTATGAGAAATCCGGTCACCGAGCGGCTGTCGCCGCGCGCGAGGCGCCAGCGCTCGGGCTCTGCGAGCACCGCTTCCAGCGTGTTGGGCGCGCCGGTCCTTCGCGTGAGCAGCACCGCGCGGTGGGTGGGCATGCCGGGCCGGCGGGCGATTTGCGCCACCACCTTCATGCGCCGCTGCATCACTGCGTCCAGCGCGATCTTGGCCGAGAGAAACGCCATGTCGACCTCATCGCGCTTGATGGCGCGGTCGAGCTCTTCGTACGACGCCACGGAGTAAGCAGTCACCGGCACGCCGATGGCCTGGCTCATGTCGGCCAGCAGCGGCATCCACAACGCACGCGACTCGACCGCGCCCCCCAGCGGCAGCACGCCAAAGCGCACGGGCTTGGCGGGAGCGGCCGCTTTTTCGGTGGCACCGGCGCTGCCCGGGCCAAGCAAGAGCGCGGTGGCAACCAGCATGAGCGGCAGTGCCATGGCGGCAATCCACCCGACAGCGCGAGGCAGCGCGCGGGCAGGCATGTCAGGGCGACAGGTCCCGAAGGACGGTGGCCTGCTCCACGTAGCCGCTTTCGATGCGCTTCAGGCGCGCCTGCCGCGCCTCGTCGTTGACCCATTGCGCGGTCATGGCGTTCTGCTTGGCCAGCTGATAGGCAAGCTTGGCGGCCGGCTGCAGCGAGCTGTTGTCCGCCGCCACGAAGCCGGCCAGGTCGTGCAGCGACTTGAGCACGGCCCGCTCCGCATCGCCCTTGGGGCCCTTGGCGCGGCCGTAGCCGACCAGGAAAGCCTGCACGCTGCTGCGCAACTCGGGCGGGTATTCACGCCGCACCACGATCTGCGCATGCGGAATCAGCTCCGACTCCCACAGCACCTGCAGCCGCTGCGCCTCAGCCGGAAAGCGCTGCTTGAAGCGCTCGAAATCGGCCGTGTTGTTGGTGGCCACATCGGCTTCGTTGTTGGCCACGGCGAGGGCGGTCGCCTGGTGGGTGCCGACGATCTCGCTCAGGAAGCGGGTTTCCATGGCGATGTGGTTGGGCAGGAAGAACTGCAGCTGCGGCACGATGAAGCCGGAGACCGACTGCCGCTCGCCGCGCGCAAGGCGCCAGCGTTCCGGCTCGCCCAGCAGGCTCTTCTTGGTATTGAACGGCGGCGTCTTGCGGGTGAGCAGCAGCGCGCGGTAGCCCGCCAGGCCGTCGTGGCGCACCACCTGCGCCACCACTTTCATGCGGCGCTGCGTCACGGCGTCTAGCGCCATCTTTCCGGACAGGAACGCCATGTCGACCTCGTCGCGGCGGATGGCCTGCTCCAGCGCCTCATACGAATTGACCGAGAGCACGCTCACCGGCCGGGCGATGGCGCGGCTCAGTTCGGCCAGCAAAGGGTCCCAGTCGCTGCGCGATTCGAAAGCACCGCCGAGCGGCAGGATGCCGAAGCGCACCGGTGCATCGGGCTGCAGCGCGGGCTGGGCGGCCGCCAGCATCGGCAGGCCGGCGAGCAGCATCAACGCGAGTGCGCCGCGGCGAACCACCATGGCGGCAGCACGCCTGAACCACGGGCTGCGGTGCGGGGCATGAAAGGCATCAATGGCGCCGGAAGCCTTCCGGACGCGGCTTGGGGAGGCCTGCATTTTTGGACACGGAACATGGGCCGCTGCGGGTCAGCGGGTCTAACATGGACAACGCGGACACGATTAGATATCAAATACAAGTTGTTTTTGTGATGTTTTTCCCATCTTTCGCTCCGTAATCTGGGCCTCTAAGCTTGATCTTCATGCGCCAAATGCCCCCATGAACTGGAACTTCAGCGTCGTCCGTGGGCTTGCGCGCCTCACCTTCGCCCAGCAGCTGATCCTGCTGGCGCTGGTGCCGGCAACCGCTGCCACGCTGGCGGCCATTGCCGTTCTGACGCGCCAGCACCTGGACAACCTCACCGAGCTGATGCGCGCCAATGCGCAAACGGTGGCGCTGCAGGTTGCCACCGCGGCGCAAGCTCCGCTGGTGCGCATGGACCGCCGCATTCTTCAGCGCACGGCCCAGTCGGGCACCTATCAGCCGCACGTGCAGCAGGTGCAGATCTGGTCGGACGACGGCGAGATCGTCGCCAACTCCGAAACCGTCGACCGCGCCCGGGGCGAAGGGCTGCAGGTGGTGGTGCCGGTGGTGAGCGAGGACGGCCGGCATAGCGGCAAGGTCATGGTCGAGATGAGCCTGGACGCCGTGCAGGACGCGCGGCGCTCGGTGTGGCTCAACGTGGTGCTGGTGCTGGCAACCAGCCTGGTGGGCGTGGGGCTGGCGGGCTGGTGGGCCGCGCGGCGCATCAGCGAGCCGATTCGTGCGCTGGGCAAGGCGGTCGACCGCCTGGGCGCCGGCGAGGCCGCGAGCGTGACCATCGAGGGCACCTCCGAGGTGCGGCACCTGCAGCACGGCTTCAACCAGGCGGCGCGCGCGCTGGCCGAAAGCCACCGGCTGCTGCAAAGCCGCATCAGCGAGGCCACGGCCGAACTCGCGCGCAAGAACCAGCAGCTCGAAGTCGCGAGCCAGGCCAAGACGCGCCTGCTGGCCGCCGCCAGCCACGACCTGCGCCAGCCGCTGCATGCGCTCACGCTGTTTTCGGACGGCCTGGCCAATGGCGAGACCGACCCTGTGCGCCTGCAGCGCATCGGCCACATCCGCGAGTGCGTCGATTCGCTCGACCGCCTGTTCTCGGAACTGCTCAATCTCTCGCAGCTCGATGCCGGCGTGCTGCAGCCGCAGTGGGCAGACTTTCCGCTCGACCAGCTGTTCGACGAGATCAGCCGCAACTTCCGTCCGGTGGCCGAGCAGCAGGGCTTGCGGCTGGTGGCGCGCAAGACCGACCTCTGGGTGCGCTGCGACTACGTGATGCTCTCGCGCATCCTCAACAACCTGGTGTCGAACTCGCTGCGCCACACCATCGAAGGCGGCGTGCTGATCGGCGCCCGGCGGCGCGGCAAGGGCGTTCGCATCGACGTGGTCGACACCGGCGTGGGCATTGCCGTGCAGCACCAGGCGCGCGTGTTCGAAGAGTTCTACCAGGTGGAGGCCACCGGCCGCCAGGCGCCGCGCGGCCAGCGCGGCATGGGCCTGGGGCTTGCCACGGTGCAGCGCCTGACGGAACTGCTCAACACCCGCGTCGAGCTCACCTCGCGGCCGAACAAGGGCACCTGCGTGCGGGTGCTGGTGCGTTCGGCGCCGGCCGCATTGCCCGCGCTTGACGTGACGCCGGCCCTCAGCGCCATCGAGGAGGAACCCAGCTTCGAGCAGTTGCGCATCCTGGTGATCGACGACGAGCGCACCATTCTCGAAGGCCTGTCGGTGGTGCTCACAAACTGGGGCGCCGAGGTGCAGGCGGCGCAGACCCGCGCCGAGGCACTCGCGCTGGCCGACGCGTGGGAGCGGCCGCCGGACGTGGTGGTGAGCGATCTGCTCCTGCAGGGCGGCGACAACGGGCTGGACGTGATCGCGGCGCTCGAACGCCATCCGCGCGGCATCGGGCCCGGCACGGCACGCCTGCTGGTCACGGGAGAAACCAAGCCCGACCGCCTGCGCGAAGTGGCCAGCGCCGGCATCGCGGTGCTCTACAAGCCGGTTTCTCCGCGCGTGTTGCGCCAGGCCATTCAGGCCCAGCGCGCGGCGGCGTTGCTCAACGCCGAAGCCTAGGGGCCTGAAGGCCCTAGTCCATCGGACATAGGCCAAGCAGCCGCCGCGCTGTGCACTTCATCACGCCTGCAAGCGCTGGCGGGTGCCGACATAAGCCCTCCGCCTTATCGCGCCAACCAGGGGGCTTCCTTACATTGGGTACTGCTCTCTCTTGCTGCAGAAGCAGTCCATGTTTGTTGCCGTGAACCCTTTCATCTCGCTCTTCCGGAAACGGCTGCGCTGCGGCGCTCGCGCCGCGCTGGCCTTCGGCATGGTGCAGCTGGCCGCCGCCGCATCGGCCACCGGCCTCACGGTGCTGATGAGCGACGACCTCGCCGCGCACTCGGAGTTCGTGCAGCATCTTCGTGCGGGCCAGGAGCCCGGCGGCCGCTTCGACCTGGTGCGGCTTCCGCAAGGCGGCACGGACACCTCGCAAGCCGTGGAAGCAGCCGCCGCCGAGCCCGACCGCGGCGCCAATGCCGGCGTGCGAACGCGCGGCCTGCGCACCGTGTCGGCGGACGCCGGCATGACCATGGCGGTCGGCGTGCCGGCGGCGCGCGCGGCGCTCGAGCGACCCGGCCAGCAGCCGCTGGTGCTTGCGATGCTGAGCCGGCTCGACTACGAAACCCTGCGCGCCAGCAGCCCGGCCCTGCGGCGCGGCGACCGGCGCGTGGGCGTGCTGCTGCGCGACCCCGCCATGGGCGACCAGCTTGCGCTCGTGGGTGCGGTGCTTCCGCACAAGTACCGCATCGGCGTGGTCGCCACGCCCGAATCGGAGCCGCTGGTGCGCGAGCTGCAGCGCGCCGCGCAGGGCGCAAACCCGCCGTGGGACGTGCAGGTGGAATACGCGCCCGACGCCAGGTCGCTGGCCGCTGCACTGCATTCGGTGGTCCCGCGCAGCGACGCGCTGATGGTGCTGCCCGACCTGATCGGCGACAGCCAAGCCGCCACTCTCTCGGTATTGCGCGCGGGCGCCGGAGCGGGCTTGCCGGTGTTCGGCGCCAGCGAAGGGCTGGTGCGTTCGGGCGGGCTTGCGGCAGCGGTCTCTACGCCGGCGCAGCTGGCGCGGCAGGCGCGGTTGCTCGGCCAGAAGCTGGCGAGTGCCGGCACCGGCCCGCTGGTGGAGTCGGCCACGCCCGCCACCGTGCGCGTCAACATGACCGTGGCGCGCGGACTCGGACTGCGCTTGCCGGAGGAGCGGGAACTGACCGAGCGGCTCACCGTCACCCGATGAGCGACAAGGGGACGACGCCCGAAGGCACGCGCGCCGATTCGCCGGCGCAGCCGCAGCCGCTGTCCACGCCCACACTCGTGGTGCGCGGCAACCTGCAACGCGACCTGTTCCGCCTTGGCGTGGTGCCGTGCGCCGCGGTGGCGCTGGCGCTCACCGGCTGGTTCACGCACAACCGCCTGCAAACGCTCGAGGCAGCCTTCGATGCGGAAGGCCAGGCCGTGGCGCGCCAGGTGGCCGCCATGTCGGACCTGAGTCTCTATGCCGGCGACTTGCCGGCGCTGCAGAACGTGGCCAATGCGGCGCTGCGCGGCGGGCAGGTGATGCGGGTGGAAATCAGCAACAGCGCGGGCGTGTTCGTGACCGCCGGCCCCAAGGCATCGGCGCTTGCGCAGCTGCGCATGTTCACCTCGCCCGTCACGCTGCGCGAGGCTTCGCGCGCCAGCGCTTTCGCGCCCGCGGGCTCCACCGCGGCGGGCGAAACGCCCATCGGGCTGGTGCAGACCTTTCGCGACACCACGGCCTACGCGCGCGAGCGCAGCCGCTCGCTCATGGCGGGCATCGGCATTGCAATGGTGGCGCTGCTCGCGGCATGGGCCTCGGTGCGCCACATGGCACGCACGGTGGCGCGGCCTCTGCGACGCGTGTCGCGCACGGTGGCGGCATTGGAGGCCGGGCACTTCGAAGCGCGCTGCGACGTGGTCGAGGGCGAGCCGCGGAGCGTTGCCCCGGCATCGCCGGGCAAGGGCCACACGCACGAGCTGGCCGTGCTCGCACACGACATCGACCGCCTGGCCGAGCGGCTGCAGCGCAACCGCCAGGTCAGCGAGGAGCGCGTGCGCGAGGCCACGGCCGTGGCGCTGCAGCGCATGGCCGAAGCCGAGCAGGCGGCGCTGTCGCGCGCACGGTTCCTGGCCGCGGCCAGCCACGACCTGCGGCAGCCGCTGCATGCCATGGGGCTTTTCATCGACGGCCTTCTGCCGAGCGCCACCGAGGCGCAGCGCCCGGCCGTGCTGCGCCTGCAGGAGAGCACCGAGTTCATGGGCGTGCTGCTCGACGACCTGCTCGAAATCTCGCGGCTCGACGCGCAGGTGCTGACGCCCGCGATCACCAAGGTGCCTTTGGCCGCACTGTTCGACCAGCTCGATGCGCAGCACGCCCCCACCGCGGCTGAAACCCGCGTGCGGCTGCGCTGGAGCGACCGCGGCCTTGCGGTGCGCAGCGATGCGGCGCTGCTGCAGCGCATCGTGGGCAACCTGGTGGCCAACGCGCTGCGCCATGCGCCCGCCGGCGGCACGGTGCTGGTGGCCGCGCGGCGCAGCCGGGCCGACGGCGACAACGTGCGCATCGAAGTGCGCGACAACGGCGTGGGCATTGCGCCCATTCACCAGGGCCGGATCTTCGAAGAGTTCTACCAGGTGGCCAATACCGAGCGCGACAGGCGCCGCGGCTTCGGGCTGGGCCTTGCCATCTGCGCGCGCATCGCCGCGCTGCTCGGCACCCGCATCACGGTGCGCTCGGCGCTGCAGGCGGGCAGCACCTTTGCGCTCACCCTGCCCGCCGCTCAGGCGGCTGAAGCCACCGCGCCCGCAGCCGCGCCGCGCGCGCTCACGCCGCTGGCCGGCCTGCACTGCATGGTGGTCGACGACGACCCCGTGATCCTCGACGGCAGCCGCGCGCTGCTGGAGCAGTGGGGTTGCGAGGTCGAATGCATCGCCACCGGGGCCGAAGCCATCGCGCGGCTGGGCACCGGCGACCTGCGCTTCGACGCGGTGCTGTGCGATTTGCAACTGGCCGGCGCCGACGACGGCATGGACGTGATCACCGCCGCCAAGCGCCTGCAGCCCGACGCGCTCGCCGTGCTCGTGTCCGGCGCCACCGGGCCCGAAGTGCTGCAGCGCCTGCGCCATGGCGGCGTGATGCTGCTCACCAAGCCGGTCGCCCCGGCCAAGCTGCGCGCGCTGCTTTCCACGCGGCGGCATGCCACCTCGCCGGCCTGAGCGCCACCACACACACAGGCCGCAGCCCTCCGCGCCTGCCGACAGGAGCCCTTCCGATGCTCGACATTGCCGCACTCAAGGACATCCGCCCCTTCATCGCGACGCCGAGCTACGGCGGCGCGCTGGCCTCGATCTACGTGCGCAGCCTGCTCGGCCTGGTGAACCTCGCCTGGAGCCACGGCTTTTCGATGCAGACGCGCTTCCTGGACGGCGACAGCCTGATTCCGCGCGCACGCAACCGGCTGGTGGCCGAGTTCATGGCCGACACGCGCTGGACGCATCTGTTCTGGATCGATGCCGACATCGGCTTCGAGCCTTCCGCAGCGCTGCGGCTGCTGCTGGCCGGCCGCGACGTGGTGGCCGGCATCTATCCGCTCAAGGAGGACGGCTGGCCCGCCGACGGCCTGCGCGAGGCCTTGCCCGCGGGCAGCACGCGCGCCGACTTCGAGGCGCGGCATGCGCGCTTTCCGGCCAACGCGTGGACCGGCGAGGGCAAGGTCGATGCCGATGGCTTCATCGAGGTGCTCGATGCGCCCACGGGCTTCATGCTGATCGCGCGCGAGGTGTTCGAGCGCCTGGCCGAAGCCCGGCCCGATTTGCGCTACACGCCCGAGCCGTCGCGCGACACCGCAGCGCAGGCATGGCCCCATTACCGCTTCTTCGACGTGCTGGCCGAGCCCGGCAACGGCCGCTACCTGAGCGAGGACTACGCGTTCTGCCGTCGCTGGCAGGCGCTCGGCGGCAAGATCCATATCGATGCGCAGTCCGACTTGTCGCACCAGGGCCTGCGCACCTACACGGGCCGTTTCGGCGCCGCGGGCTAGCCGCGGGCTAGCCGCGAGCGTCAGCCGCTAGAAGTCGGCGCAGCCGTTGCGCTTCTCGGTGTCGACGCAGCTCGTGAGATTGGGCCGCGAGCGCACGCGCGACCATTCACGCGCCAGCACGTCGCTGCCTTGCGAGGCGCGGTCGCCTTCAAGCGGGCCGGTCGCAAAGCAGATCGGCGGCGGGCCGATGTTGCGGTCGTACAGCCAGGTGGTCGGCAGGTCGCGGATCACATCGGCCTTCGGAATCTGCGGAAAGCCGCCGACCGTGAGCGTGCCCGGCACCACGTTGACCAGGTAGCCCTCGGCCGAGGTGAAGCTGCCGTTGATCGCATAAGCGCCGGGCGGGCTCGACCGGTTGGCCGCGGTGCCCACCGCACCGCTGAAGCCGGCACCGCTGTCGCCGAGGATCAGGCCCGTGATGCTCCAGGTGAAGAGCGGATTGTTCAGGCCGGCCGGCCGGAACGCATTGCCGATCACGACCGTTGCGGTCGGCCGCTGCGCATAGATGAAATGGTTATCGCCCGGCGACACGCTCACGCCGCACAGGCCCAGGTAGGCGCAGTTGTAGAGGTTGGGCAGCAGGCCCGAGCCGGCAACGCCGCCGCGCGTTTCGCCGATCCAGGTGTCGGCCCACACGCGCCAGGGCGCGCCGCCCAGGCTGGCACCGCCCACGTTCTGGAACCGCGCCGCTGCCACCAGGTCGGCGCCCGAAGTGCTGCTTACCGCCGTACCCAGCTGCAGGTCACCGCTCAGCGTGCGCACGAACACCGTGTCCGCCGCCATGAAACCGGCCGACACCACCTGCGGCGCATTGCCGGCCGCGTCGTAGCCGATGACCAAGACGGGCCCGATGCGCAGTTCGTCCACGTCCTGGTAGCGGAATGCGCCGGCGGCCCCGCCGCCCAGCGTGTTCGCGCTCACGTTGTTGGCCGCCTGGTCGAGCAGCACGCTGCCGCCGCTGGACCGGGCCAGCAGCGTGCCCGCTGTGATGGGTGCGGCTGCGGTCTGCGTGATGTTGCCGGCCGACGCGAGGCCTACGCGCGCAGCAGTGATGGGTGCTTGCAGCGCGATGTTGCCGCCGCCTTCGTTCTGCAGCGTGACAGCGCCGGCACCAAAGTTCAAGGCGCTGATCACGTTGATGTCGGCCGCGTGCGCATTGCTGCCGAACACCATGGTCGGTGCGCTCATGCGCGTCAGCTCCGTGGCCGATACCGCAAAGCCCGTGGCAGCCGCGCCGCCGATGGTAATGACGTTGCCGGTGCGATCCACCGGCGTGGCGGTGTAGTCCAGCGGTGGTCCCGCCAGATCCACGCCGCCGGGCCGCAGATTCAGCACGCCGGCCGCGCTGACCTGGCTGCCGGTGCCGAGCACCAGCGCATCGCTCGTGCCGTCGTTGGAAGCGCGCAGCACCACGTTGCCGCTTCCCTCGATCCGGCCCGCGGGAATGAGCACGGTGATCGGCTGCTCATTGGCAAAGCGGATGCCCGCACCGCCGGCGCTCTGCGATTCACCCGTGACGCTGATGTTGCCGCCGCCGGTGCTGGTGATGAGCGCGCGGTTGCCGATGAAGACCCCGTCGCCGCCCGCGGGGCCGCCGCTGGCCAGACGCAGGCCGTTGATTTCGATGTTGCCGCTACCGGTCTGCACCATCGGCAGGTTGCCCGCTGCAAAGCTGTTGCCGCCGATCACCACGCCGTGGCCCGGCAAGGCCGCGCTGTTGGGTGTGAAGCTGCCGATGCCGGTGATGCGCACGTTGCCGGTCGTCGTGTGAATGCCGTTGTCGGCGGTGTTGCTGACCAGGCGAACGCCGCTGTTGAGCGTGCTGCTTCCGAAGATGTCCACGTTGCCTGTCGACGTGGCAATCCTGGCGTCGTTGATCAGCACGCCCGCGTCGGTGGTGCCGGCGCTCACCGGCGCCACGCTGCGCCCGGTGAGCGTCACGTTGCCGCCAGCTGCAGCGTCGCTGCCGCCGGTGTACACCCCGGGCGAGACGATCTGGTTGCCGCCGCGCGTGTCGACTACCACGCCCTGGGAAAGGGCCACGCTGCTGCCCAGGTTCGAGTTGTTGGCCCAGGCGCCGGTCATGGTCACGTCGCCGCCGTTGCTATATATGCTGCCGCTGTAGCTGACCTGCCCGCCGTCCGTGCCGTTGCTGCTGCTGCCGTTGACGTCGGCGGTGAACACCACGTTCAGCGGCCCGGCACCCGGGCCATACGACGCAATGGTCGTTCCGGCGTTGGAGCGCACGCTGCGGTGGGCCTCCAGGGTGAAGGTGCGTTCGCCCGCACCCGTGTAGGTGATCTGGGCGTTGTTCATGAAGATGTCACCCTGGTCGGCATCGCCGCCGGTGCCCGTGGTAATGGTGACATCGGTCCCGCCGTTGAGCGCATCGCTGATGGCCGTGTCGCGAATGACAGAGTCCCCCAGGGGCACATAAGGATTGCCGGGCAGCGCGGGTGCACCGCCGAAGCTGTTGATCTCGACGTTGTAGGGGTCGATCAGCCACTTGCCCGCCGTCGCGCCAGAGGCCTCCACCCGGATCGCGCCGATGTCGAACGCGCCGCCGGAGGTCTCGATGAAACCGCCGCTGCCGCCCACCGCCCCGCCCTTTGCCTCGAAGCTGCCATAGGCAAGCAGGGTGTTGTCTCCCACGGCGCGAATGCTGCCGCCGTTGCCCGATGCGGCCGACGCATTGGCGGCCAGGATCACGTTGTTGTCTATGCCCAGGATGCCGCTCACGGGAACGCCGTCTGCCGCAACCGCGCGCAGGTCGATGTTGCCGCCCTGTGCCACGCCGCTGGCATCCAGCCGGGTGTAGCCGAAGCCTTCGCTGTTGTAGCCCTGCACCACCACATTGCGGGCCCGGATGTCGATGTTGCCGCCGGCACCCGTCGTGCTGGCAGTGCTGATCAGCAGGCCGGGTTCCGTCGGCGTGGAGTCGGTGCTCGACGCGCGGACATCGATGGCTCCGGCGCCGCCCTGCAAGGAGATGTTGCCGCCTGCGGCGATGAGGTCGCCGCCCTCGAGCCTGATCGACGATGCCGGCGGGAAATCCGCATCCACCGTACCGTCCGCATTGATCTGGAACGCCTGGCTGCCCGCGGTGCCTGTGAGCGAAATGGATTTGCCTGCGCCGGCCGTGATCGGCGCGTACGACAAGTCGATTCCGGTTCCTTCGAAGTGGAACGACGAACCTCCGGTGGCGGACGCCAGCGCAATGAATTGCGCGTCCTGGATCGCGCCCGAAATATCGGCGCCGGTTCCGGCGATGGCGACGTTGCCGCCGGTTGTCACGCTGCTGGACCAGATCTGAACCCCCTGCGCGGCGCCCATGAGCGCGCCCACCGCATCGCCCGCGACCCAACTGCGCCCGCTGCCGACAATCGTTACGTCGCCCGAAGACGATTCGACCTTGCTGTCGTCGCCGATGGTGACGCCGTACACCAGGCGGTCCAGGCCGCTGCGGCCCTGCACGCCGATGGCGCCTGCGCCGGTGCGCAGCACGCTGTCGCGCAGCCGCACACCGTCGGTCGCATCCAGGTCGAGCAAATTGTCCGGCAGGCCGGTGTTGGCGTACTGCCAGCTGGAGCCTTCGCCGCGCAGGCTGATGCTGCCGCCGCCTGTGCAACCGGCCTGTGCGACACCGCAAGTCGAGACGGTGCTGTTGTTGAGCTCGATGCCCGCCGTGCGGCGCGTGGTGGGATCGGCGTCAACCGGGAACTCCCGGATCACGTCTCCCACGGCGCGGCCGTTGAGTGGGTCGCTCTGGCCATAGAAGCGGATGTCGCCGCCGTTGCTCTCGACGGTGGCATTGCTCAGCACGATCGATCCGCGCCGCGGAATCGGCTGGTCGTCCAGCGGAATCGCGTCCTGCCCCGCTGCGCCTTCGGCATCGGCGTTGAAGCTCACGTTCAGCGCACCGCTCTTCGACTGGATGGCCGAACCCGCGCGCATCTCGATGTTGCGATTGGAATTGACAGTAAGGCTGGCGTTGCCGCCCTCGGCCTTCACGACCTGTGCCTTGTTGTCGAACACCACGCCCCAGCCGCCAAAATCGCCGATGTTGCTCGCGCGGCTGGTCAGCGTAACGTCGCCTCCCCGGTTCAGCGCGCCCGCAAGCACCTGGTCGTCGATGGTGCTGGTGCCATCGACCTGCGGGTCGCTTCCGGCCACCTGCACCAGCACGTCGGCCTTCGATGTGAATTGCACCTGGCCGTTGGCCGCACCGCCGGCACTCAGCGTGGCGCCCTGCACGCGCAGCATGTCGCCCTCGATGCCGATTTTTCCGCCCGCCGCGCCGGCGGTTCCGGCCGACACGTCCAGCGTGCCGCCAACCGCCACCACGTTCGCCGCGCCGCCGCTGCCCGTACCTCCGAGCAAGATTTCGCCGTTGCGGTTTTCCAGCGAGCGCGCCTGTAGCACCCCTTGCTGATTGACCACCGTCGCGCCCGAGTTGGTGGAACTGGCCATCATCACGATGCGTCCACCGTCGGCTGTGATGCGGCCGCTCAGTGCGCCTTCCGGCGCCTTGCCATCGACGATGTTCTCGACCCGCGCGTTGTCGGCCGTGTTGGTGGTTGCAATACGGAATGTGGTGAGGCCATCTCCCACGGGGTCGACCACCACCACCTCATTGCCCGCCAACAGGCCGACACTGCCGCGCGCGACGTTGATCTCACCGCGGTTGACCACAGCAGCGCCCACCAGCGCGATAACGCCGTTGCGTCCGTCGACACCGGTGGCGGTGAGCTTGGCGCCCGCTTCCACCGTCACCTCGCCAAGGCCGCTCGCCGGACCCGAGAGGCTGAGCTCGCGCCCGCCGGCCATGAAGCTCGCGTTGCGCGCGAGCTCGTCTGCGCCGGTGAGCTCCAGCGTGGAAGCTACCAGCCCGCCCACGTTGACCTGCGCGGTCGCTCCGAACAGCACGCCCGCGGGATTGATGACGTACACACGGCCCGGCGCCGTCAACAGGCCGGCGATCTCGGAACGCGGACCGCCGTTCGCCACTCGGTTGAGCAGCACGCTGGACGCGCCGAGTTGCTGCTGGATGTTGACCTGGTCCTTCGCGCCGATGGAAAAACTCTGCCAGTTGATGATGGCGCGCAGCGAAGACTGGTTGATCCCCAGCGCCATGCCGCCGTTACCCACCGCGGTGGGTGTGCCCACGGAAACGGTGCCGCCGTTCAAGGGGACCGTGGGAAAGGCCGGCAAGATCTGTGCACCGGCGGGCGCGAGGCCGATGCAGGCCAGCGAGAGTGCCAGCGGCCGTAGCCGGAGGCTACGCGGCGCGGGGGAGGATTGACGATTCTTCATGCGGGCACTCCCTAGAAACTCTTTTGCGCCTGCACGTACAAACGCGGGTTGCGGCCGCCGCCATCGGTCTGCGCCGGCCGGGTGCCGTCGCGCCAGGCGAGCGTTGCGTTGATCGCAAAGTTGCCGGGCCGCGCCCACGAAATGCCGATGCCGAAACCGCGCAGGCTGTGGCGGTTGGGGCCGGTGTCGAACGGCGAGGGGTCGCGCACGATCTTTCCGCGCGCGGCGTCGTAGAACACGAAAGGCGTGAGCTCCGAGTTGAGGGACCAGCGCCATTCGACGGTGCCGATGGCGCCCTCGTCCACCAGCAGTTCGCCCGATGGGTACGCACGCACCGCGCGCGCACCACCGAGCGAGAGCTTCTCGGAAGCGTCGAGGTTCTTGCTCGCCCATTGGCCGCCGAGCGCCACATACAGCGAATGGTTCGGCACGATGGCCTGCAGCCGAGAAACCTGGAAGCTCAGCTTGGTGTAGCCGCCCTCGGTGCGGTGGCCCGCCACGCTCTGGTCGAACGCACGGCTCTGCTCGTCGCGAATGGAAAGGTCGCCGCGGTAGAGCGTGCCCGAGCTGGCCCAGTAGCCGCCGCCGAACACCTCGTCGCGCCTCTCCCAGGCCCAGCCAAGGCCCAGGCCATGCACGCGCTTCTTCGATGCGAAGTCGACCGCGTTCATCTCGTCGGTCAGGTTCTTCACGTCGGCGCCCAGGCGCAGGAAGAGGTTCTGCTGCCGCTGGCGAATCAACGGATAGTTGAGCGAAAAATCGAGCACATCGGCCCTGCCCTGCGCGCCGAGTTCGGCAAACTCGCCGCCCAGCTCGTAGTTGACGCGCGCAAGGCCGATGCCGGCGCGCAGGCCGCTGGTGCCGATGGGCGCCTCGTAGGCCACGCGCCCGAACTGCAGCGCATTGCTATTCGAAACCATCAGCCGCATGTCGAGGTTGTCGCCGATGCCGAAGGGGCTGAGATAGCGCGCCGTGCCACCGACGCGAAAGCGCCCCGATTCCTTGGTGCCATGGTTGTCGCCCTCGGCCGTGAAGGCCCAGCGCGGGCCCGCGACGACTTCGACCGAAAGATCGGTGGTGCCGCTTTGCGTGCCCTCCTGCAGCCCCGACGTGACGCGGATGCCGGGCTGGTCCGACAGCAGCAGCATCGCGCGTTCGTACGCTGGCGCGTTCACGGCTTCTCCAGGCTGCAGAGGCGCGAGAAAGCCGCGCACGCGGGCTTCGCTGATGGGCGCGTCGGGTGCCACCGTGACGTCGACCTTGCCGAGGCGGCCTTCGATGACGCTGATTTCCACGATGCCGTCGCGTACGGTTTGAACCGGCACCAAGGCCTGCGCGAGAAAGTAGCCGCGCTCCTTGTAGCGTACGGTAATGGCCTGCGCCAGGCTTTCAAGGTCGCCGAGCGTGACGTTGCGGCCGATGTAGGGGGCGGTGATGCTTTGCAGCTCTTCGTTGGTCAGCGCCTTGACGCCGTTCAGGCGCAGGTCGTTGAGCTTGAACGAGGCGGCAGGCGGTTGCGGCGCGGCCGGCAGGCTTTGCGGTGCAACGGTGCCGGTGGCCTGGGCGAGCGGGCGGTCGCAGGTGCCGCAGGGGTCTTTGGTGGGGAGCAGGGTGTTGGTGTCTGCCTCTGCTGCATGGGCTCTTTGGGCTGCTACCAGCAACGTGGCGCCCATTAAAGCGGAGACAGCAAAGGCAATTGGCGTAGAGCGTTGGCTAGCGCGCATCTCAGTGCTCCACCGTGGGCTGGTTGTGTTCTTGGCGCTGCTGTTCTTGGCGCGTGCAAAGGCCACCGGGTACTCCCCTCCGCGAATGTCCCCCGCCTTCGGCTCCTCCTTTATTTCGCTGCGCGGAGTACCCGATGCCCTGTGCACTGGGGCACGCTCTGGGTGTACCGCTGATCAACGACTGCTCTGCATCACGCACACGTCGATGGGGTGCCTTGCGCAGCGAAATAAAGGAGGAAGCCGAAGGCCGGGGGACATTCGCGGAGAAAGGTACCCCGTCGGCGGGGGCGCGCCCTGAACAGCAGCGCGCAACACAAGACATGGCAGTGGTTCTTCTTTTCATGTCAGCTCCCCACCGTGAGACGCCAGTTGCCGATCAGGTTGAACGGCGCCCAGAAAAAAGGATGGGACATCTTCGGGTCCTTCAGCACAGCGAGTTGCCCGGCCTGCATCGCCTTCTGGATGTCGCGCCCCTTGGCGAGTTCGCCGTAGAGCGTGCCCATGAGCACCGCGGTTGCGTCATCGGACACGGGCCACAGCGATGCGATTAGGCTCGAGCTTCCGGCCGAAAGAAACGATCGCGTGAAGCCCAGCACCTCGTCGCCCTGCGCAATGCGGCCGAGGCCCGACTCGCAGGCCGAGAGCGTGACCAGCGCCGTGCCGTCCATAGGGAGCGCGAGGATCTCGTGCGCCTCCAGAAAGTTCTGCTTGCCGCCTTCGTTGGCCAGCAGGATGCGCGAATACAGCGGGTCGACTGCATCGGCCTCTGCATGGGCCGCCACGTGCATCAGCGGCGAGCGTGCGGCCACGTCGCGGAACTGCGTCTTGGTGGCCGCCGCGCCCATGTACACGGTGTTGCGCGGGAACAGCTGCGCGAGCTGCTTCACCTCGACTTCCGCGCCGGGCAGGTCGTACTTGTCTTCGATGCGCGGATTGCCGAAAGCCGTGAGCGATGCGCTCACACGCGGCGTGCGTTGCGCCAGCTGCACCGCAATGCTGATGGAAGGCGCCACCGCCACCGGATTCGTCTCGATCAGGTAGCGCCCGCCCAGCCGCAGCGCCTGGAACGGCAGGTAGTGCAGCGGCCCGTGGGGCACCACGATCACCCGCTGCCCCGGCGCCAGGCCCAGCGGGCCGAGCAGCGCCGTGCCCAGCTTGTCGGCATTGGTGATGGCCGCGCGGCGGCCGCGCACGATGGAGTTGCGGAACACCTCCACCAGTTCGGTGAGCTCTTCGCGGCGCACCGGCACGGTCTTGGCTTCGATGCCGGCGGGGCTCACGACCCACACCAGCAGGCGGTCGGGCAGCGCGTGGAACTGCACCACGCGTTCGTCGGGCGCCAGCGTGCCTTGCAGCGTCGCCAGGTCGACGGTGTGCGCGGCCCGTTCGTTGATTTTTGCGCGGCCGCGCACCGCATCGAGCAGCGCGCGCGAGCGGCTGCGCTCGCTCACTTCGAACGCCTGGCGCGCATCGCCCGCATCGCTGTAGATGGAGACGCCACGCTCGAACACCGACTGCAGGTCCGAAAAAAGGCCCATCTTGAATTCTTCGCTGCGGAACTTGGCACGCACCTGGTCAACGCTTCCAAGCGCGCGGGCTACGGCGTCGGCCGCGGCCTGCTTCTGGCCCAGCGCGAGCTCGCTGCGCGCCACGCCATCCCAAGCCCAGAGGCGGTAGTACTCGGTGTCGGTGCCCACTTGGCGGGCCGTGAGCGCGCGGTACAGGTCGCGTGCCTCGGCCGGTTTGTTCTCGGCCAGCAGCAGGCGTGCACGCGTGCGGTCGAGCTGGGCCGTGAGCGGCGCGTCCTTGGGCGCCGCCATGCCGCCGAGCACTTCACGCGCCCTGGCCGCATCGCCCGATTCGATGAGCGCGTTGACGAGAGAGGCCTGCACCAGCGGGGCATAGCGCGCCGAGCTGTTGGCCAGCGCTTCGTCGTAGCTGATTACCGCGCCGGCATAGTCGCCGCGGCGGGTGCGCACATCGCCGATGACCTTTTGCACCGGGCCGACCACCAGCTTGGGGTCGCGCGCCTGGTGCTTGAGCGCCTCGCGTGCAAATTCTTCGGCCTTCTCGAGCTGGCCCGAATAGCTGTAGACGATGGCCAGGTCCCGGTTGGCCATGGCCATCAGGTTCGGGTCGCGGGTGGCATTGGCCAGGTGCAGCGCCTTGCTGGCGGCACGCACGCTTTGCCTGAACTCGCCGGCCTCGGCCAGCGCCACCGCCTGGCTGCAATATTGGTAGCCGGAGAGCTTGACCGCGTCTTGCCCGTAGAGCACCGCGCCCTCGCTGGTCAATGCCAGCAAGGTGTCGGTGTCTGCAAGCCGGGCCTGCTCGGCCTTGCTGGCCGCCGCCTCGGCATTGGGCGCCTGCTGCTGCGCCAAGGCCAATGGCCCGTGTCCCAGCAAGAGAATGCCAGCCAGCCCGAGAGCACCCGCGACTCCTGCACGACGTGCCGAGCGCTCCCATCCCGTTCTCGAAAACCACGTCATTGGACCCCCGCGTGCGGCCCGTGTGCCCGCGGTTGCGGGGGTCGACGTCGCGGAAGTGCGCGCCGTTCAGGCCTCGTGGGGAAAGTCTAGGAGCGCCCTCTCGCGGCGGCTATTCGCAAGAAGGCCTAGCGCAAACGGACTACTTTGGGGCCTGGTTCAAGGGGTGCCTCAGGCGGGAACCGATTCGATGTCGGCGCGCTCCCAGTGGCGGTGCCTGGCAATGGCCGCGACGAAGTCCTGCGCGATCTGCGTGGCCGCGGTGTTGTCGCCCAGGTTGGTGACCGGCGTGGCCGCCACCACGACCCCCGGAGGCAGGTCGCCCGGTTGCGCGTCGGCGGCAATGCCCAGCTTGGATAGAAGCTGCACGCCCTCGCCCACGGTGCAGATGGCCTTGCAGTGCTTGTAGGCCTCGAGCACGAAGTGCACGGCATCGCCCGTCGCCGCAAGGGCCGCGGCGCCCAGGCTGCCGCCGGGCACCAGCACGGCATCGAACATCACCGAAGGCGCGTTGGCGAAGGTCATGTCGATGTCGATCTGCCGCTTCGATGCGCTGGCAACGGTGCCCAGGCGCGGGCCGACCACCTTGCAGCGCGCGCCGGCCTGCTCGAGCGCATCGCGGATCGGCTTGAGCGAGGCGGAGTCGATGCCGTCCGCCACCAGGATGGCGATCTTGCGCGTGCGGATCGTGCCGTCGCCGGTATCGGCCATGCTGAGCGCGGGCGACTCCTCGATCGGCAGCGTCATGCGGTGTTCGCGATAGCCCGCGCGGCCCGCGGCGGCCTTGGCATCGGGCGCGCCGATGCCGAGCGGCTCCGCCACGCGGCGCGCGAGCTTCTCGTCGACGTGCGCCAGGTTGTCGACCATGCGCTGGCGGATGGCCGGCACATCGACTTTCGAGAGCTCGAAGCGAAAGCCCGCGACGATGTGCTCTTTCTCGGCCGCGCTCTGGCTGTTGAAGAACAGGCGCGCCTGCGTGAAGTGATCGTCGAAGGTCGGGCTGCGACGGCGCACCTTGGGCGACTCCATCTCGTCGGGGTACGACTGGAAGCCGACGCTGCCGCCGTCCACCCGGAACTCCTTGCCATCGCCCAGCGAGTTGGGCTCATAGGCCACCTGCCCGCGCGCGATGGTCTGGCGGTGCATGCCGTCGCGCTGGAAGTTGTGGAACGGGCACACGCTCTTGTTGATGGGCAACTCGTGGAAGTTGGCACCGCCCAGGCGCGAGATCTGCGTGTCGGTATACGAGAACAGGCGCCCCTGCAGCAGCGGGTCGTTGCTGAAATCGATGCCGGGCACCACGTGGCCCGGGTGGAACGCCACCTGCTCGGTTTCGGCAAAGAAGTTGTCGGGGTTGCGGTTGAGCACCAGCCGGCCGATGCGCTGCACTGGCACCATTTCTTCGGGAACGAGCTTGGTGGGGTCGAGCAGGTCGAAGCCGAGCGATTGCGCCTTGTCCGGCGCGATGAGCTGTACGCCGAGCTCCCATTCGGGGAAGTCGCCGTTCTCGATGGCTTCCCACAGGTCGCGCCGGTGAAAGTCCGGGTCCTTGCCCGCGATCTTCTGGGCTTCGTCCCACGCAAGGCCGTGGATGCCGAGCTTGGGCTTCCAGTGGAACTTGACGAAATGGCTCTCGCCGCGATGGTTGACAAAGCGGAAGGTATGAACGCCGAAGCCTTCCATCATTCGGTAGCTGCGCGGAATGGCGCGGTCCGACATCGCCCACATCAGCATGTGGGTGCTCTCGGGCATGAGCGAGGCAAAGTCCCAGAAGGTGTCGTGCGCGCTGGCGGCCTGCGGCATCGCGTGGTGCGGCTCGGGCTTGACGGCGTGAATGAGGTCGGGAAACTTCATCGCGTCCTGGATGAAGAACACCGGGATGTTGTTGCCCACGAGGTCGTAGTTGCCCTCGCGCGTGTAGAACTTGACGGCGAAGCCGCGCACGTCGCGCACCGTATCGGCCGATCCGCGTTCGCCGGCCACCGTCGAGAAGCGCACGAAAACGGGCGTCTTCGCATCGGGGTCCTGCAGGAAGTCGGCCGAGGTGAACTGCGACATCGACTTGTAGACCTGGAAAAAGCCATGCGCCGCGGAGCCGCGGGCGTGCACCGCGCGCTCGGGAATGCGCTCGTGGTCGAAGTGCGTGATCTTCTCGCGCAGGATGAAGTCTTCGAGCAGCGTGGGCCCGCGCAGACCTGCCTTGAGCGAATTGTGGTTGTCTGGAATCTGAAGACCCTGGTTGGTCGTCAGATTGGGCGCATGATCGGTTGCGAAGCCTTCGAGTTGCTGCTGCTTGGCATTGGTGCCGTCCGTGGCCTTCGATCGGCGTCCGGCGGCGGCCTTGTTCTGTGGCGTCATCGAGGATCTTTCATTGGGGGGTCAGCTTCGTTGTCGAGAAAAAGGTCCAGCACGTTCACCAACGCAATCAGGCAGATGAAACCTGCCACCGCGGCCACCACCCAGAACAGGATTTCATCCCCCCAAGTACCGGTGAGTGAATCGAACAGGGCGGAGATATTCATGATTCGCTCCAGCAGAACAGATTGAACAAGTCGTGATGCTTGCGCTGCAGCCGGTAAGGGCGATAAGAGCCGATTTGAAGGCGTTGCGAGCGAATCGAAAGGTTATGTTTGCCGCAGACTGTTACCCGTAGTGACGTCTCGCCGCCGCTTGTGGGAGAGGTGAGGCGCGCAAGGTAGGAGCGCGCCGACAGAGCCGGGCTGGCACCTACGCGGCTTTGCGCGTCTGCCCGCGTGCCGCCGCACCGGGGCCCCGATAGCATCAACAAAGGAGGCACGAAGCCTGCTTGCGCACCTTGGCAGAACACATACTTGGCCCACAGGGAAGAACCAAATGCAGATAGAGATCGGTTTCGACATTGAACTCGCCGTCACGGCACCCACGGCACTGATCTACATGCTGCAAGTCCACCCGTCTCGCGCGGCCGACCTGCAGAACGGCGAGCACATCACCATCAGCCCGCCGCTGCATACGGACTACTACATGGACGCCTTCGACAACCACTGCGCGCGTGTGCGAATACCCGCGGGCGTGGAGAGCGTGCGGCTGCGCAACCATGCCGTGGTGTTCGACCCCGGCTGGACCGACCCGGTGGACTACGGCGCCATGGAGCACGCGGCCGCCGACCTGCCGGTGTCGACGCTGCCCTTTTTGCTGCCGAGCCGCTATTGCGAAGTGGACAGCGAACTGCTGCAGTTCGCCTGGAACAACTTTTCGCGCGTGACGCCCGGCTGGCACCGGGTGCAGGCCATCTGCGACTTCGTGCACGAGCACCTGCGTTTCGACTACCAGACCGCGCGTCCCACGCGCACGGCGCTCGAGGGCTTTCGCGAGCGCACGGGCGTGTGCCGGGATTTCGCGCACCTGGCCATCACGCTGTGCCGGTGCATGAACATTCCGGCGCGCTATGCCACGGGCTACCTGGGCGACATCGGCATTCCGCCCGTGCCGTACCCGATGGACTTCAGCGCCTGGTTCGAGGTGTACCTGGGCGACCGCTGGTACACCTTCGATGCGCGGCACAACGTACCGCGCATCGGCCGCATCGTGATTGCACGCGGGCGCGACGCGGCCGACGTGCCGATCACCATGGTGTTCGGCGCCAACTCGTTGCAGCGCTTCGAAGTGACGACGGCCGAAGTGCTGCAGTAGGGCAGCCCGGCAATCGCGCCGGCTCACGAGGGCATGTAGCCCAGCATTTCCATGGCGGCGCGAAGCCCCGTGCGGCTGCTCTCCATGGCGTCCCAAGGCGTGTTGCCCACGCCGATGCGGTCGGCAATGCTGGCCACCGTCCAGTGGGCGGCGCTGCCCAGGTCGGGCAGTTCTTCCCACGCCAGCGGCACCGAAACGCCCATGCCCGGACGTGCGCGCGCCGACCAGGCACTGGCCGTGGTTGCGCCGAAGCCGTTGCGCAGGTAGTCCGCAAAGATCTTGCCCACGCGGTTGCGCGGGCCGCTCTTGGCCACGAAGCGGTCGGGAACGATGCGCGCCAGGTGCTCGACGATGGCCCGCGAAAAGCCCCGCACCTCGTCCCAGCCAAGCTCGCGCCGAAGCGGCACCACCACGTGCAGCCCCTTGCCGCCGCTGGTCTTCAGGAACGAAGGCAGGCCAAGCTCGTCGAGCAGCACGTGCACGAGCAGCGCGGCCTCCTGGATCTGCTGCCAGTCGACGCCCTCGCCGGGGTCGAGGTCGAAGGTCATGCGGTCGGGCTTGCCGATGGCGCGCGAGGTGGCGTTCCAGGTGTGCAGCTCGATGGTGTTGTACTGCGCCGCGCCGATCAGCGCCTGGGCGGTGTCGATCTGCAGCAGCGGCTCGTGCCCCGGGTCCAGCGCGGGGTCGAGCAGCTTGATGCCGGCGATGTCGCTGTGCTGCGCATGCTTCTGGAAGAACAGCTCGCCGCCCACGCCCTCCGGCGCGCGCACCAGCGCCACGGGGCGACCCTTGAGGTGCGGCAGGATCAGCGGCGCCACGGTGGCGTAGTAGGTTGCAAGGTCGCCCTTGGTCACGCCGCTGGCGGCGTCGATCACGCGTTCCGCATGGGTGATGCGCGGTGCCCTGGTCTCCATTCGTTCGCTCTTTCGATCCGTCATGCCGCGCGGCGCCGGGCTGGGGCCGACTTGGCTGCGGAGCGCTTGCCCGCGGCACTGCCGCTGGTGCTCTTTGCGGTGGTCTTGGCGTGTGCCTTGGTCTTCGGCTTGGCCTTGGCCGTGGTCCTGCTCTTGGCGGACGGCTTGGCGGGCTCGTCTTCGTCGTCTTCCTCTTCGTCCGCATCGGCGGTCTTGGTGGACGCCTTGGCGCCGCCGCCCTTGCGCAGGCTGCGCTGCAGCAGCTCGGTCAGGTCGATGATCTTTGCGCCGCGGCCTTCGACGGCCTGGCCTTCCTCGGGCTCGATTTGCGTCACCGTCTCGGTCTGGCCCGCGGCCACCTTGCGGTCGACGAGCCGCAGGATCTCGTCCTTGAACTCGTCCTTGTATTCGTCGGGGTCCCAGTCGGCGCTCATGTCCTCCACGAGCTGCTCGGCCATCTTGATCTCGCGTTCGTTCAGGCCAGCCTTCTTTGCGTCTTCGGACGGCAGCGGCAACTCGGTCCACGGCCGGATGTCGGTGCCCCAGCGCAGCAGGTTCAGCACCAGCCCCGGGCCCACGGGCACCAGTGCGGCAAGGTGCTGCTTGGTCTGGATCACCACGCGCGCCACGCCGATGCGCCCGCTGCGCTGCAGGGTTTCGCGCAGCAGCGCATACACCTTGGCGCCGCGGTTGATGGGCGCCACGTAGTACGGCCGCTCGAGGTAGAGAAACGGAATGCCGTTGGCGGGCACGAAGGTCTCGATCTCGATGGTCTGCGTGGTCTTGGGGTACGCGTCGGCAATTTCCTTGTCGCTCAGCACCACGTATTCGCCGTCTTCGTACTCGACGCCCTTGACGATGTTCTCGCGCGCAATCTCCTTGCCGGTCTTCTTGTTGATGCGCTTGTAGCCCACGGGGTCCATCGTGCGCTTGTCGAGCCAGTCGAAGTCGATGCTCTGGCTGGTGGTGGCCGAGTACAGCGCCACGGGGATGTGGACGAGGCCGAAGCTGATCGCGCCCTTCCACAGGACGCGCGGCGCGGGTGCTTTTTTCGAGACTGCCATGGATACACTCCTTCAGGCTCGGAACTTTGCGCTGCAGGCCGTTTTGCGATGTAGGAGTGCGGCGGCGCCTGCCGTAGGGCTCGCCGGTTTTTTCTCCCTCCCCTTCCGGGGGAGGGCCGGGGTGGGGGCAAGCGGCGTGTCTATTTGGGCGCTCTGCCCGCCCCCATCCCAGCCTTCCCCCGGAGGGGGAAGGAGCGAATGCTTCAGGGCGCTGGCCCTAGCACCCGTTCGCTCGGCCGCGCGAAGTAGAACCACTCGGCGCCGGGCAGTGCCAGCGCGTTGGGAAAGACGATGAACCCGTCGTCCGGCGCGCTGACCAGCGTGCCGTCGTGGCGCATGCCGATGGGCTCGCCGCGCTGCACCGCATCGAAGGTGGCCCAGTCGCGCACGAAGCTGTCTTCTTCATGCAGCCGGTCGGTCACGCTGGCCAGCCGCAGCAGTTGGGGCGGGCTGGGCGGCGCGGCGGGCATGCCTTGCGGCAACGCCGCCATGCCAAGGAGCGCAAGCGCGCGGCGAATGGCGCGCCAGGCGACTTCGGGCGCCTGAGGGTCCTGGTGCTGGCCGCATTCGAGCGTGACGCCGTAGCCGCCGCAATTGCGGATGTATTCGTTGGTGCCGCGGCCGAAGTCGATGGCGTCGTCACCGATCACCGCGCCCGTGGAGCGTTGTGCGAGCCCTGCGGCATAGATGTCGAGCCAGCCTTCCACCACGATGGGCGTGCCCAGGTGCAGCGCAAGCAGCCCCTCTTCGCTGGCGCGGGCAAAGGGCTCCAGCGGGCCGGCGTTGTCGCGCGGGCCGATCATCGCGAAGGCCTCGCCCTCGCTCTGGAACGAGTGCAGGTCGAGCAGCACGTCGTGCCGCTCGATGATCGGGCACAGCACATTGGTCACCCGGCCTTCATAGTCGGCAGGCGCCTCGCTGGGCTTGAACAGGCGATTGAGGTTGCGCTCGCCCTCCCGCTGCAGGCGCCGCCGCGCGAGCGGATTGGCCACCGGCAGCAAGGTGAGCTGGCCACGCAGAAGCTGGAGCGTTCCGCCGTCGAGTTCGGCCAGCACCCGCTCGATGCCTACGGTGCCGCAGGTTTCGTCGCCATGCACCCCGCCCATCACCAGCAGCCGGGGGCCGGGGCTCAGCGAGGCGAAGGTGTGGATGCGCAGGCTGTCGGTTGCTGCGCCGGCAAAAGGATCGGAAGACATCCGGTCGATTATTGCGGAGGGGTTGCCCTGTATGCAAAGACGCTACTTGTTTCATAGCGGCGCGACACGCCTACAGGGCCTGCCTCACCCGTCCTACCGGGCTTTCTTGCCACGCCATGCAGGCTCGATCAACCAAGGATCGATACCCTGAGACATCCATAAGGAACACGCCATGAGCACCAGCAAGCCCCGTTCGAAGGACCCCGGCACTCCGGACGACCCGGTGCGGGACGCCGGCGGCGGCAACACCAAGGTCGAGCAAGGGGGCGATTCGGCGCCGCGCCTGCCGCATGAGCGCGACCAGTCTTCCGACAGCCAGGAGGCGCAGGACGGACAGCCTAGCGAGGTGGGCCGCAAGGGCCATGACGACATCGAGCGCGGCGCCGTCGATACCGACCGCGGCCCGGTGACGGACCGCGTCTACAACGACAAGGTCAAGCGCTGAGCGCGGTCTACTTCTTCTTGCCGACGCCGGCGAGCTGGTCGCGCATCGACGAGATCACCGCGCCGTAGTCCTTGGCGTTGAAGATGGCGCTGCCGGCCACGAAGGTGTCGGCACCCGCGGAGGCCACCCGCGCAATGTTGTCGGCCTTGATGCCGCCGTCCACCTCCAGGCGGATGTCGCGGCCGCTTTGCTCGATGCGCTTGCGCGCGAGTTCGATCTTGCGCAGCGCCGAGTCGATGAAGCTCTGCCCGCCGAAACCCGGGTTCACCGACATGATCAGGATCAGGTCGATGTCGTCGATGGCCCAATCCAAAGCCTCCAGCCCCAGGCCCGGGTTGAACACCAGCCCGGCCTTGCAGCCCGCGCCCTTGATGGCCTGGATGCTGCGGTTGACGTGCGGCGATGCGTCGGGGTGAAAGCTGATGTAGTCGGCGCCCGCTTCCGCAAAAGACGCGGCCAGCGCGTCGACGGGCTGGATCATCAGGTGCACGTCGATTGGCACCGGCTCGCCGTCCGCCGTCTTGGCGTAGGGCTTCAGGGCCTTGCAGATCATGGGGCCGAAGGTCAGGTTCGGCACGTAATGGTTGTCCATCACGTCGAAATGGATCCAGTCGGCACCGGCGGCGATGACCTTGGTCAGCTCGTCGCCAAGATGGGCGAAATCGGCGGAAAGAATGGAGGGGGCGATGCGGAACGGCGTGCTCATGCGCCCAATTGTCGCAGCCGGCGCAAAACCCGGAAAGCAGTGCAAGAGAAGGCTCCAGTTACCATCGCGCGCATGTCACACAGCCCCTTCAGCGTCCAGGTCGAGCCCCGCTACCTGGCCGACCAGTCCTCCTCCAAGGACAACATCTACACCTTCTCCTACACGATCACCATCACCAACGTGGGCCAGGTGGGTGCGCAACTGATCGCGCGCCACTGGCTCATCAACGACGCTTCCGGCCATGCGCAGGAAGTCAAGGGCCTTGGCGTGATCGGCCAGCAGCCGCTCCTGGCGCCGGGCGAATCGTTCCGCTACACCAGCGGCTGCCGCCTGCAGGCGCCGAGCGGCACCATGCACGGCAGCTTTTTCGTGGTGACTGAAGAGGGCGAGCGCTTCGACGTGCCGGTTCCGATGTTCGTGCTGGAAGCAGACATTGGCGGCGCGCCCGTCTCTCGCGTATTGCACTAGCACTCCCCCAGGCTTCGCGCACTGCGTGTCGCTTCTCCCTCCCCCTCACCGGGGGCAACGCCAGAGGCCCGGCAAAGCCGGTTCCTCGGCGTTTCTGGTATTTGGTTTTCCGTTTTCACATTTTTTATGGCTGCTGCATCGCATGACCTGCAGGGCCTGCTGGCCCGGCTTGATCCGACGGCGGACGTGGCGCAGCGCCACGTCTGGCTGATCGACGTTTTCGACTGGCTGCGCGGCGACCGCGCGTCGCCGCAGGCTGCCGTGGGGCGCGTGTCGCTGCTGCTCGACGCAGTGGAGGCGCGGCCCGAGCTGCGCGAGCGGCTGCGCGCGTGGTGGCGCGCGTTCACGCAAGCGGTCGACCTGACCACGCTGCTGGCGGACTACGGTTTTGCGCCGCGCACCGCGTTTGTGAGCGAGCTCACCGAACGCCTTCGCCGGAAGATCCTGCCCGGCACGCCCGAGACCACCGACGCGTCGGACCTCTTTCGCATGGTGCTGCCCGGCGTGTTCGACGCGGGCTGGATCGCGCTGCTCGATGAAAGCCAGCTTGCCCGCATCGGCGCCCTGCTGGCCGACGCAACCCTGGAGGCCGACGGAACGCCTCGCTGGCGCCACACCGTGATGGACGCGGTCACCTACTGCAGCAGCCAGGTGGTGGCGGCCGGCTTCTCACCCGAACTTCGCCTGCGCACCAGCATGGAGCACCACGAGGCCCGGCCGTTCCACGCGCTCATGGCCGACCTGGACGAACTGCGCGAGCAGATGTTCGAGCAGCCTCCGGGCAAAGACGGCGATGAGGGCCAGAAAGGCGATGCGGCGCTGCAGGCCGCCTTCGTGGCCTTTCGGGACCGGCTCGATGCCTGCCGCGCCAGCGCCTCGTCGGTGTACACGCACCTGGAAGACAACGGCATTTCGGTCGGCCTGGTGTTCCGGCTGCGCCAACTGCGGGAGCGGGTGCTGCGCATCCGCGAACTGCTCGATTGCCTGATGCCGGCCGCACCCGCGCCCAACGTGGCGCGGCTGGTGGGCCGGCTGGTGCTGGCGGGCGGAGAGCGCAACAGCATCCGCGCGCTGATTGCGTCGAACTCCTCGATGCTTGCGGCCCGTGTGACCGAGCGCAGCGCCGAAACCGGCGAGCACTACATCACGCGCGACCGCGCGAGCTACCTGCAGATGGTGCGCAAGGCCGCGGGCGGCGGCGCGCTCACCTCATTGACGGTGCTGCTCAAGTTCAGCATTTATGCCATCGGCCTCTCGGCCTTCTGGAGCGGTTTCTGGTCGGGGCTGATGTATGCCGCCAGCTTCGTCGCCATCCAACTGCTGCACCTGACCCTGGCCACCAAGCAACCGGCGATGACGGCGCCCGCCATGGCGGCGCGCCTGCGCGACATCAAGACCGATGCCGCGGTGGTCGATTTTGTCGACGAGGTGGCCAACCTGGTGCGTTCGCAGGTGGCGGCCGTGCTGGGCAACGTGGGGGTCGTGGTGCCGGCGATGCTGGGGCTTGCGCTTGTGGTGCAGCTCGCCCTGGGCCGGCCGCTGCTCGACGCGGCGCACGCCGCGGCCACGCTGCAATCGCTCTCGCTTCTGGGCCCCACCGCGCTCTACGCTGCGCTCACGGGCGTGCTGCTGTTTGCCGCCAGCATCGTCGCGGGTTGGACAGAAAACGCCTTTGTCCTGCACCGGCTGGACTCCGCCATGCGTTACAACCCTCGCATCGGCGCTTTTCTGGGTGCCGCCCGTGCCCGCCGCTGGGCCACCTTCATGCGCACACACATCTCGGGCTTCGCTTCCAACATTTCGCTCGGACTCATGCTTGGCCTGCTGCCCGCATTCGCGGGTTTCTTCGGGCTCGGCCTGGACGTGCGCCACGTGACACTGTCGGCCGGGCAAATAGCGGCGGCCGCGGCCTCCGTGGGCATGCCGGTGCTCCAGCAGCCCGCGCTGTGGTGGGCGGTGGCGGCCATCCCGGTGATCGGTGCGCTCAATGTGAGCGTGAGCTTCTATTTCGCATTCCGTCTGGCGCTGCGCGCGCACAGCGTGAGCCTTGGTGACCGCGCGCGCATCCGCTGCGCCATCTGGGCACGCTGGCGCAGCCGGCCCGTAAGCTTTTTTCTACCTGCATGAATTTGACGAGTTTCATCAACGACCTGCTGGGCTTCTGGTCCGAGTGGCTGCGCCCCTCGGCGGGCCTGCCCACCGTGCTGTGGTCGCTTTTGCTGGCCGCCGCGGCGGCTTCCGGCCACCTGGTGCAACGCTACCTGGGCTTGCCCAAGGTGGTGGGCTATTCGATCGTCGGCGCGGTGGTCGGCTTTGCCGGCTTCGAGGGCGCCATCTGGCCGCTGCGCGGCATCAGCCTGTTCCTGCTGGAGCTGGGCGCCGCCGTGGTGCTGTTCGAAGCCGGCGGCCGGCTGCCGCTGCGCTGGTTCCGCCACAACCCGATGGTGCTGGGGCAAAGCCTGCTGGAAGCCACGCTCACCTACTTCGGCGTGCTGTGGACACTGCAGCTGCTGGGCCTGCCCGACCCGGTGGCCAACCCGATCGCGCTAATGGCCATCGTCGCCTCGCCGGCGGTGCTGAGCCGCGTGATCATGGACACGCGCGCCTCGGGCCCTGTGACCGAGCGCGCCATGACGCTGGCCACGCTCAACACCTTCTATGCGCTGGCGCTCGGCTATGCGCAGGCGGGCCTCATTGAGCGCGCGCCGCAGACCCTGCTGCAAAAGCTCTATCCGGTGGCGGTGGTGCTCGGCCTCTCTTTCGTGATCGGCGCCATCCTGGCGCTGGCGCTTCGCACGGCGCTGCGGTTCATGAGCCCGACGAGCGAGAGCACCTCGATCCTGCTGCTCGCGCTCATTGCGGCCGGTGCCGCGCTCACGGCCCACGTCGGCGGCTCCGCGCCGCTGGCCGCGCTGATCGGCGGTGTGCTGCTCAAGACGCTCAACCCCAAGCCCTGGGCCTGGCAGCGGCAGCTCGGCACCGCCGCGTCGCTGCTCACCATGCTGATGTTCGTGCTGGTGTCCATCGTGGCGGCGCAGGCCGACTGGACCTTGCCCGTTGCCAGCGTGGTGCTGGCCGTGATCGTGGTTCGCCTGTTTGCCAAGATTGCCGGCGTGGCCATTGCCAACCCGGGCAGCGGCGCCAGCTGGAAGCAGGCCTTCTGGGTCGGCTGTGCGATGTCGCCGCTGTCGTCGATTGCGCTGTTGATCGCATCCAACTTCACCACCGCGTCGCCGCTGCTCGGCACCATGATCACGCAGGTGGCCCTGCCCTCCATTCTCCTGATGGAGGTGATGGGCGCCGTGCTCGCCACCGTGGCCATTCACGCGGTAGGCGAAAGCTCGGTTCCTTGGGCGCCGCAGGCTTTCAGCACCACGGAGGACACGCAGCGATGACCGCGTCCACTGGCTTTCCAGACAGCTCCAACGCCCCTCTCGTTCCCGGCACGGTGGACAGCGACGACTTCCGCTCGCCGGCGCTTCCCGCGGACCCCGCGAGCCGGGTGGTCAAGCTCGAGCCCTTCAACCGCTCCGAAGCGCTGTCGCTCGGCGTGGAGCTGGAGCTGCAGCTCGTCAACACGCACGACTACGACCTGGCGCCCTATGCCGAGGACATGCTGCGGCTGATGGCGCAAACGCCGCTGCCCGGCAGCGTGGTGCCCGAGATGACCTCGAGCATGATCGAGATCTCGACCGACATCTGCCACTCGGCGCAGGACGTCATCAAGCAGCTTTCGCCTATTCGCGAGGCGCTGATAAAAAACGCCGACAAGCTCAACATTGCGGTGGTGGGCGGCGGCACGCATGCGTTCCAGCAGTGGCACGAGCGGCGCATCTACGACAAGCCGCGCTTTCGCGAGCTGTCGGAGTTGTACGGCTACCTGAGCAAGCAGTTCACCATCTTCGGCCAGCACGTGCACATCGGCTGTCCCGATGCAGACGCGGCCTTGCTGATGCTGCACCGCATGTCGCGCTACATCCCGCACTTCATTGCGCTGTCGGCCTCGTCGCCGTTCGTGCAGGGGCAGGACACGCAGTTCGACTCGGCCCGGCTCAACTCGGTGTTCGCGTTTCCGCTCTCGGGCCGCGCGCCCTTCACCTTGAGCTGGAAAGAGTTCGAAGCGTATTTCGAGCGCATGACCCGCACCGGCGTCGTGCGCAGCATGAAAGACTTCTACTGGGACATCCGGCCCAAGCCCGAGTTCGGCACCATCGAGATCCGTGTGTTCGACACGCCGCTTACCGTGGAGCGCGCGGCGGCGCTGGCGGGCTACGTGCAGTCGCTGGCCGCGTGGTTCCTGCAGGAGCAGCCCTTCGAGCCGACGGAAGACGACTACCTGGTGTACACCTACAACCGCTTCCAGGCCTGCCGCTTCGGGCTCGACGCGGTGTACGTGGACCCGGCCAGCGGCCAGCACATGCCGCTGCGCGACCACATCCTCATGACCATGACGCAGCTCGAGTGGCACAGCGAGGCGCTCAACGCCACGCAGGCGCTCGGCGAGCTGCGCACCAGCGTGGAAGCCAACCGCAACGATGCGCGCTGGCTGCGCGAGAAGCAGGGCAAGGAGCGCCTGCTGGCCGAGGTGGTGCGGCAGGCGGCGCTGCGCTTTCGCGGCGCGGCCTGAGTCCGCTGCGGCCCCTGCTGGTCAGGCGGCCAAGGCCTCTTGCGAGAACTGCCTGCGGTACGCCGTGGGCGAAGTCTTGAATGCCGCAACGAAGTGCTTTCGCAGCGACACCGCCGAGCCGAAGCCGGCGTCCGTCGCCACCTGTTCGATAGGCTGGCCGGTGGTCTCCAGCAGCCGCTGGGCCAGCGCCAGGCGCTGGTTCTGCAGCCACTGGCCGACGGTGGTGCCGGTGGCTTCGCGAAAGCGCCGCGTAAAGGTGCGCCGGCTCATCAGCGCGCGCCTGGCAAGGTCGTCCAGCTCATGCGGGCTGTGCAAATGGCGGCCCAGCCATTCGAGCAGCGGCGCAAGGCGATCGCTTTCGGCGGCGGCGGGCACCGGCCGCTCGATGTACTGCGCCTGCCCGCCCTCGCGGTGCGGCGCAACCACCATGCGCCGCGCGGCACGGTTCGCCGCTTCGGCGCCGTAGCGCACCCGCAGCAGATGCAGGCAGCAGTCGATGCCCGCGGCCGTGCCGGCGGAAGTGAGCACATCGCCGTCGTCGACATACAGCACCTCGGGCTGCAGCGTGACCTTCGGATATTGTTTTGCGAAGGCTTCGGCCAGGTTCCAGTGCGTCGTGGCCGGGCGGCCGTCGAGCAGGCCCGCTTCGGCCAGCACGAACGCGCCCAGGCACAGCCCCACCACGATGGCACCGCGCCGATGCGCCGTCTGCAGCGCGCGGAGAAGCGCGGGCGGCGCGGGCCGACCGTCGTCGCGCCATGAAGGAACGACCACGATCTGCGCCTTTCTGATCGCCTCCAGGCCGTGCGGCACCGTCAGCGTGAAGCCGGCATTGGTGCGCAGGGGGCCGGGCTCGATGCCGCACACCAGCAGGCGAAAGCGCGCGTCGCCCGCCTCGGTGCGGTCTTCGCCGAAGACCATGCACGGCACCGACAGGTGAAAGGGGCTGATGCCGTCGAAGGCGACGACTGCAATGGTTTCCACGGGTTTCTTGGCCATGGCCCGATTTTATCGATGAATGGCTTTCGGGCCACTTTCTCTTACCAGTCCGGGCGGGAAGAATCACCCCATCTCAACACAACCATAGCCAGGAGCCACACACCATGAGCAACCCCACACCGCGCCGCGCCCTCGTCGTGATCGACGTGCAGAACGAGTATTTCGAAGGCGGCGGCCTGCCGATCGAATATCCGCCCGTCGAACAATCGCTGCCGAACATCGCCAAGGCCATGGACGCAGCCCGCGCGGCCGGCACGCCCGTGGTGGTGGTTCGCCATCACGCACCCAAGGGAGCGCCGGTGTTCCAGGCCGACACCCACAACGGCGAACTGCACCCTGAAATTGCAAGGCGCCCGCGCGACCACCTGATCACCAAGGCATTCCCCAGCGTGTTCACCGGCACCGACTTTGCCGACTGGCTCGCGCGCCATGAGATCGACACGCTGGCTGTGACTGGCTACATGACCCACAACTGCGACGCCTCGACGGTGTTCGAGGCCATGCACCGGGGGCTGAACGTGGAGTTTCTTTCGGACGCGACCGGGGCACTGCCTTACTCGAATGCCGCAGGCAAGGTCAGCGCCGAAGAAATCCACCGCGTCTTCAGCGTCGTGTTCCACAGCAATTTCGCGGCCGTGACGAGCACCGAGGCATGGATTGCCGCCCTGCAGGCCGGCCAGGCGATCGAGAAGGACAACGTGGTGATGTCGAACCGGCGCGCGCGGGGGTGAGCACCGCCCGTGCGATGCGCACGGTGACAGAGACAAACTACGTCGACTCCTGCTGACGAGCGACTATCTTCCATTGATCGCAGGTTTGGCGGCTCGCCCCGCTCACGAGACGAGCGTGGCGCCGACCAGGAAGATCGCAATGCCCAGATACCAACCCCGCATCATCCAGACGCCGACCTTGTGCCGTCTTGCATAGACATAGATATAGAGCGGCACAAACAAACAAAGAAGCCCTTTGCCCGGGTTCCCCGTGAAAGCGTGCAGAGCAATGCCGACCTGGGCTGCAAAGGCGAGCGCGAGACCGGAAAGCAGCAAAAATGAGCCGATCGATAGAGACATGAATAACCCCCCTCTTTTGCTCGACTCTAGCCGGAGCTCGCAAGTTCGATCGAACCGCTTTTTGCCGCAGCACCGCTTATGCTCGCCCCATGGGTGAATTCGACCTGATCACACGCTATTTCAAGCGCCCCGCCAAGCGCTCTCCGCTCGGCGTGGGCGACGACTGCGCCTTGCTCGCGCCCGCGCCGGGCATGCAGCTGGCCGTGTCGTCCGACATGCTGGTCGAGGGCCGGCACTTTCTCTCGACCGTCGATGCGGCGCGGCTCGGCCACAAGGCGCTGGCGGTGAACCTCAGCGACCTCGCGGCGTGCGGCGCCAGGCCGCTGGCCTTCACGCTCGCGCTGGCGCTACCCGGGGTCGACGAGCACTGGCTCGAAGGCTTTTCGCGCGGCCTCTTCGCGCTGGCCGATGCGCACGGCTGCGAACTCGTGGGCGGCGACACCACGCGCGGCCCGCTCAACATCTGCATCACCGTGTTCGGCGAAGTGCCGGCCGGCGCGGCGCTGCTGCGCTCCGGGGCGCGCGCCGGGGACGACATCTGGGTCAGCGGCACACTCGGCGATGCGCGGCTGGCGCTCGAGGTGTTTCGCGGCACGCTCGCATTGCCCGCCGATGTCTTCGAGCAAGCACGACTGCGCATGGAGCAGCCGACGCCGCGCGTGGCGCTGGGCCAGGCGCTGCGCGGCACCGCCTCGGCGGCGGTGGATGTGAGCGACGGTCTTGTCGGCGACCTGGGCCACATCCTCGCGTCGAGCCGAGTGGGCGCAACGCTCGATGCCGACGCGGCCACAGGCGTGGTGGCCGCCGCCGCAACGGCAGGCCTGGGCCGCGAAACGCTGCGCACCTGCGCGCTCTCGGGCGGTGACGACTACGAGCTGGTTTTTACCGCGGCGCCCGCCGCGCGCGCCGCGGTCGAACAAGCCGGCAAGGAGAGCTTCACGCGCGTGACGCGCATCGGCCGCATCGACGCCGAAGCGGGCCTGCGCATCGTGGACGCGAGCGGCTCACCGGTTGCGCAGCGATTCGGCTCGTTCGACCACTTCGTCTGATCAGGATCCGCGGACCATTGTCTGCATCTTTGCCTGGGCGGCATTGATGGCCTTCGAATGGCCGTTGAGGTCCTGCAGCATCTTGTTGAGCTGCGCTTGCACCGCGGGGTCGGTCACGGCCACGGTCGAGCCGGAGACCTGGATCTTCGACTTGTTCTGCTCGATGTAGTTGCCCACGGCCAGCGCGCCGTCGAACACCGCATCGAGTGCGGGGAACACTTCCTTGAAGGTGGCCGCCGGCGCCGTCACCGTCTTTTCATAGGCCTTGTCGTAGACCTGCTTCAGATCGTCGGGCTGCTTGAGCTTGGCGCGCGCTGCGTCGGCCTTGGCAAGCTCCTGGTCGAGCGCGGTGCGCAAGCCGCCCAGGCCGTCTTTCGCAGCCTTGAGGTCGTCGCGCCGCGATGCCAGGTCGGCAACGGAACGCAGCGCGCCCTTGGCCATGACCTGGCCCATCGGCTGGCTGACGGACTTGTTCATGCCTTCGTTGAAGTCGGCAATCACCGCGTAGTGCTGCGCATAGTCGCCGAAGGAGGCTTTCTCGTCGGCGTTGGGCGTGGGCACGCGCAGGCCCGGCTTGTCGAGCACGCGGGTCTGCAAGAAGCCGATGAACGCGGCACGCTGCTCGGCCTCTTTATTGCCGCATGCCGCGAGCAGGAAACTGAACGCGAGGCACAGGCACAACGCGTTGAAACGGACCAGGGTTTTCTTCATGATGAATAAGCTCTCGCGCTTGAATGAGGCGCCAAGCATACGGCCGACCGATCCGGCCGGTCAGTACGGAAAAAGGCCTAGAGCGATTGCTTCAGCACGTCGATAAAGCTGCGCGCCGCCGCCGACAGCGAGTGCCCGCGCTTGGTGACGACCGAGATGTCGCGCGCCACGCGCGGCGCGCTGAGCACCTTGATCACCAGCGACGGATCGTTCGCGGCGCGGGCAAAGGCCGAGGGCATGATCGACGGCCCCATGCCGCTGGCGGTCATCCACAGTGCCGTTGAAAGAAACGAGACTTCGTTCACCACGTCGAGCATCACGCCGGCATCGGCCGCGGTGCCGTCGATGAGCGGCCGCACGCCGTAGCCTGGGCGCACGGTAATGACGGGGTGGCGCCCGAGATCGCTCCAGCGCACCACGCGTGCATTGGCCAGCGGATGGTCGCTGCGGCACACCAGCGCAAGATGGTCGCGCATGAGCCGCTGCGTCTCGACCTCGGCGCCGGGCCGCTCGGGCGTGCCGATGCCGAAATCCACATGCTCCCCGAGGATGCGCGAAATGAACTGGTCGGGCGCGCAGTCGTTCACCAGCACGCGCACCTTGGGATGCTGCTCGGCGAACACGCGCATCGCATCGGGCAGGAGCAGCGCCGCAAGGGTGGGCGTGATGGCCAGCGTCACGCGCCCGCGCTCGAGCGTGCTGAGTTCGCGGAAATCGGCGGAGAGCGAATCGACATCGCGCAGCACGCGCTCGACGGTGGAGAGCATTTCTTCCGCGGCGGCGGTGGGCTTGAGCGAACGCGTGGTGCGGTCGAACAGGCGCGTGCCCAACCCTTCCTCCAACTGACGGATCAGCATGCTCACCGCCGATTGCGTGACGAAGAGCTTTTGCGCCGCCGCGCTGAGCTGTCGCATTTGGTAGACGGCAAGAAATGCACGCAACTGGCGCAGCGTAGGACTGAAGTTCGCGTTCATTAGAAAAGATGATATTTGATGCGGAATTCCTTGATTTACGGATGAATGCTGGCATCGTCCAATCGGCATCAAACAAGACCAATATTCAAGGAGTGATTCGATGACTGCAACCATGGCCCACCAGGCGCGTGCGCTTCGCCGGCAGCTACTGCTGCTGGGCACGGCGTGCGTACTGCTGACCGTTACCACCGCGCAGGCACAGGCCCCCGCCTCCGGCGACTTTCCCGACAAGCCCATTCGCATGGTGGTGACCTTTCCGCCCGGAGGCAGCGCCGACGGCGTGGTTCGCATGCTGGTGCCGCGCATGAACGAGAAGCTCGGCCAGCAGGTGGTGGTGGACAACCGGCCCGGCGCCGGAGGCAACGTGGGCCTTTCGCTGGTGGCCAAGGCGCCCGCCGACGGCTACACGCTAGGCGTGGGCGCGGCCGGTGCGCTGTCGGCCAACACGAGCCTGTACCCGCAGATGCCCTTCGATCCGCTGAAGGACTTCAAGCCGGTAGGCATGCTTGCGGCCATTCCGTTCGTGATCGTCGGACACCCTTCCGTGGCCGCAAAGACGCAGCGCGAATTGATTGCACTTGCAAAAGAAAAGCCGGGCTCGCTCTCCATCGGCCATGGTGGCAACGGCACGGCCATGCATCTGTCGGCCGCGCTGTTCTCGCAGATGGCGGGCATCAAGCTGGTGGAGGTGCCCTACCGCGGCTCGGGGCCGGCCGCGCTCGATGCGCTTGCGGGCCAGATACCGCTCGCGGTGGTCGACCTGCCTTCGTCGCTGCAGCAGATCAAGGCCGGCAAGCTGGTTGCCTTCGCCGTGACAAGCCCACAGCGGCTCCCCATGCTGCCCGACGTGCCGACCGTGGCCGAGGGCGGGCTGGCCGGCTACGACTCCACCGGCTGGTTCGGCGTGGTGGCGCCCGCGGGCACACCGGCGCCCGTGGTGGCAAGGCTGAATGCCGAGATCAATGCCGCACTGGCCGACGAGCAGAACAAGGCCGCCATGCGCAACCTTGGCGTGGAACCCTCGCCGGGCACGCCCGAGACCTTTGCCGCTTACATCCGCACCGAAACGAAGAAGTGGGCCAAGGTGATCCAGGACGCCCACATCAAGCTTGACTGAAGGGGTTCAACAAACCATGACAGACAAGAATCTCGAAGCCGATGTGCTGATCGTCGGTGCGGGCCCTGTGGGTCTCACGCTGGCAATGGACCTGGCCTCGCACGGCCTCTCGGTCATCATTTGCGAAACCCGTCGGTTCGCCGAGCCGCCGAGCGTGAAGTGCAACCACGTGTCCTCGCGCACCATGGAGCAGTTTCGCCGCCTGGGCGTGGCGCACAAGCTGCGCGACGCGGGGCTGCCGGCCGACTATCCCAACGACGTGGTGTTTCGCACCAGCGCCACGGGCATGGAGCTCGCGCGCATTCCCATTCCTTGCCGGCGCGACCGCTACACCGCAACCGAAGGGCCCGATGCACGCTGGCCCACGCCCGAGCCGCCGCACCGCATCAACCAGATCTACCTGGAGCCGATCTTGCTCAGGCACACGGCGGCGCTGCCCGGCGTGCGCTTGCTGAACCGCACGCAGTTCACTTCGCTCACGCAAGACAGCGGCGGCGTGAGCGCCACCGCACTCAATCTCGACAGCCACGCAACGCACACCATTCGATGCCGCTACATGGTGGGCTGCGACGGCGGCAGCTCGGCGGTGCGCAAGCAGATTGGCGCGCAACTGGAAGGCACAGCCGTGATCCAGCGCGTGCAGTCGACCTTCATTCGCGCGCCGCAGCTGCGCGCGCTCATGCCGGGCAAGCCGGCGTGGTCTTGCTACGCCATGAACCCGCGCCGCTGCGGCACGATGTTTGCCATCGACGGGCAGGAAACCTGGCTGGTGCACAACCACCTGAACGCCGACGAGCCCGAGTTCGATTCGGTCGACCGCGACAAGTCGCTGCGTGAAATCCTGGGCGTGGGCCCTGATTTTTCCTACGAGATCATCAGCAAGGAAGACTGGGTGGGGCGCCGCCTTGTGGCCAACCGTTTTCGCGAAGGCCGCGTGTTTCTTGCGGGCGACGCGGCGCATCTTTGGGTGCCCTATGCAGGATACGGAATGAACGCGGGCATTGCCGATGCGCTCAACCTCTCGTGGCTGCTCGCGGCCTGCGTGCGGGGCTGGGGCGACGAAGGCATTCTCGATGCCTACGAAGCCGAGCGCCTGCCGATCACCGAGCAGGTGTCGAACTTTGCGATGGAACATGCGCAGAAGATGATGCGCGCGCGCCGCGCCGTGCCGCAGGACATCGAGACGCCCGGGCCCGAGGGCGATGCGCTGCGCGCCGAAATCGGCCGCGAGGCCTACGAACTCAACGTGCAGCAGTTCTGCTGCGCGGGCCTGAACTTCGGCTACTTTTACACCGGCTCGCCGATCATCGTGGCCGATGGCGAGCACACCGCGCCGGCCTATTCGATGGGCGGCTTCACGCCCTCCACCGTGCCGGGCTGCCGCGCGCCGCATTTCTGGCTGGGCGATGGGCGTTCGCTTTATGACGCCTTCGGACCCGGCTACACGCTGCTGCGCTTCGATCGCAGCGCGGACGTATCGGCGCTCGAGCGTGCGGCCCGCGCCTACGACATGCCGCTCACCGTGGTCGACGTCGAGGCGGCCGAGGTGCCGGCCGCGTACATGCACCGGCTGGTGCTGTGCCGCGCCGACCAGCACGTGGCCTGGCGCGGTGCCTATGTGCCGCCCGACGCCTATGAACTGGTGGCGCAGCTGCGCGGCGAGAGGCGGCATCTTCAGGGCCGCAGGCGGCTGCTGAGGTGGGAAGGCGTGATCGCCTGAGCCGCGCCGCACGCGCGCTCATCGACTGCGTGCTGCGGTCGCGAAGCGGGCGACGAGCCATGCCGCGAGCGCCGGTGCGAGCGCGAAGCTCGCGAACAGCCAGAAGGCGGCCGAGCGCGCGCCCACCATGCCGCCCGGTGCGGTGAGGCCGGCCGCGTTCGCCACCAGCCCCGCAACCGCCGCGCCCACCGCCATGCCGTAGAGCTGCACAGTCGTGATGGAGGCGGAGGCCAGGCCTTCCTGCCCCGCCGGGGCGAGCGACATCACGCGCGTGACAAGGTGCGGCCAGCCGATGCCCACGCCCAGCCCGACAGCGCCAAGGGCCATGGCGACAAGCAGTGTTTCGGCACCCGCGGCAAGGCGGCCATGCCCCGGCATCAGCACGGCCAGCGCCGCCAGGCCCAGCGTGCAGGCCACCGGCCCCGCGCGCAGCATGCGGTCGGCACCCGCGCCGCTGCGCCCCGACGACAGCAGCGAACCCGCGCTCCAGCCGCCGGCCATCGCTGCCGTGAGGTAGCCCGCCAGCAGCGGCGAATGCCCGTGCAGCAACTGCAGGAAGTACGGCACGAAGATTTCGGTGGTGGTGCCGATCATCAGCAGCACCACGCCGGCATAGATGGCGCCCATCGGCGCGCGCACGGCATAGGCGCCGGTCGGCAGCAACCGCACAGCGGCGCGCCCGTCCACCCGGGTGGCGGCGAAACCGAGCCCGAGCCCCGCCGCCACGCCGACGGCCTGCCAAGCCAACGCGGGTGCGAATTCGCTTGCCGCGATCAGCAGCACCGACGCCGCAAGCAAGCCGATCTGCAACGCGGGAATGCGCGGCATGCCGGCGGGGCGAACGTGCCGCACGCCGGCAGAGGGCCGCAGATGCACCGCGACCAGAAGCGCTTGCAACGCCGCCAGCGGCAACAGCGACCAGAAGGCCCAGCGCCAGTGCCCCGCTTGCGCGAACAGGCCGCCAACCGCCGGGCCGCAGAGCGTGGCCACGCCCCACATGCCCGACACCAGCGCCACCGCGCGAGACCACAGCCGCGGCGCGAACACCAGCTGGATCAGCCCATAGCTGAGCGCGGCCAGCAGGCCGCCGCCCACCCCCTGCACCGTGCGGCCCGCGAGCAGCCACGGCATGGCCGGCGCCAGCGCGCAGCCCATCGAGCCGGCGGTGAATGCCGCCAGCGCCGCCAGGCATGCACCGCGCGGCCCCAGCGCGGCGAGCAGGCGCACCGAGAGCGTGGCACCGACGATCGACCCGACCACGAAGAGCGTGGTGCTCCAGGCATACCAGTCGAGCCCGCCGATTTCGCTCACCACCGAGGGCAGCACCGTCGTGACGATGTGCACGTTGACCGCGTGCAGCGCGACGCCGCCCGTCAGCGCAAGGGCGCGCCAGCGGTTGCGGCCCCGGAACAGGTCGCCCCATGCGGCGGTGGAGGAGTTGGAAACCGTCGAAGCGGAATCGGCGGCGGAGCTGGGTGCGGCGGGTGCGGCAGGCATGGGGTCGGCGCCCCGGAGAAGGAGGCGAATGTCGAAAAGAGGACCCGATACTAGGCCGCGCCGATTAATTAAACAAGAAAAGACTTTGATAAATAGAGGGGCTTCAGGCTGCCCGCGGATGCGCGACACTTCGCCGTGATGCAAGCCGTTCCCCCGCCTCCTTCTTCTTCCTCCTCGTCCCCGTCATCGTCCGGCCCCAATCCGGTTGGCGTGCCGGGCCGGCCGACCAAGGCCTTCCTGCTTTCCCATCCGGCTCACTTCATTGCCATGGGTTTCGGCTCCGGGCTGCCGCGCGTGGCACCGGGCACGGTCGGCACGCTCTGGGCCTGGGCGGCCTTCGTGGTCATGCAGCTGTGGTTCACGCCGGCCACCATCGGCTGGGTGATCCTGGCTTCGCTGCCCATCGGCTGGTGGGCCTGCAGCGTGACGGCGCGCCACATGGGTGTGGCGGACCCGGGCAGCATCGTGTGGGACGAAGTGGTCGCGTTCTGGATCGTGCTCTGGCTCGTCACGCCGGCCGGCCTTGTCGCGCAGGCGGTGGCGTTCGGGCTGTTCCGCTTCTTCGATGCCGCCAAGCCGGGGCCGGTGGCCTGGGCGGACGGGCTGTTCAAGCAGCGCGATGCCGCCGAGGTGCGCTGGTGGCGCGCGGGCTTCGGCATCATCCTCGACGACCTGGTGGCGGCGTTCTGCACGCTGCTGGTCATTGCGCTCTGGCGCGCATGGTGAACTTGATGGAACCCTCGGCCCCCTCCAACTTTCTTGCGGACCTGGACACGCCCGCCCTCGTCGCCGCCACGGCCGGGCTGCTGCTGAAAAAAGGCTGGATGCTCGCCACGGCCGAAAGCTGCACCGGGGGCCTCATAGCCGGCGCCTGCACCGAACTGGCGGGCTCCAGCACCTGGTTCGAGCGCGGCTTTGTCACCTACTCGAACGCGGCCAAGACCGAATTGCTGGGTGTCGATGCCGCGCTGATCGAAGCCCACGGCGCAGTCAGCGAACCCGTGGCGCGCGCCATGGTTGCGGGGGCCATCGCGCATTCGGCCGCACGCGTGGCGGTGGCCGTGACCGGCGTGGCCGGCCCGACCGGCGGCAGCCCCGACAAGCCGGTGGGCACCGTGTGGTTCGGCTGGTCGGTCGACGGGCAGCTGCGCACCGAGCGGCGCCGCTTCGAGGGCGACCGCGCCGCGGTACGCGCGGCCACGGTGCACTACGCGCTGCAGACGCTGGCCAGCCTGCTCAGTCCCTAGACCAAAACGCGCGCCGCGAATGCCGCGCCGTCTATGATTTCGCGCTGCGCCGCATTTCGGCCACGCAGCCATCGCACGTCATCCATAAGAAAGACACTCAATGACAGCAGCAGCCAATGCCCAGACCATCGAGCGCTTCTACGAGGCGTTCTCGCGGCTGGACGCCGCCACCATGGCCGCCTGCTATGCAAGCGATGCGCAGTTCGACGACGAAGCCTTTTCGCTGCGCGGCCGCCAGCAGGTGGGCGGCATGTGGCGCATGCTCTGCAGCGCAACCAAGGCCGGAGGCGCCGACGTGTGGAAGCTGACGTGGCGCGACGTGCAGGCCGACGACACCAGCGGCCAGGCGCACTGGGATGCGCACTATCGCTTCAGTTCCACGGGCCGGCTGGTCGACAACAGCATCGACGCGCGCTTCGGCTTCACGCCCGACGGGCTGATTGCCACGCACCGCGACAGTTTCGACTTCTGGGCCTGGTCGCGCCAGGCGCTGGGCGCACCCGGGCTCCTGCTCGGCTGGACGCCAATGCTGCGCAAGAAAGTGCGCGCCACCGCGGCTACCAATCTCGCTACCTATCTCGCACGCCAACCATGAGCAACAGCAACAACCTCGCCATTACCAACAACGAAGCCCAGCACCGCTACGAAGCCGCGCTCGAGGGCCAGCTTGCGGCCTACGCCGAATACAACCTGCTGACCGACGCCATCATGTTCACCCACACCGAAGTGCTGCCCGAGCACGAAGGCAAGGGCGTGGGTTCGGGCATTGCGCGGCATGTGCTCGACGAGGCGCGCGCCAAGGGCCTGCACGTGATTCCGGTGTGCCAGTTCATTGCCGGGTACATCCGCAAGCACCGCGAATACGCGGACCTGGTGCGGGCGGACGTCCAGCGCGCTTTCAAGATCTGAAGGCGGCGTGCGGCGGCGCCTGGGTCAGGCGCCGTGGCACTTCTTGTACTTCTTGCCGCTGCCGCAAGGGCACGGGTCGTTGCGGCCCGGCTCCGCTTCCTTGCGGATGGTCTCGACCTTGGGCCCCAGGCTCTTCCAGAGCTGGCGCAGGTCGTACACGGCCCAGATGGCGGCGCCGAAGTCGTCCAGCCGCTGCTGGCTCACGCTGGGCGGGGCGTCGTCGCTGTACATCGAGAGCGTGGGCTTGGCCTTGTCGTCCTCGGTGAGCGCAACGATGTTGTCGAGCGCGTCGTTCAGCATCTGCGCGGCTTCCTTGTCGCGCGGCGCGGCCCAGTCTTCGGGCCAGTTTTCTACCGCGTACATGAAGCCCAGCGCCCACACCTGGGCGAACGAAGGGATTTCCTCGCCTTCGATCTCGGCCCGCTCTTCCTCGGGCAGCGAGGCGATGGCGCCGCGGGTGTCGAGCACCTCGGGCTGCCAGCTGCGCTCGTCTTCGAGCGACTCCACGTCGGCGTCCAGACCCTGCTCGATTTCGAGCCAGCGGCGCTTCCAGTTCCAGACGAATTCCATGTGCTGCGCGGGCACGAAGCCGTCGCCCAGCAGCACGGGCCAGTATTCGGAGGGGTCGATGGGCCGGCGGGTGCAGATCAGCGCGGCCATGAAGCCTTCGCAGAATTCCCACTGGGGAATTTCCTCGTCATGCTCGCGCATGGCGTCGAGCGCCTGGTCGAGGGCGTCGAAATCGTCGGGGCCGAGGGGAGCGGAGGCGGGCGCTGCGGCCTGGGGGGTGTCGTTGGTGGTGGTCATGGCAAGTTCGGGGCAGCCCTCTATGATGCAGCAGGCTCCGGCAGTCATTTCACCCCATGTCCACGATTATTCCGTTTCCGACGCGTTACAGCGCCTTTGCCCTGTGCGTGGCGGGCCTTGCCGCCAGCCTGGCCGCCGTGCTGGTGTCCCCGCACCTGTGGTTCGCCTGGGTGGCGCTGGTGGTTTTCGGGGCGCTCAGCACCACCGGCGTGCACGACTTGCGGCAAACGCGCCATGCCATCCTGCGCAACTACCCCGTCATCGGCCATTTGCGCTTTCTGCTCGAATTCATCCGGCCGGAAATGCGGCAGTACTTCATCGAGAGCGACTCCGAGGCCGCGCCGTTCTCGCGCGCGCAGCGCTCGCTGGTGTACCAGCGCGCCAAGGGCGACCCCGACAACCGGCCCTTCGGCACGCAGCTGAACGTGACCATTGCGGGCTACGAGTGGATCAACCATTCGATGCAGCCGACCAGGCTCGACAACCACGACTTCCGCATCGTGATCGGCGGCACGCCGCAGCCGACGGAGGCCAATCCGGCACAGGTCTGCACTCAACCCTACAGCGCGAGCGTGTTCAACATTTCGGCCATGAGCTTTGGCGCGCTGTCGGCCAACGCCATCCTCGCCCTTAACCAGGGCGCCAAGATGGGCGGCTTTGCGCATGACACCGGCGAGGGCTCCATTTCGCAGCACCACCGCGTGCATGGCGGCGACCTGATCTGGGAAATCGGCTCGGGCTACTTCGGCTGCCGCAACGACGACGGCACCTTCAACGCCGAGCGCTTCAGCGCCAATGCGCGCGATCCGCAGGTGAAGATGATCGAGATCAAGCTGAGCCAGGGCGCCAAGCCCGGGCACGGCGGCGTGCTGCCCGCCCCCAAGGTCACGCCCGAGATCGCGGCCGCGCGCGGCGTGCGGGTGGGTGTGGACTGCATCTCGCCCTCATCCCACAGCGCATTCGCCACGCCCATCGAGATGATGCATTTCATCGCCAGGCTGCGCGAGCTTTCGGGCGGCAAGCCCACTGGCTTCAAGTTCTGCCTGGGCCATCCGTGGGAATGGTTTGCCATCGTCAAGGCCATGCAGGCGACGGGCATCACGCCCGACTTCATCGTGGTGGACGGCGCCGAGGGCGGCACGGGCGCCGCGCCGGTGGAGTTCAGCGACCACGTGGGCGCGCCGCTGCAGGAAGGCCTGCTGCTGGTGCACAACACGCTCATCGGCGTGAACCTGCGCCACCGCATCAAGCTGGGCTGCGCCGGCAAGGTGATCACGGCCTTCGACGTGGCGCGCATGATGGCGCTGGGCGCCGACTGGTGCAACGCGGCGCGCGGTTTCATGATGGCGCTGGGCTGCATCCAGGCGCAAAGCTGCCACACCGGCCACTGCCCCACGGGCGTGACCACGCAAGACCCGGTGCGCCAGCAGGCGCTGGTGGTGCCGACCAAGGCCGATCGCGTTCGCAACTTCCACCGCAGCACCCTGCATGCGCTGCAGGAGCTGGTGCAGGCCGCGGGCCTGGACCATCCGCAGCAGATCACCGCCCACCACATCGTGCGGCGCATTTCCGACACCGAGGTGCGCCTTTTGAGCAACCTGGTCATGCAGGTGCAGCCGGGCGCCCTGCTCGGCCCGCTCGACAAGCAGCACAACGTGTTCCGAACCTACTGGCCGCTGGCCAGTGCCGAGAGCTTTCAGCCCGCGACACAGGGGCCGCAAGGCCTGGTGTCCAGTCTCGCGCTTGCCGCATGAACCCCTTGCGACGCGGTGGGTCGGCGCGGTTGCAAAGCGCCAAGGGGGCGGCCTCGGCACCGGCGCCGCTGGATGCACAGCCGTTTGTGCCTGGCCCGGGCGACTACGCCGAGTTCCTGCGCGCCGCCTTGCCCAAACAGCAGAAGAACGTGGCCAGCCACCGGCTGGGCAGCGAGCGCGTGTGGCTCAAGAAGGCCGGCCCGCGCCACGGCAAATGGGGCTACCGCGTGATGGCGGCGGTCGCGCGCATGGCGCGGCTGGACATCATCAAGCCGGTGCCCAACCCGGGCGGCGAGGCGGCCATTGCCACCGAGGCCCGGCGCCTGCGGCAGTTGGCGGCGGCGGGCCTGCGCGTGCCCGCGGTGCTGGCCCAGCAACCCGACGGCCTGCTGATTTCCGACCTGGGCGAAAGCGGCCGCAACACCGTGGTGCTGCAGGAAAAGCTCGACCAGGCCGCCGCGGCCGGGCCGGCCGCGCTGCTGGCCGTCTGGCGCGAGGGGCTGGCCGCCATTGCCAGGGTGCATGTGCACGGCCAGCACCTGAGCCAGGCTTTCGACCGCAACCTGGTGCAATGCCCCGACGGGGTCATCGGCTACATCGACTTCGAGGACGACCCTTCCGAAGTGATGACGCTGGCCGAGTGCCAGGCGCGCGACTGGCTCAGCTACCTGCACTCCACGGCCATGATGCTCGAAGCCGCTGCACCCGAAACCGCCGGCGTGCACTGGCATGCCGCGCTGGCCGAGGTGAGCGATGAAGTCCGCGCCCGCATCGCCGAGGCAGCCCGGCGCATGAAGTGGGCGCAGCGCCTGCCCGCCAGCCGCCGCTGGGGCCGCGACACGCAGCGCGTGCGCGCGGTGGCACGGCTCCTGGGGCGATGGCACGGGGCCGGGGCGGCTTCGACCAACCGCTAGCCCTGGGTGGCTAGAGCGCCAGCACCGCCTGCACCACCACGCCTTGCGCGGCGAGCCGCTTGCGCATCGTCAGCACGGCCTGGTCCTTGCTGAGCAGCCGTGCGCGCCGGGCGACCGCCAGGTCGATGAAGACCTGGTCGTCGGGGTCCTTGCAGACGCAAGGGGCACGCGGCGGCGTTTCGGCAACCAGCTGCGCGCGCGCGTCGAATGCCGCCAGAACGCTTTGCGGTGCCAGGTTGCTCCGCGCCAGGCGGGCTGCGATGAGGGGGTAGCCGAGCACCCGCTCGAGCTCGTTGCGCATGGAGGCGGTGGCCAGCCAGCGCAACTCGCTGGCGGCAAGGGCGGCGGCCAGCGGCAGGCAGTCGGGGTTGTCGAACACCAGCAGGTCGAGCGCGATGTTGGTGTCGATGACCACGTAGGCGCCGGGCGCGGCGTTTGCTTCTGCCGGAGAAATGGAAATTTGTGCGTTTGGAATAACCCCGATGTTGCACCATGCGCTATCGCAAACGCAAACGACGCAGTCCATTCACAATCTGCTCCCCGACCCGTGCGCGGCGCCCTTCAACCCCTGACCATGAAACGACTTTCCCTGCTGCTGCTCGCCCTTTTCGCCGGACCGCTCGCCCATGCGGAATGGCTCACGCTGACCGGTTCGGCCGGTGAAGCAGGCAACACCTATGTGCAGGTCGACCCGACCAGCGTGGTGGTGGAAGGAAGCAAGCGTCTGGTGGCGGTGCGGATCAGCCTGGCCGAGCCCCGCACCGGCGACGACGGCCTGAAGTTCCGGTCCGTCGCGGCAAAGGCGAGCGTGGATTGCGACGCGCGCAAGGCGCGCTATGTGAGCGCCACCTATTTCGGACAGCCGAACTTCGTCGGACCGCCGCTGTCGGTTCGCGAGTTCGATGAAGCCGACGTCCGTCCGATGAACTTTGCCGGCCTGCCAGGCGACCTGGCCGTGCGGACGGTGAACGCCGCGTGCGGCGTGGGCGCGACCAAGTAGCCCGCCGCCCGTCCGCAGCTACTTCCGGGCCGAGCCGGCCACCATGTCGAAGCGGAACAGCCGGCACTCGATGGGCCCGTTCCACATGGGCACGCGGCGAGATTCCTTGAGCCGCATCTGCTTGGGCAGCTTCAGGTCGGGCGTGAGCACCCAGGCGGTCCAGCCGGCGTAGTTCTTCTTCCAGTGCGTGGCGAGCTGCGGAAAGAACTCGCCGCCATCGGCACCTGGGCCGCCCTCGTCTCCCTCGCGCTGGCCGGAGGTCTGCGCGGCCTCACGCGCGCCGAAGCGCGCCACGCCGCCCACCTCGATCCGCTCGCCGTAGGGCGGGTTGAGCATGATCACGCCGCCCTCGGCCGGCGGCATGCGCTGCAGTGCGTCGCCGCCGCGGAACTCGATGGCATCGGCAACTCCGGCGCGCTCTGCGTTGCGCTCGGCAAAGTCGACCATGCGGTGCGAAACGTCGGAGCCGAAGATGGCGACTTCCTTGGGGGTAGCCGCCGATTCGGCTTCTTTCCTGATCGCGTCCCACACGTGCGGCTGGAACGGCAGCAGCTTCTCGAAGCCGAAGCGCCGCAACCAGCCGGCGGGAATGCCGCGCGCAATCTGCGCTGCCTCGATGGCAATAGTGCCGCTGCCGCAGCACGGGTCGTACAGCGGCTCGCCGGCCACCGCGCCGGTCTCGGGGTTCCACCAGCCGCTGGCGGCCAGCATGGCGGCGGCCAGGGTTTCCTTCAGCGGGGCATCGCCCTTGTCCTGCCGCCAGCCGCGCTTGAAGAGCGGCTCGCCCGAGGTGTCGATGTAGAGCGTGCAATGGTCGGTGGTCAGGTGGGCGAACACGCGGCAGTCGGGCCACTGCGTTTCGATGCTCGGGCGCACGCCGTTGGCCTTGGCGCGAAAGCGGTCGGCAATGGCGTCCTTGATGCGCAGCGTTGCAAAGTTCAGGCTCTGCAGCGGGCTGTGCTGGGCCGTGGTCTCGATCTTGAAGGTCTGCTTGGGCGTGAACCAGATCTCCCAGGCCACGCCGCTCGCAATGGCGTAAAGGTCGTTCTCGCTGCGGTAGGGCGCATGGGCCACTTCGACCAGCACGCGCTGGGCGAGCCGGCTGTGCAGGTTGAGCTTGAACATGTCGCGCCACTCGGCGCGCACCCGCACCCCGCCGCGCAGCGTGAGCAGGTCTTGCCCCACGCGGCCGGTGAGCGCATGGACTTCCTGCGCCAGGAGTTCCTCGACGCCGGCGGCGCAAGGCAGAAAAAGGGAAAGATCGTTCACAAGGGGTTCGCCATCGTCATCGGCTGCAGGGGGAATGCCATTGTCGCCGCCCTCGCGGCGCTTCTCTATATAGTGGCCCGAATCAACGTACAGGCACCGAAATCATGAACGACATCACGGTTCCCCTCCTGGGCATTGCGGGCGCGATGATCGTCGGGGCCATGAGCCCCGGCCCGAGCTTCGTCATGGTCGCGCGCACCGCCGTGTCGGCGTCGCGCGGCGACGGCCTGGCCGCAGCGCTGGGCATGGGCGCCGGAGGCATCGTGTTCGCCATCGCCGCGCTCGTGGGCCTGCAGGCGGCTTTCCTCGCGGTTCCCGCGCTCTACCTGGGGGTGAAGCTGCTCGGTGGGGCCTACCTCGTGTACCTGGGCATCCGCATCTGGCGCGGCGCACGCGAGCCGCTCGCCGTTTCGCAGGAAGAGCGTTCGCCCGGCAGCCGGGGCAACGGATGGCGCGCGTTTCTGCTCGGAATGGGTACGCAGATCAGTAACCCGAAAACCGCTGTGGTCTACGCCAGCATCTTCGCGGCATTTCTGCCGCGCGAAGTGCCGCTGGCGCTGGCACTCGCGGTGCCGGCCGTGATCTTCTGCATCGAGACGGGCTGGTATTCGATCGTCGCGCTGGCGCTCTCGTCGGCGGCGCCGCGCTCGGCCTACCTGCGCTACAAGGCCTGGATCGACCGCGCGGCGGGCGGCGTGATGGTGCTGCTGGGCGTCAAGCTGCTGTCCGGCGTGCGGGGCGGCTGAGCGGCCCTCCGGCCGGCAAGCTTCGGCCTACAAGGCCTTGCGCAGGTTGGCCGGCGCGATGCGCAGCGCTTCGCGGTACTTGGCCACGGTGCGGCGTGCGCACTCGATGCCCTGCTCTTTCAGCATTTCGGAAATCTGGCTGTCCGACAGCGGCTTCTTGATGCTCTCGGAGCTCACGAACTGCTTGATCAGCGCGCGCACGGCGGTGCTCGACGCGTTGCCGCCGGTTTCGGTGCCGAGCGCCGAACCGAAGAAATACTTGAGTTCGACCGTGCCGAACGGCGTGGCCATGTACTTGGCCGTGGTCACACGCGAGATGGTCGATTCATGCAGGCCGAGCTCGTCGGCAATCTCGCGCAGCACCAGCGGCCGCATGGCGAGTTCGCCGTGCACGAAGTAGCTCTTTTGCCGCTCGACGATGGCATTGCTCACGCGCAGGATGGTGTCGAAGCGCTGCTGGATGTTCTTGATGAACCAGCGCGCTTCCTGCAGCCGCTGCGACAGCGCCTGGCTGCCCTCGCCCTTGTGCGACTTGAGCGCGCCGGCGTAGATGTCGTGCACGCGCAGGCGCGGCATCACCTCGGGGTTGAGCATGACGCGGAACTTGACGTTGGTGCCGCGGCCGATCTTGGTGACGATGACGTCGGGAATCACGATGTTGCGCTCGACGTCGACAAAACGGCGGCCCGGCTTGGGCTCCAGGCGCGAAATGATCTGCAGCGCCGAGCGCACCAGGTCTTCGTTGGTGCGGGTGAGCGTGGCCAGGCGCTTGAAGTCGCGCCGCGCGAGCAGCTCCATCGGCTGCTTGCAGATGGCTATGGCGGTCTTGCGGACCAGCGCCTGTTCCTCGGTCTCGTCCTTGCCGGCCAGCGCACGCAGTTGAATGCTCAGGCATTCGCCCAGGTCGCGCGCACCAACACCGGCGGGCTCCAGGCTTTGCAGCAGGCCGAGCGCCACCTGAAAGTGGTGGACCAGTTCGTCGAACTGGTCGTTGTCGTCGCCCGCAAGGCCCGAGGCCAGGGCGGGCAGCGAATCTTCGAGGTAGCCGTCGTCGTTGAGCGATTCGATCAGAAAGCGCAGCGCGGCGCTGTCGTTTTCGTTGAGCCGGAGACTGAGCGCCTGACGGTGCAGAAAGGATTGCAGCGACTCCTGGCTGCGCGCGAGCTCGGTGGCGTCGGCACGCTCGTCGTCGCCGAGGTTGTTCTGCCGCGCGGGCGCATCGCCGCCCCACTCGCTGTCGTCGGGCGCCATGTCGACGGTGCCGTCGCCTTCCCAGTCGGGCTCGCGCTCGGCAATGTCGGCAGCGGGGGTGTCGGCGTCGGTGGCGGAGGTGCTGGTTTCGGCGGTGGAGGCGGTCGCGCTGCTGGCCGGCAGCGAAGCGAAGTCGCCCTCGCCGGCCTCCGCCGCTTCATCGCGCGGAGCGGGGGTGTCGACGGCGTCGAGCCCGAATTCCTCGCGCGCCGCCTCTTCCGCGGTGCGTTCGAGGAACGGGTTTTCGTCGAGCATCTGCTCCACTTCCTGGCTCAGTTCGAGCGTGGAGAGCTGCAGCAGCCGGATCGACTGCTGCAGCTGGGGCGTGAGCGCCAGGTGCTGCGAGACGCGAAGGGACAGCCCTTGCTTCATGGAGACCGACTCCTCCCTTACATCCGGAAGTGCTCGCCGAGGTACACCCTGCGTACTTCGGCGTTGTCGACGATCTCCGAGGGTGTGCCTTGTGCCAGCACATGCCCGTCGCTGATGATGAACGCGTGATCGCAGATGCCCAGCGTTTCACGCACGTTGTGGTCGGTAATGAGCACGCCGATGCCGCGCTCCTTGAGAAAGCTGATGATCCGCTGGATTTCGATCACCGCGATGGGGTCGATGCCGGCAAAGGGCTCGTCCAGCAGGATGAAGCGCGGCTGCGTGGCCAGCGCGCGGGCAATCTCGACCCGGCGCCGTTCGCCGCCCGAAAGCGCGAGTGCGGGGGAATCGCGGAGGTGGTCCACCCGCAGGTCGGCCAGCAGCGCGGAAAGGCGTTCTTCGATGCGCTGCTTGGTGAGTGGCGCGGGCTTGCCGTTGCCGTCGGGCTCGCGCTGGAGCTCGAGCACGGCGCGCACGTTTTCCTCGACGCTGAGCTTGCGGAAGATCGACGCTTCCTGCGGCAGGTAGCTCAGGCCCATGCGGGCGCGGCGGTGAATCGGCATGTGCGCGATGGGCTCGCCGTCGATGGTGATCTCGCCGGCGTCGGCCCGCACCAGGCCCACGATCATGTAGAACGAGGTGGTCTTGCCCGCGCCGTTGGGGCCGAGCAATCCCACGACCTCGCCCTTTTGCACGTCGAGCGAGACGTCCTTGACGACCTTGCGGCTGCCGTAGCTTTTTTGCAGGCCGCGCACCACCAGGCGGCTGCCCGGCGTGCCATCGGCGTTCTGGTTTCCGGCGTTTTCGATCACTTGCGCCCTTCCCCTTCGCCACCCAGGGTGGTGGTCGAGCGCAGGCCCGTTCCGGGCGCCGGCTGGGTTGCCGCGGGCGCGGGCTGTGCACCCGCGGCAGGCGCGGCAGCACCGGGCGCAGTGGCCGATTTGGGCGTGAGGATGGTCCTGACGCGTCCGCCCGACGGTGCATTGACGCCCGCATTCGGCGGCACGGTGGAGCCGTTGACCGTGTAGGTGTCGTTGCTCTGGTCGTAGACGATGAGCGCGCCGCTGCTTTCGTCGTTGGGCGTAGCGCCGATCAGGCGGCGCATGACGGCATTGCGGATGAACTTGACGTTGTCGGCGCGGCTGTCGTACTCGATGACTTCCGACTCGCCCTCGATCCACTCGTCGGGGGCGTTGCGCTTCTGCTTGTAATAGGCCCGCTTGCCGGGCGCCGCCGTGACTACGCCATATTGGTAGCCCTCGGCGTCCTGGCGAACGTCGATCCGCGCGCCGCGGATGATGATGGTGCCCTTGGTGACCAGCACGTTCCCGGTGAACACGCTGGTCTGCTTGAGGTCGTCGTAACGCATGGCGTCCGACTCGATGTTCATCGGCTTGGTGCGGTCGGCCGTCTCGGCCAGCGCGCCCGAAGCGGCGCCGGCCAGGAACAGCGCGCCAATGCCAAGGCGGGCCAGGCGGCCGATGCGACCCAGAAGAGGAGGGGTGTTGGAGTAGGAGTGCGATGTCATAGAGGCACGAAACTTGCTCTGCATTGTATGCGGCGGATCGCGCCAGCCCAGCGCGCAGAGATGAAAAAGCCCGCCAAAGCGGGCTTGACATCCGATCCGGGAACACTGCGGGCCCGGCGTGGCCGGGCCGCTGTCTTGCCCCTGAAGGCGATCAGCCCTTCTTGGCTTCGCCGATCAGGTAGTTGGTGACCTGGAGCGCCTTGGTCATGTTACCGGCGAGCTCGCCGTCCACGTACCAGCGGCCGCCCACGGCCAGCGCCGGAACGCCGGCCACCTTGTAGGCTTCGGTCAGCTGCGTGGCGCGCTTGGCCTTGCTGGCCACGCTGAAGGAGGTAAAGACTTCCTTGAACTTGGCGCCGTCGAGGCCGTTGGCCGCGGCCCACGCAACGATGTTGGTATCGCCGTTGACGTTCTGGCGCTGTCTGTGAATCGCGTTGAAGATCTTCGGCTGGAATTCCTCGACCTTGCCCATGGCTTCGAGTGCGTAGTACAGGCGCTGCTTGGCTTCGACGTCGTTGCCCACGAAGGGCACCGGCACGCGGCGGAAAGCCACTTCCTTGGGAGCCGTCTTGAGCCAGGCGTCGAGCTGCGGCTCGAAATCGTTGCAATGTGGGCAGTTGTACGAGAAGAACTCGATCACTTCGACCTTGCCGGCCGGCGCGTCGACGGGCACGCGCTTGTCGAGCACCAGGTACTCGGTGCCGGCCTTGGGTGCGCGCGCCTGGGCGTGCGCCGTGTTGCCAGCCAGCGAAATCAGACCGAGCGAAGTGGCGGCCAGCGAAAAGTCACGACGTTTCATTGAAAAAGTTCTCCTGTTGGGTACGGCAGACAGAGCCGGGGCGCCGCGCGGAGTTCCCGCATGCGGCATGCCCAATACGATCTTGGCGGCGGCCTGTGCCGCAAAGCTTAGGGATTATTCATGACGGCTGCCGCAAGGCCGCAGCCGCCACGGGAATACACCTCAGCGCTGCACGCGCACGAGCGCCGATTCGAGGCCACCGCTGTCGAGCCGCTCTTTCAGGCGATCGGCGTCGTCCTTCTTGTTGAACGGACCGGCGCGTACGCGGTAGACCGTGCGGCCCGCCTGCTCGCGCTCGGTAACCCGGGCCTCCACGCCCATCAGCGACAGCTTGGCGCGCTGGGCCTCGGCGTCGTCGGTGGTGCGGAACGCGCCGGCCTGCACAAAGTACATGAATGGATCGGGGCCCGACGACGGCGCCGCGCTGTTGTTGCTGCTGCTTGGCGCGGCCGCCGTGGTGGTGCTGCCGCTGTTGCCGCCGGCCCGCGCACGGGCCAGATCGCCCAGCGGATCATTCGACGGCGGCAGCGGATTGGCTTCCGCCGGCACCGGCGCCGGACGCGTGGGCTTGGGCGCCACGACCACCGGCACGGGCGGAGCGGGCGGTGCCGCTCCCGGCGCCACGGCCGTGTTGTCGCCACCAGCGGGAGCCACCGGGCCGCCTGCGGCCGCGGGCGGCTTGGCGGGCGTGCCGGGTTTGCCGGCCAGCGGCGCATTCGGGTCCCAGTCGCGGTTCTTGCGAGCCTCGGCTTCGTCCTGCTCGGCGCCGCCGCGCTGGGTCTTGGTTACGAACGGAATCGGCACCTTGGTCACGTAGACCGCAATGCCCAGCGCGACACCCAACCCCAGCACCAGGCCGATGATGAGGCCGATGACGATGTTGCCGCGTTGTCTGGTTGTCTTCTTCATGGTGGTTTCACATCTTGCTCGGCGCACTGACGCCGAGAATCGCGAGGCCATTGTGCAGCACCTGCGCGGTGGCGGCGACGAGCGCGAGCCGCGCCAGCTTTACCGGCTCCTCGTCGACCAGAATGCGCTCGGCGTCGTAGTAGCTGTGGTAGCTGGCGGCCAGTTCGCGCAAATAGAAAGTCACGTCGTGCGGGGCGAAATCCTTCGCCGCCGCCGTCAGCATGGCCGGGTACTTGGCGAGCAGCAGCATCAGCGCCTGCGCGGCCGGGCTTTCGAGCGGCGACAGGTCGACGTTCTTGAGCGTGGCGGCGTCGCCGCCCCAGCCGGCCAGCACCGAGCAGATGCGCGCATGGGCGTATTGCACGTAGTACACCGGGTTGTCGTTGTTCTTGGTCACGGCCAGGTCGACGTCGAAGGTGTATTCGGTGTCGGGCTTGCGGCTCAGGAGGAAGAAGCGCACGGCATCGGTGCTGGTCCATTCGATGAGGTCGCGCAGCGTGACGTAGCTGCCTGCGCGCTTGCTGATCTTGACCTCTTCGCCGCCCTTCATCACGCGCACCATGGTGTGCAGCACGTAGTCGGGGTAGCCCTCGGGAATGCCGACGCCCGCCGCCTGCAGGCCGGCGCGCACGCGCGCGATGGTGCCGTGGTGGTCGGTGCCCTGGATGTTGACCACCTTGTGGAAGCCGCGCTCCCATTTGGCAATGTGGTAGGCGACGTCGGGCACGAAGTACGTGTACGTACCGTCCTGCTTCTTCATCACGCGGTCCTTGTCGTCCCCGTAGTCGGTCGACTTGAGCCACAGCGCGCCGTCCTGCTCGTAGGTCTTGCCGGCAGCCACGAGCTTTTGCACCGCCGCCTCGACGCGGCCGCTGGTGTAGAGGCTCGATTCGAGGTAGTAATTGTCGAAGCGCACGCGGAAGGCCTGCAAATCGAGGTCTTGCTCGCGGCGCAGATAGGCCACGGCGAATTCGCGGATGGAGTCGAGGTCTTCGATGTTGCCGCTGGCGGTGTATTCGCGGTCGTCCGACTTGACGGTCTTCTTCGCCTTGAAGTCTTCGGCAATGTCGGCGATGTAGTCGCCGTTGTAGGCGGGCGCCTTTTCGCCGCTCGGCCATTCGGGGTCGCCGGGCTTGAAGCCGCGGGCGCGCAGCTGCGTGCTGTTGGCGAGCGTCTGGATCTGCACGCCGGCGTCGTTGTAATAGAACTCGCGCCAGACCGTGTCGCCCTGCGAGGCGCGCAGGTTGCAGATGGCATCGCCGAGCGCGGCCTGGCGGCCGTGGCCGACGTGCAGCGGCCCGGTCGGGTTGGCCGAGACGAACTCGACCAGCACCTTCTCGCCGGTGGCGGGCTGCCGCCCGAAGGCGTCGGCCGCATTCAGCACTTCGCGCACGATCTGCTGCTTGGCCGAGGTCTTGAGGCGGATGTTGAGAAAACCGGGACCGGCAATCTCGATGGCTTCGACCCACTGGCCGAAAACGGGGGTGGCGAGCAGCGCGGCGCTGAGCTCCTCGGCCAGTTCGCGCGGCTTGCGGCCGAGCGGTTTGGCGAGTTGCATGGCGGCCGTGCTGGCGAAATCGCCATGGGCGGCCACCTTGGGCGACTCGAACGCGGCTTTGGAGCCGGCGCCGGGTGAGAGGGATTCGAGCGTGTTCGCGAGCGCCGCGAGCAGCTCCTGTTTGACCAATAGCATCTGCGGATTTTACCGGGGGCAAACCCGCTCGGCGGCGCCGGCGGTCATCGAATGCATGCCCCCGCCCGTTAGGATGAGCGGCCCCGGGGGCGGGGCACCTGTCACAACACAACCTTGCAAGGACATATCACCATGAAGAAGCTCCTTTCCCTGGTCGCCCTGGGCGCCTGCCTTTCCTTTGGCGCCGCACAGGCGCAAGACAAGGCGCCCGCGCCTGCCGTCGTTGCTCCGGCCGCGACGCCCGCCACCCCCGCTACACCGGCTACGCCTGCGGCCAAGGCCCCCACCGCCCAGCAAAGCAAGATGACGACCTGCAACCAGGAAGCGGGCGACAAGAAGGGCGACGAGCGCAAGGCGTTCATGAAGAACTGCCTGAGCGCCAAGCCCGCCATGACCGCCAAGCAGACCCAGCAGGAAAAAATGAAGACCTGCAACGCCGACGAAAAAGCCAAGACCCTCAAGGGCGACGCCCGCAAGGCTTTCATGAAGGAATGCCTCAGCGCCAAGGCCTGATACAGCCGCCCTTCACCGAAACAAGCCCCGCACGGCCCCGCGCCGGCGGGGCTTTTTCATGAACACGACATGAGCGCTACTTGAGCACGCCCAGCAGGTTGTTGAAGTCGTCGGTCCAGGGGCGGGTGTCAGCCGGAAGCGCGATGGGCGAAGCCGCGCCGCGCACCGGCTCGCGCGCCAGTACGGCGGGGTCGCGCGCAACCAGCACCCAGTCGGTCGAGTTGAGCCACTTCGATTCCTTGGCGTCGTCGCTCACCAGCACCGCATGCACCCCTTTCAACGCCGCGATTCGCGCGACCACGGGTGCGAGCTCCAGGTAGCGGTTGGACACGTGAAAGGCCACGATGCCGTCGGGCTTCATGTGGCGCAGGTAGACGTCCAGCGCCTCGGCCGTGAGCAGATGGACCGGCACCGCATCGCCAGAAAATGCATCGACTGCCAGCAGGTCGAAGCCCTGCGGCGCCTCGCGCTCCAGCGCCAGCCGCGCATCGCCGAGCACGCGCTCGGTCTGCGCGGAGCTGTCGCGCAGAAAGGTGAACTCGCTGTCGGCCAGCTCGAACACCTGCGGATTGATCTCGTAGATGCGGTAGAGGTCGCCGCTTCGGCCATAGGTCGCAAGCGTGCCCGCACCCAGGCCGATCAGCCCGACGCGGCGCGGCCCGTCTGGCGCGGCGGCCATGGCCCGGCCAATGCCCGAGGTAGCGCCGTAGTAAGTGGTGGGCTCGCGCCGCCGGAGCGGGTCGAGAAACTGTTCGCCATGCTTGATGGAACCATGCGACAGCAGCCGCACGTAGCTTGGAGGGTTGGCACGGCGCACGTCGAAGGTGATCAGCGCGCCGTAGAAGTTGCGCATCAGGTGGCGCGCGCCGGACCTGTCGCTGCGGATTTGCGCCACCAGGAAAAAGACGCAGCAGGCCGCCAGGGCCACCCCGGAAACCCGCAGCCACAGGCGATGGCGCAGCACGGCCACCGCCACCAGCGCAGTGAGCGTGAGCCCGATGCCCAGTTCGTAGTACGCGGGCAGCACATGCGGCGCAACCAGCCCGACCATGGCGCCACCGATGGCGCCGCCCAGCGAGAGCATCAGGTAGAAGCGTGTGAGATAGCGCGGCGCCGGCCGCAGCCTTGCGGTTTCTCCGTGCAGGAACATGCACAGCACGAACAGGCCGCCCACATAGATCGGCAGCCCCGTGCGCACGTCCGAGCCGATGTGGTGCTGCAGGCCGAAGGCGCACAGCACCAGCACGCCCGCCGCCAGCGGCAGGAAGACGCCGCGCCGGTACCAGCGGTCGCTTTCGAAGCACAGCACAAAGGTGAACAGGTACAGAGACAGCGGCAAGATCCAGAGAAACGGCACCGCCGCGACGTTCTGGGTGATGTGGTTGGTCACGGCCAGCAGCAGCCACGACGCGAGGGCCGGCAAGGCGAGCCAGAGCAGCGCGTCGGACCAGTGCGGAGGCGTCTCCTCGCCCGCCGTCGCCGTCGCCGTTGACGTCGCCGTTGACGTCGATGCCGGCACGGCTTCCGACCAGCGGTACGCCACGAGCAAGGTCGTCCCTGCGCAAAGCACCACGAACGCCCCGTAGCCCCACGACCATCCCTGCGCCTGCTGGAGCAGCGAGCTGCGCGGCTCGATCAGCACCGGATAGCTCAGGAGCGAAAGCAGCGAGGCCAGGTTCGACAGCGAGAAGTACCGGTACACCCGCGCGCTCCAGGGCGTGCGCGCCACCCACGACTGCACTAGCGGCCCGGTGGTCGAAAGCAGAAAGTAGGGAAGCCCGATGGTCGCGAGCAGCAGGCCCAGGATCAGCCACGTGGGGTCTTCGGCACCCGTGGGCTTCCAGCGCGCCGCAACCACCAGCGGCAGGAAGGCCAGGCTCACGAGCAGAAGGCCGACATGCAATGCGGCCTGCACTCGCACGCGCAGGTTCCGCGTCACCCAATCGGAATAGGCATAGCCCGCGAGCAGCACCGCCTGGAAGAACACCATGCAGATCGACCACACGGCGGCCGAGCCGCCGAACCACGGCAGGATCTGCTTGGCGATGAGCGGCTGGACGAGAAACAGCAGGAACGCGCTGCTGAAGATGGTGCCGGCAAACAGGAGCTGGATGCCGGCGCGTTCCATGCCGGCCCTACTTGCCGAAGCCGCGCGCGAGGAACACGGCGACCAGCGGGATCACCGCAATCAGGTGGGCCTGCACCATCACCAGCTTGCGCGTTTTCCGCACATCGTCTTCGGTCGGCAGCGTGCCGTTGGCGCGCAGCGCCTTGCGCCAGCGAAAGTAGGTCAGCGTCGGGAAGATCGAGAGCACGCCGATGATGATGAACAGGCCAAGCTTCACGTGCAAGAGCGGGTTGGTCCAGTACCAGGCGGTGCCCTTCACGCCCCACACCGTGCGGGCGATGCCGGTCGCGAGCACGGCAATGGCGGCAATGCCGTAGACCAGGTCGACCTTGGCGAGCCGCTCGACCACGGCGGCGTTGAGCCACTGCACGCGGCACAGCGCCGCTTCGCTCGAGATGAACACCACCATCGTGAGGATGGCCAGCAAGTGCAGGTAGGCAAGGATGGCTTCGAGGGTCATCGAATGGCTTTCTTCTTCAATGGGGTTGCAAATGCTTGCGCATTGTGCCGCCGCTCGGGCGGCTTTACCCTCTCCCGCCCCAGAATTCGGGGCGTCCGTATTGCTCCTTGAGGAAATCAAGCCACAGCCGCACCCGCAGCGGCAGGTGCTTGGTGCCCGTGAACACGGCGTAGATGCCGTTGGGCGGCGCGGCGAATTCGTCGAGCAGCGGCACCAGCAAACCCGCGTCGATTTCGGCCTCTACCTCCCAGGTGCTGCGCCAGGCAATGCCGTGGCCGGCCAGGCACCAGTCGTGCAGCACCTGCCCGTCGGAACAATCGAGCGGGCCCTCGGGCCGCAGGTAGATCAGTTCTTCGCCGCCCTCACCCTCTTCGGCCGGCAGGCGGAATGCCCAGCCGCGCGTTTGCGAGGCATCGCTCGACAGCGTGAGGCAGGCAAAGCGCGACAGCTCGCTCGGGTGCCTGGGCATGCCGTGGCGGCGCACGAATTCGGGCGTGGCGACGCAGCGGCGCCGGTTGTCGGCCAGCCGCACGCTCACCAGCGACGAATCGGGCATGTCGCCCACGCGCACCGCGCAATCGAAGCTCTCGCCGCGCACGTCGACCACGCGGTCGCTCAGGTTGAGCGAGATCGTGACTTCCGGGTGCATGGCATGGAAGCGCGGCACCAGCGGTGCCACATGGCGGCGGCCGAAGCCGGCCGGCGCCGTGACGCGCAAGTGCCCGCTGGCCTTGATGCCGCCGGCGCTCACGCTGGCCTCGGCATTGGCGAATTCCGTGAGCAGGCGCTGGCAGTCCTCGAGAAAGGCGCTGCCTTCGTGCGTGAGCGTGATGCGCCGCGTGGTGCGCACCAAAAGCTTCACGCCCAGCCTGGCCTCCAGCGCGTCGAGGCGCCGCCCCATGATCGCGGGCGCCACGCCCTCGGCCTTTGCAGCGGCCGTGAGGCCGCCGCGGGTCGCCACCGAGACGAAGGATTCGAGTTGCTTCAGGCGGTCCATGGCGCCCGAACTATATCGCCCGGGTTTTCTGTCCCGAGCCTTGCCTTGGGTTCAACCGGCAGCGCCGGCACGGCGGGCCTCGAAGGCGGCGATCTCTTCGTCGCTGTAGCCCACCTCCTTCAGCAGCTCGGCGGTGTGCTCGCCGATGTGCGGCGGCTGCAGGCGGATGCCCGGCCGCTCGCCATCGAGCGTAAAGGGCATGAGCGGCACCTTGGCCATGTGGCCGTCGTTCATGCGCACCGGCGCGAGGCCGCCGGTGGCGTTCAGGTGCGGGTCGTCGAACAGCTCCTGCGGCTTGGTGATGGGCGCAAAGGGCAGCTCGTTCTGCTCGAACACCGCGCTGAGTTCGGCGGCGCTGTAGCCGGCCAGGTGCGAGCGCAGGATCGGCATCATCCACTCGCGCGCCAGCACGCGGTCGTTGTTGGTCTTCAGGCGCGGGTCGGCCAGCATTTCTTCCAGCCCGAAGGCCTTGCAGAAGATTGCCCACTGCTTGTCGCTCACGGCCGCGAGGAATATCTGCTCGCCGTCCTTCACCGTGAACACGTCGTACACCGCCCAGGCCGAGATGCGGCTGGGCATCGGGTCGGCCGCCTTGCCGGTGGCGGCGAACTGCATCATGTGCTGCGCGACCAGGAACACGTTGTTCTCGAACAGTGCGGACTGCACCTCGCAGCCCCTGCCGGTGAGATCGCGCTGGCGCAGCGCGGCCATGGCGCCAATGGCGCCGAACATGCCGCCCATGATGTCGTTCACGCTGGTGCCCGCGCGCAGCGGGTCGCCGGCGCGGCCCGTCATGTAGGCCAGGCCGCCCATCATCTGCACCACCTCGTCGAGCGCGGTGCGGTGGTCGTACGGACCGGGCAGGAAGCCTTTGTGGCTCACATAAATGAGGCGCGGGTTGAGCTGCTTCAGGCTGTCGTAGTCCAGCCCCAGCTTCTTCATGGTGCCGGGCTTGAAGTTCTCGCTCACGATGTCGGCCGTGGCAACGAGGCGCAGCGCGGCCTCCACGCCTTCGGGCGTCTTGAGATCGAGCGCGATGCTCTTCTTGTTGCGGTTGAACGTGGGAAAGAAGCCCGAGCCCGAGCCGAGCAGTCGGCGGGTGCTGTCGCCCTCGATGGGCTCGACCTTGATGACCTCCGCGCCGAGGTCGGCCAGCAGCAGGCCGCAGGTCGGGCCCATCACCATGTGAGTGAACTCGACGACGCGGACGCCGGCATAGGGAAGCGGATTGGATTCAGGCATGTGGGTTGGTTTCCAGGACAGGGCCTTGGACAAAGCCCTTGGGCAGGCCGGCTTCGGGCGTCATGCCGTAGACCGGCTCGCCCGGCAGGCCGGCCATGAGCGGCGCGCGCGCCGCAATGAGTTTTTCGATATCGATGCCGGTGCGCACGCCCATGGCCTCGAACATGAAGACGAGGTCTTCGGTGACTGCGTTGCCGGAGGCGCCCGGCGCATAAGGGCAGCCGCCAAGTCCGCCAAGCGAGGCGTCGAACGTGCGCACGCCCTCGTCCCACGCCGCGAGGCAGTTTGCGATGCCGAGGCCGCGCGTGTTGTGCATGTGGGCCGCGCCGGCGTGTTGGCCGAGTTCGGCGCGCAGCCGCTTGAAGAGCCGGCGCACCTGCGCCGGGTTGGCATAGCCCACGGTGTCCGAGAGGCCGGCTTCTTCCGCGCCCGCCTCAATGCATTGCGCGGCCAGGCGGATCACGTCGTCTTCGGGCACCAGCCCCTGCAGCGTGCAGCCGAAGGCGGTGGAAATGCCGACTTCGAGCAGCACCCCCGGTGCCGTTTCGCGGCGCAACTCGGAAATGGCGCGCACTTCATCGACCATTTCGGCTGGCGTCTTGCGCACGTTGGCCAGCGAGTGCGCCACGCTGGCGGACACGGGCATGGTGAGCTTGTGCGCCCCCGCTTCCAGCGCGGCCTGCGCACCCTTGCGGTTGGGCACCAGCGCCATCACCACCAGGCCGGGCAGCGTGGCGGCATGGCGCACCACTTCCGCCGCATCGGCCATCTGCGGCAGCAGCCTGGCGGGCACAAAGGAGGCCACCTCGATCTCGCGCACGCCGGCGGCGTAGAGCGCGTCGATCCAGCGCAGCTTGTCGGCCGTGGGCATGGTGGCCTTGACCGATTGCAGGCCGTCGCGCGGGCCGACCTCGCTGATCACAACATCGGGGGGTGTCATCGACTCTTGTCTCCTTGGAGCGATTGGCTGGCCACTTGGCGGCACTCGCTTGACAGTTCTATCTAGCAGAACTAAATTCCATTAAACAGAATTAAACCGCCAAACGACTTTTACTGTCAAGCCAACGCCATGCCCCGCAAAGCCCAGACCGAATCGGTTTCAGACCTCAATGCCGCCCCCGGCGGCGCCGCGGCGGTCGACCGCGCGCTGAGCCTGCTCTCGGCTTTCCAGCCCGGCGACGAGGCGCTGTCGCTCGCGCAATTTGCAGAGCGCACGCAGCTTTACAAGAGCACGGTGCTGCGCCTGTTGGCTTCGCTCGAACATGCTCGGCTGATTCGCCGGCAAGACGACGGGCGCTATGCGCTCGGCGCCGAGATCGCGCGCCTGCACGGCCTCTATTCGGCGTCGCTCTCGCTCGACCGCATCGTGCTGCCGGTGCTGCGCGCGCTGGCCGCGGCCACTGGAGAAAGCGCGGCGTACCACGTGCGCCAAGACCAGGGCGACAGCTGGGTGCGGCTGTGCCAATTCCGCGTCGATTCGTCGCATGTGGTGCGCGACCACGTGCGCGCGGGCGACTTGCTGCCCAACGACCGGGGTGCCGGGGCGCGCGTGCTGATCGCCTTCGGCCCCGAAGCCGAACAGCCGCGCAGCCCCAAGGAACGGAAGCTGTACGACGCCATTCGCGCGCAGGGCTACTGCGCGCTGGTGGGCGACCGCACGGCCGAGCTGGCGGGCATTTCGGCGCCCGTGTTCCACGCCGATGGCCGCCTGGCCGCAGCGGTAACGCTGACCATGCCCGCGCACCGCTACGACGCGCGCCATATAGAGCCGGTGCGCGACGCGGCCCGTCAGCTCAGCGGAATGAGCTGAAAACGCGACGGAGCGAGCGTCGAGGGCTTGCCATTACCCCTATTTTTGTCACTGATAAATCACGCTTTCGGCTCTTACAGGCCAGCAAAGTATCGAATAAAGTCCTTGCATGGAACCACGGCGCAGCGCTGTTCTGACAGACATCGCCCCCTGTTCCACCCACATTGAATCGTTCTCCAGGAGAAAAACATGACTGCCCGCACCACCGCCCACGGACTCCAGGTCGCGACCGAGTTGCACCGCTTCATCGAAGAGAAGGTCTTGCCCGCCAGCGGTGTGGCCAGCGATGTTTTCTGGAAGGGCTTCGACGCCATCGTGAGCGACCTCGCGCCGAAGAACATTGCGCTTCTGGCCGAGCGCGACCGCCTGCAGACCGAACTCGACGCCTGGCACAAGAAGAACCCCGGTCCGATTGCCGACATGCCGGCGTACCGCGCATTCCTCGAAAAAATCGGCTACCTGCTGCCGCAGCCCAAGGGCGCGAAGGCCACCACGGCCAATGTCGACTCCGAACTCGCGCTGCAGGCCGGCCCGCAGCTGGTGGTGCCCATCCTGAACGCGCGCTACGCGCTCAACGCCGCCAACGCGCGCTGGGGCTCGCTGTACGACGCGCTCTACGGCACCGATGCCATTCCCGAAACCGGTGGCGCCGAAAAGGGCAAGGGCTACAACCCCGTGCGCGGCGCCAAGGTCATCGAATTTGCACGCAACGTGCTCGACCAGGCCGCGCCGCTCGAAAACGGTTCGCACAAGATGGCGACCGGCTACAGCGTGAAAGACGGCCAGCTGCACATTGCGCTGCAAAGCAGCAGCACGACGCTGCGCGACCCCGCCGCCTTCGTGGGCTACCAGGGCGATGCGGCCTCGCCGTCTTCGGTGCTGCTCAAGCACAACGGCATTCACCTGGACATTCGCATCGACCGCAGCACGCCCATCGGCAAGACCGATCCGGCCGGCGTGAGCGACCTGGTGCTCGAGGCCGCGCTCTCGACCATTCTCGACCTCGAAGACTCGGTGGCCGTGGTCGATGCCGCCGACAAGGTGCTTGCCTATGCAAACTGGCTCGGCATCGTGCAGGGCACGCTCACCGAAGAAGTGGCCAAGGGCGGCAAGACCTTCACGCGCGGCCTCAACCCCGACCGCGAATACACCGGTGCCGACGGCACGCCCTTGAAGCTGCACGGCCGCTCGCTCATGTTCCTGCGCAACGTGGGCCACCTGATGACCAACCCGGCCGTGCTGTACGCGGACGGCAAGGAAATCCCCGAAGGCATTCTCGATGCCGTGGTCACCACCACCATCGCCATGATCGACCTGAAGCGCAAGGGCAACTCGCGCACCGGCAGCATCTACATCGTCAAGCCCAAGATGCACGGCCCGGCCGAAGTGGCCTTTGCCAGCGAACTGTTCGGTCGCGTCGAGCAGCTGCTCGGCCTGCCCGCCAACACCGTGAAGCTCGGCATCATGGACGAGGAGCGCCGCACCAGCGTCAACCTCAAGGCCTGCATTGCCGAAGCCGCCGCGCGCGTGGCCTTCATCAACACCGGCTTCCTCGACCGTACCGGCGACGAGATGCACACCGCCATGCACGGCGGCCCGATGATCCGCAAGGGCGACATGAAGTCGAGCGCGTGGATCGGCGCGTACGAAAAGAACAACGTGCTGGTCGGCCTCTCGTGCGGCCTGCGCGGCAAGGCGCAGATCGGCAAGGGCATGTGGGCCATGCCCGACCTCATGGCCGCCATGCTCGAGCAGAAAATTGCGCACCCCAAGGCCGGCGCCAACACCGCCTGGGTGCCCTCGCCCACCGCCGCCACGCTGCACGCGCTGCACTACCACCAGGTGAGCGTCACCGCCGTGCAGCAAGAACTCGAAAAGATCGATGCCGACGCCGAACGCGACAACATCCTGAACGCGCTGCTGCAAGTGCCCATCGCGCCCGAAGCCAAGTGGACCGACGCCGAGAAGCAGCAGGAAATCGACAACAACGTGCAGGGCATCCTCGGCTACGTGGTGCGCTGGATCGACCAGGGCGTGGGCTGCTCCAAGGTGCCCGACATCCACAACGTGGGCCTGATGGAAGACCGTGCCACGCTGCGCATCTCGAGCCAGCACATCGCCAACTGGCTGTTGCACGGCGTGGTGACCGAGGCGCAGGTCGACGAGGCCTTCCAGCGCATGGCCAAGGTGGTCGACGAACAGAATGCGGGCGACCCGATCTACCAGCCGATGGCCGGCAACTTCGAGACCTCGGCCGCCTACAAGGCTGCGCAAGACTTGGTGTTCAAGGGTATCGAGCAGCCGAGCGGCTACACCGAGCCGCTGCTGCATGCGTGGCGGCTGAAGGTGAAGGCGGGCGCCTGAGACACCCATCGTCCTACAGCTGACCGCGCGGCCCACCGACCGCGCGGGCGTGTACCAAGGCTAGCTTGAGCATCGGTTGCTCCATCGAGCGATCGATTCACTCATTCCATCCAAGGAGATACACATGACCCGTTCGATCAAGATGACCATGGCCGCCATCGCCCTTACCAGCGCCGCAGGTTTCGCCATTGCACAGGGCAATCCGCCGACGACCAGCTCGCCGAATCCGGCCACTGGCGCCGGCCAGCAGACGCAGCAGAACACCCCGATGGGCACCACCGGCACGCCGGCCACCAACCAAGGCACGATGTCGGGCTCGACCGGCAGCACCACGACGAACCAGGCGACCACGTCGCCCAGCACCAGCCAGGACATGTCGAACCAGAGCGGTTCGATGCGCGTCGCACGTGCCGACCGCAACTGATCGCGCGATGCGGGTCGGCTCTGAGCGCCGCGGGCGCAGCTTCGCTTCCGGCATCGCCGTAGCTGCGCTCGCTTCGCTGCTGATCGCGGCACCGCCGGCGCATTCGTCGCCGGCGGTTTCGCGCGACACCGAAACCGTGGCCGGCTGGGTGCGCACGACCGGCGACAACCAGGGCACGCCCTTCGCCATCGTCGACAAGAAAGCCGCCGCGGTCCACATCTTCGATGCGGACGGCAAGCGGCGGGCGTCCTCGCCCATCCTGCTCGGCCTTGCGAAGGGCGACCACTCGGTGCCCGGCATCGGCGAGCGCCAGATGGCCGACATCCGCGACGACGAGCGCACCACGCCCGCGGGCCGCTTCGTCAGCGAGCCGGGCCGCAATCTTTCAGGCGAGGACATCGTCTGGGTCGACTACGACGCGGCCGTGTCGATGCACCGCGTGCGCGCAACCAACAAGGCCGAGCGCCGGCTCGAACGCCTGGCCACGCCAACTGCGGCGGACAACCGCATCTCCTACGGCTGCATCAACGTGCCGGCAGCCTTTTACGACGCGCATGTGAAGCCGTCGTTCGGCACTGCAAAGGCCGTGATCTACGTGCTGCCGGAAACGAGACCGGCAAGCACGCTGTTTGAAACCCCGACCGCCCAGGCGCGCTGATCAATCGCCGAAGCGTTCCCGCACCTCTTGCTGGCTGAGCCTGCGCATCGACGCGGCATACACGTGGTCCCGCCCGTACATCTCCCGATGATCGGGTGAACCGAAGGCCGGCTTCTCACAACCGCCGCGGCGCGTGACCGGGCAGCGGCGCAGCACGTCGTAATACGTCACGTCCAGCATCGTTCGCCTCAGCTCGGGCATCGGCGCAATGATGACTTCGAACCAGCAGCCCTGGATGCGGTGCCATTGAGTGACTTCGTCGATCACGTGAAAAACGTGCGGCGCACGCGCCGGCGGTTTGCTACTTGACGTGCGGTATGCCTCCTTCCTGGCCTCGCGCGCCTCATGCAAGCGCCGGTTGGGCAACAGGATGCCAGTCACCGGATGCACGAAGAGCTCCACATGCGCGGCTTCGCTCAACGGTGCGCGAAGGTGGCTGCGCCACCGTTCGGCGGGCACCCACACCTGGCCGTCGCGCAGCTCGGCGTTGCGCGCTACGAAGTCGTCGATGTGCTCGAAGATGTGCGCCTGCACCGTGCTGCGGCGGTCGATGCCGCTGCACAGCTCTGCGTAAACCTTGTTCCACGGCCGATGCACCTGCTTGTGGAGCCAGCGCTTCAGCGGCGCAAGGTTTTCGTTGAGCCCCTTCGTGCGGTGGTAACCGCGCTTCATGCCCAGGCGCGAACCCGCCTCCTTGCTGTTGCGCCAGGCACGCCCGTCGCCCTGCCAGCTACCACCGCGGCGTGGCCTCTCGACGATGACCTTGTCCATGTCGTCACGCATCGTCGGTCCTCCCCGCGAAGCTGCGCGCAGCCTTCTGCAATGCAACCTTCTGCGCGCGGCGCTCGGCACGGTGCGTGCGCAAGTGGCGCCCCGCGCCCTGGCTGGATTCGCGGCGCGCCATCGCGGCCACCACGGGATTGCGAGGTGCCGCGCTCGGCACCGAAAAATAGAACCGGCCCAGACGCTTGTCGTCGTCGCGGGCCTTTCGTTGAGCACTCATGTGCGCACACTCCAAAAAACAAAAAGGCCCCGGCGAATGGCTGCGCGGGGCCTTTGTCGATGGGCCTCGGCGGATGCATGGATGCACGTCCGGCCGGGGCGGTCGGTGTGCGGGTCAGGTGTTCAGGAAACGGTTCATTGAGTGAGTTGCCGCCCGGGAGGTTGGTCGTCGCCGGGCGCGAATAAAAAACTGTTGCCGAAAAAGGAAGGCGGATTCTGGCGAGCACGCGTGCCGCGCGCAAGTGCCGCGCACGCCGATGTGGCGCAAAGCCCACGCGAATCCAAATGCGCCCCCGCCTCGTATAGGTCTCGAGCGCACCGCGCCTCCGAGCTGCCGGCGGTTTCCACAGCTGTCTTCAAGAACATTCTTACCAGGAGTCCTCAATGAAAAAACTCGTGATCGCAATCGGCGTTTCGGTCCTGCTCGGCGCTTGCGCGGGCGGCATGGGCATGAGCGGCAGCGGCGCCACCGCTTCCAACCCGATGGTGGGCGGTGCCGCGATGTTCCCGACGAAGGACATCGTGGACAACGCGGTGAATTCGAAGGACCACACCACGCTGGTGGCCGCGGTGAAAGCCGCTGACCTGGTGGGCACGCTCAAGAGCCCCGGCCCCTTCACCGTGTTCGCACCGACGAACGCAGCCTTCTCGGCACTGCCGGCCGGCACGGTCGACACGCTGCTCAAGGCGGAGAACAAGCCCACGCTCACCAAGGTGCTGACCTATCACGTGGTGCCCGGCAAGATGGACGGCGCCGCGCTCATGAGCGCCATCAAGGCGGGCGGCGGCAAGGCCACGCTGAAGACCGCGAGCGGCGGCACGCTGACCGCCACCATGAGCGGCAGCAACGTGAGGGTGAGCGACGCCACCGGCGGCACGGCGACGGTGACCATTGCCAACGTCTACCAGTCGAACGGCGTGATCCACGTGGTCGACAAGGTGCTGCTGCCGGGCTGATCCCCCGGCCCCCGGCGGCCCGGTCAGCCTCGCTGCGCCGCCTCGGCTTCTTCGCGCAGCCACTGCGCAAACTCCAGCGCGTCGGGGTTGCCCGCGGCGCGCCTCGATGTTTCGACGAAGTAGCCGCGGTGCGAGGCCACGCCTTCGCCGAGCGGCGCGACGAGCCGGCCCGTCTGCACCAGGTCGCGCAGCAGCGGCAGGCGGCCGATCACCACGCCCTGGCCTGCCACCGCGGCGGCCACGGCATCGGTGTACAGGGTAAAGCGCAGCGTGCTCTTCATGCGCAGGTGCTCGAGCCCCATCACCCGAAGCCAAGGCTCCCAATCGACGGTGGGAGCCTCGCCGTGGTCGGGGTAATCCACGGTCAGCAAGGTGAGCTTCGAAAAATCGGACGGCTCGCGCAGCGACGCGGCGAGTTGCGGCGAACACAGCGGGATCACCGATTCCTCGAACAGCGCCGTTCCGACGCCGCGGCCGATCGGCACGAAGCGCACCGCCAGGTCGATGCGGCTGCTCTCCAGGTCGAGCACCTCGAGCGTGGCCGACACGCGAACGTCGACCTGCGGATGGCTGCCGGTGAAGCGTGCCAGCCTTGGAATGAGCCAGAACGATGCGAAGCCCGGCGTGCTGGTGATGGCCACCTGCCGCGGCGCGGAGGTCGCACGCAGCCGCGCCGTGGCGTCGCGCAGGCGCTCCAGGCTGTCGGTCACGGCCCGCTGCATGACGCTGCCCGCCTCGGTGAGGGCCAGTGAGCGATGACGGCGCTCGAACAGCAGCACGCCCAGGCTGGCTTCGAGCTGCTGGATCTGGCGGCTGACGGCCGACTGCGTGAGGTGCAGCTCGCCGGCCGCGAGCGTGAAGCTCAGCCGGCGCGCCGCGGCCTCGAAACTGCGCAGCAGCTCCAGCGGCGGGAGCTCGCCGCCCACGGCGCCAAGGGTCTTCGCATTCTCTGAGGGCATGCAACGAGTTCCAAATTACCGTGTGTAAGAGAGAGGCCAACTCACTATATTCATTCGTATCACGAATGCAATGGAGCTTGCCATGAGCACCCCACACCTTTCTTCGCGCTTTCATGTCAGCCTGCCGGTCCGTTCCATCTTTGCGGTTCCCGACGGCGCCGGGGTGGGCATCGAATGCCGCAGCGGCTCGGTCTGGGTGACGCTCGACCACGATCCGCGCGACATCGTGCTTGCGCCGGGCGAGCGGTTCGAAGGCACCGACCACCGCCGCGTGCTGGTCTCGGCGCTGGAGTCTTCGTGCATCACCGTCTCGGACGCTCAGCCGGCCGCCATGCCGCTGGCCGCGCGGTCCGGCCACCGGTCGCCTTGGCGACTGCCTTCTCTCGGGTTGTCCCCGGCTTGACCTGAGCGCCCCCGGCATCGAATCTCGATGCCATGGACTTTCCAAGCATTGAACGCCGCCGTTGTGACGGGCGGCTTTTTTGCTTTGGGCGCCCGATTCACGCTGTTTTCTTTTGAGGAAGGACATGACCATGGCAGAGGCATACATCGTGGCCGCGGCGCGCACCGCCGGCGGGCGGCGCGGCGGCAAGCTCGCGGGCTGGCATCCGGCCGACCTGGCGGCGCAGGTGATCGACGCGCTGGTCGCCAGGAGCGGCATCGACCCGGCGGCAGTGGAAGACGTGATTCTTGGTTGCGTGAGCCAGGTGGGCGAGCAGGCGACCAACGTTGCGCGCAATGCGGTGCTGGCGTCACGCTTGCCCGAATCGGTGCCGGGCACCTCGGTCGACCGGCAATGCGGCTCGTCGCAGCAGGCGCTGCATTTCGCGGCGCAGGCCGTGATGTCCGGCAGCATGGACGCGGTGATTGCGGGCGGCGTCGAAAGCATGACGCGCGTGCCGATGTTCACGCCCAATGCGCTGCCCGCCAAGGCGGGCCTGGGCACCTACATGAGCCCCGCAATGAAGCAGCGCTACCCGGGCGTGGAGTTCAGCCAGTTCACCGGTGCCGAAATGATTGCGAAGAACTACGGCATCGAGAAGGACGAGCTCGACCGCTACGCGCTCGAAAGCCATCGGCGCGCGATTGCCGCGAGCCGCGAAGGCGCTTTCGGCGACGAGATCGTGCCTATCGAGATCCTTCTGGCGGACGGCACCGGCACCGGCGAGCAGCACACGGTGGACGAAGGCATCCGTTTCGACGCCACGCTGGAGGGCATCGCGGGCGTCAAGCTGATTGCCGAGGGCGGGCGCTGCACCGCGGCCACCGCGAGCCAGATCTGCGACGGCGCGAGCGGCGTGCTGGTGGTGAACGAACGCGGCCTGAAGGCACTGGGCGTGAAACCGCTCGCGCGCATCCACCACATGAGCGTGATGGGGCACGACCCGGTGATCATGCTGGAGGCTCCGCTGCCCGCGACGCAGCGCGCACTGAAGAAGGCCGGCATGCGCATCCAGGACATCGACCTGTACGAAGTGAATGAAGCCTTCGCGCCCGTGCCCATTGCCTGGCTGCAGGCGCTCGACGCCGACCCGGCTCGGCTCAACGTGAACGGCGGAGCCATTGCGCTTGGCCATCCGCTGGGCGCCTCGGGCACCAAGCTCATGACCACGCTGATCCATGCACTCGGCCGGCGCGGCAAGCGCTACGGGTTGCAGACGATGTGCGAAGGCGGCGGCATGGCCAACGTCACCATCGTGGAAAGGCTCTGATGACTGCGCAGCAACCCTACGTTCTCTACGAGCTGGCCGACGGCATTGCCACGCTCACGCTGAACCTGCCGGCCAAGCTGAACCCGATTGCGCGCGAACTGCAGATCGAGCTGCGCGACACGCTGGAGCGCATTCGCGACGACCGCGAAGTGCGCGCGGTGATCCTGACCGGTGCCGGCAAGGCCTTTTGCGTGGGCGCGGACCTGAGCGCCATGAGGCCCGGTGAAGAAGGCAAATCGCTCGGCGACCAGACGGCCGAATGGATGCAGTCGCTCAGCAACCCGCTGATCGAAACGCTGCGCACGCTGCCCGTGCCGGTGGTGGCCGCGGTCAACGGCGCCGCGGCGGGCGCGGGTGTCGGATTGGCACTGGCGGCCGACGTGACGATTGCGGCGCGCAGCGCCTACTTCTACCTGCCCTTCTTGCCCAAGCTCGGCATCGTGCCCGACCTGGGCTGCACCTGGGCCATTCCGCGGCGCGCCGGCAGGGCGCGCGCCATGGGCATGGCACTGCTCGACGAGCGCCTGAGCGCCGGCCGCGCGGTGCAGTGGGGCCTGATCTGGGCCTGCGCCGACGACGAGCAACTGCTCGAGGAAGCACGCGCGATTGCGCAGCGACTCGCCCGCCTGCCGGCCCATGCGGTCATGGAGGCGCGCGAAGCCTTCGAGGCCGCTGAGCGCCACACGCTGCCCGAACAACTGCACTACGAAAGCGAACGCCAGCGCGAGCTGATCGACCGGCCAACGTTCCGCGAAGGCGTGAGTGCCTTCCTGCAGAAGCGCCCGCCGACGTTTCCGGGGCGCTGAGGCAGCCATGATCGAACGCACGCTTTTCAGCGCCGACCACGAAGCTTTTCGCGACAGCTTCCGCCGCTTCATGGACAAGGAGATCGCGCCCTTTCACGAGGCATGGGAAGAACAGGGCTATGTGGACCGTGCCGTGTGGCCCAAGGCCGGCGAGAACGGCTTTCTCTGCATGGCGCTGCCCGAGGAATACGGCGGCTCGGGCGCCGACCTGCTCTATTCGGTGATCCAGTTCGAGGAGCTCTGGGCGCGCGGCTTCACGGGCATCGGCTTCGGGCTGCACAGCGAGATCGTGGCGCCGTACATCCTGCGCTACGGCACCGAGGCGCAGAAGCAGCACTACCTCCCCAAGCTCGCGAGCGGCGAGATGGTTGGCGCCATTGCCATGAGCGAGCCCGGCGCGGGCAGCGACCTGCAGGCGGTCAAGACCAGCGCCATCCGGCAGCCTGACGGCAGCTACCTGCTCAACGGGAGCAAGACCTTCATCACCAACGGCTGGCATGCCGACCTGGTGATCGTGGTGGCCAAGACCGACCCGGCCGCGGGCGCGAAGGGCACCAGCCTGTTCCTGGTCGAGCGCGGCATGCCGGGTTTCGAAAAAGGCAAGCGGCTCAAGAAGCTGGGGCTCAAGGCGCAAGACACTTCCGAACTGTTCTTCAACGACGTGCGTCTGCCGGCAGACGCACTGCTCGGCGATGCGGCGCAACTGAACCGCGGCTTCGTCTGCCTGATGGAGCAGCTGCCGTGGGAACGGCTGCAGATTGCCATCGGCGCGGTGGCCGCGTCGCAGGCCGCCATCGACCAGACCGTGGCCTACGTGAAGGAGCGCAAAGTGTTCGGCCAGCCCGTGGGCAACTACCAAAACACGCGCTACACCCTCGCCGAGCTGCAGACCGAGGTGCAGGTGGCGCAGGTGTTCGTCGACAAATGCATCGAGCTGCTGATGGCCGAAAAGCTCGATACCGCCACCGCCAGCATGGCCAAGTACTGGACCACCGACCTGCAGTGCAAGGTGATGGACGAGTGCGTGCAGCTGCACGGCGGCTACGGCTTCATGTGGGAGTACCCGATCACTCGGGCGTACGCCGATGCGCGGGTGCAGCGCATCTACGGCGGCACCAACGAGATCATGAAGGAAGTGATTACGCGGTCGATGGGGCTCGGGGCGAGGTAGCTGTTGCGCCTGGCTCTGCTAAAGCGATCGAAAGTACTCCAACCCAGCATCGCCACGCCGAGTTAGTTCATCCAACTCCGAGTGCAATACCGAACCTGCTCGATGCGCAATGAATTCGTGCATTGGGAGCGCAAATCCTTTCTGCAACCAACGATAGAGAACCATCACACGCCCCTCTTTAATGAGTTCCATATCCTTTGTAGAAAGACCCTCCAACGAAGCGCACATGATCGTCCAAGTGCCGTGGGCACCGATGTTTAGATTCAGGACGACCCCTGCGGCACTAGGAACAACCGCGACGGTCACCGCGTACTCTTGCCCAGTGAAACGGGTGAATCGCGGATCTCGTTCCTGAGAAAAAGCTGTTGCACCTCTGAGTGAGGGAAGTTGCTCACCACTTCGATGCCAAAGCGCCTTGTGCAATTGATCCGAGTACTCGGTTTCAAGCGCCTTTCTTCCGAACAGATTAAAGCCCACTCCGATAGCTATCTTTGCTAAAAATCGTAGGTCAAAGTGAATGTACATTGATTGCCGGATATGCCGTGTCGCACCGTCTTTGCAATGATGGTGGAAGTACTCAATCTGCTGTTCTCCTAAGTCATCAGGGCGAACAAAGCCAATATCCTGCGGGTCGGCACCCAGAATCGAAGTGCATAGCATTTTTTTCACTCGCTGCTTCTTGAACGCATCGCGAAATGAAAGCCATGTGAGCTTGGGGTTCTTCTCCGACCTTTTCGAAAAGAAAAAATACGCTCGCGTTTCGACTTCTTTGGCTGTTCGCGGGTTGCCCCCGGTCAACCAATATAGGCGCTCATCCTGCGGCCGGATCCAGTAGATTTGTTCTCCAAGCGGCCCCAACCATGACTCACATACATGGTCATCTGGCATACCGGGTGGCGAGAGGTCCGACGGCCCCATGCAAATGAGTGGGAGGCCTTCAACGTTGTCCGGATCAAAGAAGGCTATCGCGTTTTGATGAAGCCATTGCGATACCATGAAGTGCTTCTCAAACCCGGCATCTGCGAATAGACCCAGGCGGTTGTTGCACTCGTTGCAAACATGGCGAGTCTTATAAAGATCGCTCGCACATGCGCCTCCTAGTGATTTTGGAATCACATGCTCAAGTGAAAACTTGCCATTCTTCTCTTCGCGGCAATAAATACAGTAGGTCACGTTAGCCTTGTCTAGTACAAGTGGACGGGGAGGATAGCGCCCTACTCTTGGCAAGCCTACTCAGCCGTCAGAGCATCGAGCGCTTAAAGCTGGTTGGCTGCCGCCCCGGCCTGCGGGAGAATCGCCGCATGCCCATCCTCAACGCCTTCTACGCCCAGTCGGGCGGCGTCACCTCGGTCATCAATGCGTCGGCCTGCGGCGTGATCGAGACGGCACGAAAACACCCGGACCGCATCGGCAAGCTCTACGCCGGGCGAAACGGCATCATCGGCGCGCTGACCGAAGACCTGATCGACACCGGCGCCGAGCCCGCCGAGGCGATTGCGGCGCTGCGCACCACGCCTTCGGGCGCCTTCGGTTCGTGCCGCTACAAGCTCAAGTCGCTCGAGAAGAACCGGCGCGAGTACGAGCGGCTCATCGAAGTGTTCAAGGCCCACGGCATCGGCTACTTTTTCTACAACGGCGGCGGCGATTCGGCCGACACCTGCTTCAAGGTGAGCCAGCTGTCGCAGTCGCTCGGCTACCCGCTGCAGGCCATTCACGTGCCCAAGACCATCGACAACGACCTGCCGCTGACCGACTGCTGCCCGGGCTTCGGCTCGGTGGCCAAGTACGTGGCGGTGTCGACGCTCGAAGCCTCGTTTGACGTGCGCTCGATGGCGGCCACTTCCACCAAGGTGTTTGTGCTCGAAGTGATGGGGCGCCATGCGGGCTGGATTGCGGCGGCGGGCGGGCTTGCTGCGGACCACGGCATTCCGGTGGTGGTGCTGTTCCCCGAGATCGAGTTCGACAAGGCGCGCTTCATCGCGCGGGTCGACGAACTGGTGAAGCAGCACGGCTACTGCTCGGTGGTGGTGTCCGAAGGCTGCCACTACCCCGACGGCACCTTCCCGGCCGAGCAAGGCACGCGCGACGCGTTCGGCCATGCGCAGCTCGGCGGCGCAGCACCGGTGGTGGCGCAAATGGTCAAGGATGCGCTGGGCCACAAGTTCCATTGGGCGGTAGCCGACTACCTGCAGCGCGCGGCGCGGCACATTGCTTCGGCCACCGACGTGCGGCAGGCCTACGAGCTGGGGCAGCGTGCGGTCGAGCTGGCGCTGGAAGGCCACAACGCGGTCATGCCGACCATCGAGCGCACCTCCGATGCGCCCTACACCTACCGCATCGGCAGTGCGCCGCTCGACGCGGTCGCGAATGTCGAAAAGCCGATGCCCCGCGACTTCATTTCGGACGACGGCTACGGCATTACCGACAAGTGCAGGCTTTATCTGCTGCCGTTGATCGAGGGGGAGGACTACCCCGCCTACCGCAACGGCCTGCCGGTGTACGCAACGCTCCGGAACGTGGCCGTGGCGAAGAAGCTGCCGGCCTTCGAGCTCGCCTGACGACCATGGCTGCTGTACTGGACACGATCGACGCCACGCGCTGCCCGCTCTGCGGCGAGCAGAACCGCTGCGCGATGGAGGTTGCGCGCGAAACCGGCGAGCCGCAGGCGCCCTGCTGGTGCATGGCGGCGGATTTTCGCAACGCGCCGCTGGCGGCGGTGCCAGAGGAGAAGCGCGGCAAGGCGTGCATCTGCGCGCGCTGCGCTGCGGGTGCGCCTGCCGATTCCTAGGCCCCCAGGGCGTGCCGGCCTTTTAGAACTGCGCTGAGTTTTGCTGCTGGCTTTGCGCCTGCGACTGCTCGGCAGCAGGTTCGTTCGCCGGGTCGGCAGGCTGCGGTTCCGAAGGCAGCGGCACAGTCGGCGCCGCCGCCGTGGACGACGCGCGGTCGCGCTGCTCGGTCACCACGCAGTGGATGAACTGCAGCTTGCCCACGGCGGCGCGGGGCAGCACGAACGGGTAGTAGTCAGGCTGGCCCATGCTGCGCGACAGTTCGTTCAGCACATTGGTCAGCAGCACCCAGCCGTTCAGAAAGTCCAGGAATTTGGCGGCGCCGGGATGCTCCGGCCGCCACAGGTCTTCGAGCGTGAACAGGTCGCTTGCGAGTTCGACGTTGGTGGCGTCCACGCCGAAGCTCATCGCCGTGTCGGTGGTGTCGGCCATGTGCAGGTAGTGCGCCCAGGTTTCGGCCCAGTCTTCCCACGGATGCATGCTCGCGTAGCTGCTCACGAAGTGAATCGACCAGTCGAGCGGCGGCCCCTGCTCATAGTGCCGCTGGAGTGCCGCGGTGTAGTCGGCACGCTCGTCGCCGAAGAGCGCGCGAAACTCGTCGAGCCACGGCGTTGGCTGCACCAGCAGGTCCCAGTAGTAGTGGCCGATCTCATGGCGAAAGTGCCCGAGCAAAGTTCGGTAGGGCTCGCGCATCTCGGCGCGGATGCGTTCGCGCACCGCATCTTCGGCCTCTTCGGCGTTGAGGGTGATCACGCCGTGCTCGTGGCCGGTCATCACATGCGGGCTGCCCGGCATGTTGCTCAGAAAGTCGAACGCCAGGCCATGCGCCGGATCGGCGTGGCGGCTCACCACCGGCAGCCCGAGCGCCAGCAGCTGCGAAATGAGCCGGCGCTTCGCATGCTCCAGCTTGCGCCATAGCTCGCCGTTGCTTTCCACCGAAAGGTCTGGAATGGTGCGGTTGACGCTGCACGCCAGGCAGTAGCCGGGGGCCAGGCCGTCGGTGTTGAACGAAGGGTCGTCGCCCTCGCGCGGCGCCGGCACCATCCAGTTGCAGCTGGCTGCCGTCATCAGGTTGGCGCAGCGGCGGTATCTCTTGCCGTCCGGATTGCCGAACACGGTGAAGGTGTCGGGCGCGGGGCGCTCGCCCTCCGCTTCCGCATCGGTTTCGCCGGCGTCTTCGACAGGCGCGAGCGGCACCACGCCGAGCCGATCGATCACGTACCCGAGCGGCGTGCCGCAGGCCAGGCACTGGCTGTTGCGCAGGAACACCGGCCGGCCGCACTGGCAGCGGTAGGCGCGGCTGACGGTGGGCGCGGCAAGTTCGGCCGCGAGGTTGGGCGCCGCGGGCGGGGTTTGCTGATCGGCTGCGCCGGCCTGGTCGCCGGGTTGATTGCCGGTTTGGTCGCCGGGTTGCACGGCGGGTTGATCGGATTGGGGAGCCATGTCGTTTTTTTGTTTTCTCGGAAGCAGTGCGGGACAGCACGTGCATTGTGCGTGCCGTTGCATCGGCGCCCATTCGCGCAAAGACCGATATGCTTGTAGGACGACGGACCCGCACCCAAAGCCGGGCCGCCGCTCCACGATGCCCACTCCCCCGCCTGAAGCCGCACCGCCGGCCCCGCCGACCCTCGGCACCATGCGCGAACGCTACGGTCCGCGCTACCGCTGGTACCTGCTGGTCTCGGTCATGGTGGGCGTGATGGCGTCGATCATGTCGTCGACCATCGTCAACGTGGCGATCCCGGGCATGAGCCACCACTTCTCGCTCGGCCAGGAGCGGGCGCAATGGGTGAGTTCGGGCTTCATGGTGGCCATGACCGTCTCGATGCTGACCACGCCCTGGCTGCTGTCGCGCTACGGCTACAGGCGCACCTACGTGGGCACCATGGTGCTGCTGCTCGCGGGCGGCGTGGCGGGCGGGCTGGCCAACAACTTCACGCTGGTGCTGCTGGCGCGCGTGGCCGAAGGGCTTGCGGCCGGCGTGGTGCAGCCTATTCCGGCCATCATCATCCTGCGCGCCTTCGAGCCGCACGAACAGGGGCGCGCCAGCGGCATCTTCGGCATGGGCGTGGTGCTGGCGCCGGCCATCGGCCCGAGCATCGGCGGGGTGCTGGTCGATTTGTTCGGCTGGCGCTCCATCTTCTTCATGGTGGTGCCGTTCTGCCTGGCCTCGCTCTGGCTGGCCTACAAGTTCGTGCCCACCACGGCGCCGGGCGGCGTGGCAGCCTCGCGCGGCAGCGGGCTCGACTGGCGGGGCCTGGCACTGGGCACGGCGGGCACGCTCTGCCTGCTGAACGGGCTGGTCGAACTGCGCGGCGACTCGCCCTTCGAAGCCGCCCTGCTGCTGACCGGCGCGCTGGCAGCCTTTGCGGGCTTCATCTGGTGGCAGCGCCGGTTCGCGGCCTCGGGCGGCACGCCGCTGATGAACCTGGGCCTCTTCCAGTACCGCCAGTTCGCCATGGGCAGCGTGGTCGCCTTCATCTACGGCACGGCGCTGTTCGGCTCGACCTACCTGCTGCCGGTGTACATGCAGGTGGGGCTGCAGCTGTCGGCCTCGCACGTCGGCACCATCCTGCTGCCGGCGGGCATCGTGCTGGCCGTGGCCATTGCGGGCGTGGGCCGGCTGGCCGACCGGCAGCCGACGTGGCTGCTGGTGAGCATCGGGCTGGCGCTGCTGGCAGCCTCGTTTGCGCTGATGGTGGTGCTGAGGCTCGACAGCGCCCTGTGGCTCCTGGTGGCGTTTGCCATCATCGGGCGCATCGGGCTCGGCTTCATCCTGCCTTCGCTCAACCTGGGTTCGATGCGCCCGCTGGCCAAGCCGCTGATTCCGCAAGGTGCCAGCGCCATCAACTTCTTGCGCATGCTGGGCGGCGCGGCCGGCGTGAGCCTGTGCGCCATCGTGCTCGAGTGGCGGCTGGCGGCGCATGGCGATTCGCTTGCCAACCCGACGAGCAGCGCGGCGCGGCTGGCGGCCTTCGACGAGGTGTTTCTGATGCTGGCGGCGTTGTGCGCAATAGCCATTTGTGCCGCTTGGCAGTTGCGTCAACCGGCGCAACAGGAAGGGTAATCACTTAGTAGACATTCACCCCTGTCGTTTCTAATTGTTAATACTTGTTAGTTAATTGGATGGGGTGATCTACATGCAACGCAGAAGTTTTGTCGCCTCATCGGCGGTTTTCGCCGCTGGCCTGGCCCGCCTGTCATCGGCACATGCAGCCGAGATGGGCGTGACCGACACCGAGATCCTGCTCGGCAGTTCGGCCGTGCTGAGCGGCCCGCTCGGTTCGCAGATCAAGGTCGTGCACAACGGCGCCGCGCTGGCCTTCGATGCCGCCAACGAACAAGGCGGCGTGGGCGGGCGCAAGATCAAGCTGGTGGCACTGGACGACGAGCTGAAGCCTGAAAAGGCGCTCGAAAACTACGGCAAGCTGCTGAACGACCACCGCGTGTTCGCCTTCTTCGGCTGCGTGGGCTCGGGCACCACCTCTGCCGCGGCCAAGCTGCTGCAGCAAAGCGGCGCACCCAGCGTGGGCGGCTACGGCGTGGGCGACAGCGCCCGCGAGCGCGTGGCGGGCTCGGCCTACTTCGTGCGCGCCAGCAATGCCCGCGAGGCGCAGGCGCTGGTCGAGCACCTCTCGACCATCGGCGTGAGCAAGATCGCGATCGCCCACCTGGACAACCCCGGCGGCCTTGAAGCGGTAAAGCTGATCGAGGCGGCCATGGCCACCCACAAGCAGGCTCCGACGGCGGTGGTGGCGGTGAAGGGCGACGGATCGACCTCGGCCGCCGCGGGCAAGGCGCTTGCCGACAGCCAACCCCAGGCCGTGCTGATGTACCTGGCCGGCACGGTAACCGGCGAAGTGATCAAGGCGATGTATGCCGCCGGCAGCAAGCCGATGTTCTACGGCATGTCGGTCGTCTCGGGCGAAGTCACGGCCAAGGTGGTTCCGCTGCAGGCCGGCGGGCTGGCCATTTCGCAGGTCACGCCCTACCCCTGGGGCGAAGTGGAAGCCGTCACGCGCGACTACCGCCGCCTCGCCGAGCGCGCCCAGGTGCCGGTGGGCTACGGCAGCTTCGAGGGCTACCTGAATGGGCTGGTGATGATCGAAGCGATCAAGCGCACCGGCCGCGACCTGACGCGCGCACGCCTGCATGCCACGCTGCGCGCGCTCAAGCTGCGCCTGGCCGGTATGGACATCGACTTTTCGACCGGTGCCACCACCGGCTCGCGCTTCATCGAAATGGTGCGCGTCACGCCCGAAGGCCGCTTCGTTCGCTGAGCGTTGGGCGGGTTCGTCCGCGGCGGCTGCGCTCGCGCTTTAATAGCGCCATGTGCCAACTGCTCGGAATGAACTGCAACACGCCCACGGACGTGACCTTCAGCTTTACGGGCTTTGCCCAGCGTGGCGGCCGCACCGACCACCACGCCGACGGCTGGGGCATCGCTTTCTTCGAGGACCGGGGGCTTCGGCACTTCGTCGATCACTTGCCCGCGAGCGAATCGCCCGTGGCCGAGCTGATCCGCCGCTACCCCATTCAAAGCCGCAACGTCATTGCGCACATCCGCAAGGCCACGCAGGGCGCCATCAACCTGCAGAACTGCCACCCTTTCGTGCGCGAGCTGTGGGGCCGCTACTGGGTGTTTGCCCACAACGGCGACCTGAAGGACTTTCGTCCGCGCCTGCACGGCAACTTTCACCCCGTGGGCAACACCGACAGCGAGCACGCCTTCTGCTGGCTGATGCAGGAGCTGGCCAAGTCGCATGCAGGCGTGCCGAGCATCGAGGAGCTCACGCTCACGCTGCGCGAACTGGCGCCGCAGCTCGCGCGCCACGGCACCTTCAACTTCATGCTTTCGAACGGCCAGGCGCTTTGGGCCCACGCCTCCACCAACCTCTGGTACGTGGAGCGCCGCCACCCCTTCGTGACCGCGCAGCTGTCGGACGAAGACCTCGAGATCGACTTTGCGCGGCACACGACGCCCAACGACCGCGTGGCGGTGGTGGTGACCGCGCCGCTCACCACCAACGAGACTTGGACGCCGTTCGCGTCCGGCGAACTGCACGTGTTCGTGGACGGGCAGTTGGCACAGCGCTGAAATCGGGCCGCCTACGATGCGGCCATGGTCTCGTTGACGAAGTCGGCGTACTTGCGCAGAGGACGCCCGAGCATGGCCTGCAGCCGATCCGCTGCGCCGTCGGCACCGTGCATGCCGAACTTCCGGATTCCGGCCATCATCAGGCGCATGTCGTAGGCGAGCCAGGACGGCCCCGACGTGGCCATCTGCGCTTCGAAGGCGGCCACGTCATCACCGCCGTAAGCCACTTCACGGCCGAGCGCGGCACTCCAGATCCTGGCCACCGACTCCCCAGTCAGCAACTCACATGTCGCCGTCACCACCACCGACGGGGCCGGTCATGGTGATGTTCAGTTGCGCGATCCGGGGGGACTGTGATCCTGTAATAGCTCCAGCTGTCGGTGCCTCCTGCCAGGCCTTGGGCGACTTGGTTGTTCAGGAGTTGCCGGCTCCAAATTGGGATTGCAGCGGGTCGACTTGAAATTCATCGGCAATTGGAGTTCCATCGCTGCGAAATTGTCTTGCCGCCAACGTAGAGGTTTGGGGACCACCGACCACGCCACTTGGATGCAATCCATGAAACAAAATCTCCATTCTCTGCAATCCCCGGATTTGGCCAGGATTCGCCTTTGTGGGTGCGCTGATTGACACTTGTCGATCCAGTGGGGTTGCCATTTGCGTCGTAGGCCCGGGCATATATATTGCAGGTGCAATTATCATCCTGGGATGCGCTCCATATCATGACGGCCTTCCCCCGGGTTTCATGGCAATATGCCGCCTGAGCTGTATTTGCTGGGACGTCGAACCAAATCAGAAGCTTCTCTCCGTCGATCCTGCATAGAAGAAGTAAATCGGACGCTGATTGCTGGCAGTGGAGGTATTCACCATGATGGAATCCCCGAGCGGGCGCGGCCTGCCCCTGAAAAATAGCAACAAGTCCCAACAGGCACCCGAATGACATCAAAAGCCGCTGCAGCAAGGCATGAGGCATTTATTCGTTCTTTTCCCAGTTCTGATTTCGATGATTTGCTCTTTGAACGGCGGCTCGAAGAAAGGGCATTTATTTCATCGAGATCGGCGCATCAGCATGTCCCTTCGATCTAGGGCCTTGATGTCTTGGTCGATAAAGTTCTCAACGTAGAGTTAAGTTGCCGTCGGCGCTCCATATAGGTACTTCCGGTGGCGGTGATGCCTGGAGCATGGGTAATTCGAACCGCGATCTCAGGCATTGAGGTCGAAAGTGTTCAACGGAAAAAGACACCAGGAATGGTGTTCAAAGCTCACCCGGGCGGGTGCATCGATTTGAGATACAGGGTTCGACAGGGCAGCCGATGATGCGTTGCTACAATTATTAAATATCGAACCAACGCGCGGTCTGAAAAATGAGCCCCCCTATTACTATTCCGGTGTCTCCGGGCGAACTTTTCGACAAGAAGACCATTCTTGAAATCAAGAAGCAACGTATTTCTGATATTCGCAAGCAGGTGCTCATAGACCATGAACTTGCATTGCTGAGTGCCGTGGCGCGCGATGTGCTCGCCAGGACCTCCAGAGCCCCTGAAATCGAAGTGCTGGAACGCAAACTTCTCGCCGTGAACCAGCGCCTTTGGGACATCGAGAATGCAGTGCGCGCCTCAGAAAGAGCTTCTCGCTTCGACGCTGCATTCATCGAAGCGGCGCGACAGGTGTACCTCAACAATGACCATCGCGCCGACTTGAAATACCGCATCAACCTCTTGCTGGGATCCCCGCTGGTCGAGGTCAAAGAACATCTCTGATGTCGAAACAACGTTCACACCTTGACGCGTTGGCGCGCCAGGCGCTCGAACTGCAGCGACAAGGCAATGCGTCTCTAGCGGAAGTCCTCTGGCGGCAGCTTTTGCAGGCCGACCCAAAGCACCCGCAGGCGCTTGCGATGCTTGGCCTCATCTCGGCCTCCAGGGGGGACCTCGCGACCGCCTTGGACGTGATGGCGCGCTCTCTCAGGTACGACCCGCACAACTTGTCGACGGAATTCAATCTTGCACTGGTCCAGCAACAGGCTGGGCGCCCCCTCGAGGCGCTGAGCGGCTTCGAGCGGGTCTTGGCCCGGCGGCCGGGCGACTTCCGCGTGCTTGACAAGATGGGAATGGCACTGCATCAGCTCCACCGGTACGAGGCCGCCGTCGATTGCTATTCGCAAGTGCTCCAGTCGACCCCTCATAACGCAGAAGTGCTGAGCCGCAAGGGAAAGTCGCTGTATGAGGGGGGCCGCTACGTCGAGGCGGCGGATGTTTTCCGTCAGGCGCTCGCCATTGCCCCTGATTCGGCCGAAACCCAGATGAACCTCGGAGTAGCGCAGCATGCGCTGAACCAGCACCAAGACGCACTCGCCAGCCTGGAGCGTGCGCTCGCGTCGGATGCGGAGCAGCCCGACATCTTGCTGAACTTCGCCAATGTACTTGCCGCCCTTGACCGCTATGAGGAGGCCATTCCCATCTATCGGCGTTTGCTGAATCACCAGCCGGATGATGGCGACGTGCTGATGAATCTCGCCAATGCCTTGCGTGACCTGCAGCGGTACGACGAGGCGCTTCCCTTCTATGAGCGCGCGATGGTCGTCGAGGGTGCGCCCGCTGGCGTTCGCTGGAACCGCGGTCTATGTCGGTTGGCAGCGGGCGACTTGAAGCGAGGCTTCTCGGATTATGAAGTCCGGTTCAACGAAAGACGGCTTCAAAACTCGGCCCCAGATTTGGAAACACCGAGGTGGTCGGGGAGCGAATCACTTGCTGGCAAAACGCTGCTGGTCTATGCCGAACAGGGGCTCGGCGATACTTTGCAGTTCTGCCGGTATGCCTCCCTTGTCAGCGTGCTTGGCGGACGTGTCGTGTTGGAGGTGCAGCCCGCGCTATTGGGCATCCTGAAATCGCTGGCGGGAGTTGATTTGCTCGTGGGTCGTGGCGAGCCCGTACCGCCGCATGACTTTAATTGCCCACTTGCGAGCCTGCCTTTGGCACTGGGTACGACATTTCAGACGATTCCAGCCTCCGCTCCTTACCTGCAGCCCGATGATGCGCTTGTGGCTCGGTTCACAGAGGTCGTGACAGCGCGACCCGCACCGCGCATTGGCGTGGCGTGGTCCGGCAACCCAGACCATCCGGAAAATCATCGGAGGTCCATTGACCTATCAAGGCTCATGGCCTCATTGCCACAATGGGCCAGCGTCTGGAGTCTGGTGCCGCGAGATTCATCGGTCGACGAGTACGACAAGGCCGCCGCAGAAGACCGCGCTGTCCTTCACCACTTCGAAGAGACGCGCTTCGTTCATACGGCCGCGCAGATGGCTGCACTTGACTTGGTCGTCACTGTCGACACCTCCATTGCCCATCTTGCGGGAGCTCTTGGTGCCAAAACATGGCTTCTGCTTCCTTACGTGGCTGATTGGCGCTGGTTCTCGAGCCGGACAGACAGCCCTTGGTATCCGACTGTCCGTGTTTTTCGGCAGCCATCGCCTGGGGATTGGGCTGATGTTCTGTCGAAGCTAAGACAAGCTCTGACTGAGACATTCGGAATGCGGGGTGAGGCTGTCCCTCAGGTCTCGAAATAGACCCAGGGGGTCCGCAGCACCGCTTCAGCTGCTGACAACTTTTTTCTGACACTTTTTCGCAACAACGCAAGAAAGTATGGAGAACGGTGGCTTGTCGTCGAATAATAACGGTTCTCATTTGTATTTCAGACCGAACTGCCCATGCCCGTTGCTCCGTTTCTCCGGCTTCGCCCGACCGTGGCCGCCTCACTGCTCGCCCTTCACGCCGTAGCAGCCCTTGCCCAGACCACCACCACGGAACCCGCTGCCTCCCCGCCGATTGCCGCCCCTGGAGGCACGCTGGCCACCGTCACCGTCGAAGCCAGCGCCGACGCATCGGCCGAAGGCCTGGCCAAGCCCTATGCCGGCGGCCAGGTGGCGCGCGGCGGCCGCGTTGGCATCCTGGGCAACCAGGACATGATGAGCACGCCGTTTTCGAGCACCAACTACACCAACGAGCTGATCCAGGACCAGCAAGCCAAGAGCGTTGCCGACGTGCTGCTCAACGACCCGTCGGTGCGCCAGGCGCGCGGCTTCGGCAACTTCCAGGAACTCTATGTGGTGCGCGGCTTCCCCGTGTACTCGGACGACGTGGCCTACAACGGCCTATACGGCATGCTGCCGCGCCAGTACATCGCTTCTGAATTCTTCGAGCGCGTGGAAGTGTTCCGCGGCGCCAACTCCTTCCTGAACGGCGCAGCGCCCGGCGGCAGCGGTATCGGCGGCGCGATCAACCTGCTGCCCAAGCGCGCGCCGAACGAGCCGCTCACCCGCGTCGGCTTCGGCGTGCAGACCGGCGGCCAAGGCTACGTGAACCTCGACCTGGCGCGCCGCTTCGGTCCCGACGACAGCCTGGGCGTGCGGGTGAATGCCGTGCGCCGCGAAGGCGGTACCGGCGTCCACAAGGAGAGCCAGCAGCTCAGCGCTTTCGCCGTCGGCCTGGACTGGCGCAACCGCAACGTGCGGCTGTCGGCCGACTTCGGCTACCAGGACTACGACCTGAAGGACGGCCGCCCGAGCCTCACGCCCTCGTCGACGCTGCCGATCCCCAGCGCGCCCGACGCCAGCACCAACTTTGCGCAGCCCTGGACCTACTCGAAGGAAAAGGACAAGTTCGCCACCTTCCGCGGTGAAGTCGACATCACCGACAACATCACCGCCTGGGCCGCGGGCGGCGTGCGCCGCAGCGACGAAGACAACGTGCTGGCGAACCCGACGCTCGCCGACGCGTTCGGCAACACCAGCGGCACGCGTTTCAGCAACACGCGCAAGGACCGCATCGGCACCGCCGAGATCGGCGTGCGCGGCAATTTCGCGACCGGGCCGGTGAAGCACACCGTGGTGGCTTCGGCCGCCACATACAGCAACGACCGCGACAACGCCTACACGATCTCGCGCGACCGAATCCGCAACAACATCTACATGCCTTACGCGTCGCCGTTTCCGGTGGCCAACAGCTTCACCGGCAACACGCTCGAAGACCCGCGATTGACCGACAAGATCGAGACCTCGAGCGTTGCGGTGGCCGACACCATGTCGTTCATGGACGACCGTCTGCTGGTCACGCTCGGCGTGCGTCGCCAGACCATCGAGCAGACCAGCTTCGCCTACAACACGATCAAGGAAACGAGCACCTACGACAAGAGCAAGACCACGCCGGTGGCCGGCATCGTGTTCAAGGTCACGCCGAGCACCTCGGTCTACGCCAACTACATCGAAGCCCTCGTCAAGGGCAACGTGGCGCCCGGCACGGTCAACAGCCGTCCGGTCACCAACGCCGGCGAGGTGTTCGCGCCCTACCAGGCCAAGCAGAAGGAAATCGGCGTCAAGTACGACGGCGGCACGATCGGTGCGAGCGCTGCCTTCTTCACCACCGACCAGCCGACCTACCAATACGAGGGCCAGACCTACGGCCTCTACGGCAAGCAGCGCAACCAGGGCCTGGAGTTCTCGGTGTTCGGCCAGCCTGCCAAGGGCCTGCGCCTGCTGGGCGGCTTGACGCTGCTCGACGCGAAGCAGAAGAACACCCAGGGCGGTGCGACCGACGGCTTCACCGCCATCGGCGTGGCCAAGCAGCAGGCCAATCTCGGCGCCGAATGGGACGTGCCGGGCGTGCGCAACCTGTCGCTGAATGCACGCCTGCTGTACACCTCCAAGCAGTACGCCAACGCCACCAACACGCAGCAAATTCCGGGCTGGACGCGCTTCGACATCGGCGCACGCTACCTGGTTGACCTGGGCAACGGCCGCGCGCTCACGCTGCGCGCGCGCATCGACAACCTGTTCAACAAGTCGTACTGGGCGTCGGTGGGCGGCACGCAGGGCTCCAACTACCTGGTCCTGGGCGCACCGCGCACCTTTGCGGTGAGCGGCACCATCGATTTCTGATGCGCGCCTTCTGGACCGCAGTGCACCGCTTCGCGGGGCTCGCGGTTGCACTGTTCCTGATCGTCTCGGGCCTGACCGGCGCCGTGATCTCGTGGGACCACGAGATCGACGGCTGGCTCAATAGCGAGCTCTACGACACGGACTCGCGCGGCCCGTTCCGCGATCCGTTCGACCTGGCGGCCGCCGTGGAGGCGCACGACCCGCGCGCGCGGGTCGCGTACATGCCGCTCGGCTTCGAGGAAGGCCACGCGGCCGGCTACTTCGTGCAGCCGCGCACCGACCCCGCCACCGGCAAGCCCTATCAGCTCGGCTACAACCGCGTGTACGTCGATCCGGTCACGGCCGAGATCCGCGGCCAGCGCGATTCGGCTGCGATCTCGCTCAAGCCCGAGACGCTGATGCCCTTCCTGCGCAAGCTGCACTACACGCTGCATGTGCCGGCCGTCTGGGGCATCGACCGGCTGGGCCACTGGATCATGGGCACGGTGGCGCTGGTGTGGCTGCTCGACAGCTTTGTTGCGCTGTACCTCACCACGCCGCGGCGCCAGCGGCGGTCCGCGCATCCCGAACACCGCGCCGCGCGCGAATGGTGGCGGCGCTGGAAGCCGGCCTGGGCCGTGCGCTGGGCCGCGGGCGGCTACAAGCTCAACTTCGACCTGCACCGCGCGGGCGGGCTGTGGATATGGGTGCTGATCATCATCATCGCGTTCACCTCGTTCTCGCTCAATCTCTACAAGGAAATCTTCCACCCGATGCTGTCGCTGGTGTCGAAGACGACGCCGGGGCCCTCGGCGCTGGTGCCGCTCGCGCCGCTGGGCGCGCGCATCGAACCCGCCATCGGCTTCCGCCAGATCGTTGCCGACGCCGAGGCCGAAGCACGCCGGCGCGGCTGGACCACGCCGCTCGGCGGTGTGTTCTACAACCAGCGCGGCGGCTTCTACAACGTGTCGTTCTTCGACCACGCCTCGCACGACGACAGCGACGGCATGGGCCTGTCGAACCTCTACCTGGACGGCCGCGACGGCCACATCATCAGCAGCAACCGGCCATGGCACGGCACCGCCGCCGACGTGTTCGCGCAGCTGCAATTGCCGCTGCACGGCGGGCGCATCCTCGGGCTGCCGGGGCGCATCCTGATGTCGCTCATGGGGTTGGCCGTGGCGGGCCTGTCAGTCACAGGCATCGTGATCTGGTGGCGCAAGCGGCGCGCGCGGCTGCTGCAGACACGTTGGCAGCGCGAGGCGCTACCCGAGGAACTCAGCGCTATGCAGCCAGGTGCGCCTCGAGCGCATCGATGAACATCTTCGGCACATCGAAGCCGGTCTGCTCGGTGATCTCCTGAAAGCAGGTCGGGCTCGTCACGTTGATCTCGGTGACCGAGTCGCCGATCACGTCGAGCCCGATCAAGAGCAGCCCGCGCGGCGCGAGCACCCGGCCAATGGCCTCGGCGATTTCGCGGTTGCGCGCCGTGAGCGGCTGCGCCACGCCCTTGCCGCCGGCTGCCAGGTTGCCGCGCACTTCGGTGCCTTGCGGAATGCGCGCCAGCACGAACGGCGCCGGCTCGCCCGCGATGATCAGGATGCGCTTGTCGCCCTGCACGACCTCGGGCACGAAGCGCTGCACCATGATGGTTTCGGCGCCGTCCTTGTTGAGCGTCTCGACGATGGAGCCGAGGTTCAGCGCGTCCTGCTTCACGCGGAAGATGCCCATGCCGCCCATGCCGTCGAGCGGCTTCAGGATGATGTCGCCATGCTCGGCATGAAAGTCGCGCACGGCCTGCGGGCTGCGCGTGACCAGCGTGGGCGTGACGAACTGCGGAAACTCCATGATCGCGAGCTTCTCGGGGTGGTCGCGCAGCGCGCTCGGCTTGTTCACCACGCGCGCGCCTTCGCGCTCGGCCTGCTCGAGCAGGTGCGTGGCATAGATGTACTCGGCGTCGAAGGGCGGGTCCTTGCGCATCAGCACAGCATCGAAATCCTTCAGCGCCTTGGCCTCGCTGATGTCGACGCGGTACCAGTCCCTTGCGTCTCCGGTGAGCGTGATCTGCTGCACCGTGGCGGTGACCTGCCCGCCCGATTTCCACTGGATGTCCTGCGGCAGGCAGGCCGCGATGCGATAGCCGCGGCGCTGGGCCTCGCGCATCATCGAGAACGTGGTGTCCTTGTAGATCTTGAAATGGTCGAGCGGGTCGGCGACGAAGAGGATGTTTTTCATCAGTGAGTCTTTCCGGCGCCGGGTGTGGCCGCCATGTTGCTGCTGTCTGGCGCGATGTTGCCGGAAGCGGCGATGTCCTTGCCGGCGGAGGCCTTTGCCTTCGTGCGCCCGGCCTGCTGCACCGCCAATGCCAGCGCACCGGCCACCACGCCCCAGAAGGCCGAGCCGATGCCCAGGATGGCCACGCCCGAGAGCGTGACCAGGAAGGTGATGATCGCGGCCTCGCGGTGCGGCTCGTCGCGCACCGCGCCAGCCAGCCCGCTGCCGATGGTGCCCAGCAGTGCCAGGCCGGCAATGGCGGCGACCAGCTCTTTGGGAAACGCCGTGAGCAGCCCGGTGACCGCCGCGCCGAAGAACGCGATCACCACGTAGATGGCGCCGCAGCTTGCGGCCGCCGTGTAGCGCCGCGCCGGGTCTTCATGCGCCTCGCGGCCCATGCAGATGGCGGCGCTGATGGCGCCCAGGTTCAAGGCAAACGCGCCAAAAGGCGCCAGCACCAGTGTTGCCAGCCCGGTGATGGTGATGAGCTTGCTGACCGGCAGGTCGCCGTAGCCCGCCGCACGTATGGTCGCCACGCCCGGCAGGTTCTGCGAAGCCATGGTGACGATGAAAAGCGGCAAGGCCAGGCTGACGATGGCCTGCCAGCTGAACACCGGCATGGTGAACACGGGCCAGGTGAGCGAGAAGTGCACTGCCGACCAGCTCAGCTCGCCGCGCGCGGCCACGAAGGCAATGGCAACCAGCAGCGTGAGCGGCACCGCATAGCGCGGCAGCAAGCGCTTGGCGACGAGGTAGGTGCCGAGCATCAAGAGCACCAGCGGCAGCGCCGTTTTCGCGGCAATGAACGCATCGAGCCCGAAGCGCGCGAGCACACCGGCAAGCAGCGCCGAGGCAATCGCCATCGGAATCTTGTTCATGACCCGTTCGAACCAGCCCGTGGAGCCCGCCAGCACGATCAGCGCGGCGCAGGCAATGAAGGCGCCGACCGCCTCACCCATGCCGTAGCTGCCCGCCGCCACGGCAAGCACCGCCGCGCCCGGCGTGCTCCAGGCAATCATCACCGGCTTGCGCCACCACAGCGACAGCACGATGGAAGGCAGGCCCATGCCGATGCCCAGCGCCCACATCCACGAGGCCGCGATTTCGGGCGTGGCGCCGAAAGCCTGCGCGGCCTGGAACACGATGGCCACCGAACTCGTGAAACCCACGAGCACGGCGACGAAGCCGGCGGTGAAGGCCGAGAGGCTGAGGTCCTTGAAAAACGACATCCGGCGATTGTGCCGGCTGGCCGACCCGATCGCGCGAGGCCGCCTTTCAGGTGGTCGAACCGAGGTAGGCCCGCGCGAGCGCCCCGTCGGCCGCGATCTCGGCCGCACTGCCTTCGGCCACGATGCGCCCGCCCTCGATCACGTAGGCACGGTCGCACAGCGCCAGCGCGAGTGCCGCCATCTGGTCGACCAGCACCACGGTCAGCCCTTCGGCCCGCAGCCCGTCGAGCGCCTTGAACAGTTCGGCGATGATCTTCGGCGCCAGGCCCAGCGAGGGTTCGTCGAGCAGCAGCACGCGCGGCTTCGACATCAGGCCGCGCGCAATCGCCAGCATCTGCTGCTCGCCGCCCGAGAGCAGGCCGGCGCGCTGGTGCAGCCGCTCGCGCAGGCGCGGAAAGCGCCCGAGCATGGCCTCGGTGCGCGCCTCGATGTCGCGGCCGTCGAGAAAAGCTCCCAGCCGGATGTTGTCCCGCACGCTGAGTTCGGGAAACACCTGCCGGCCTTCGGGCACCAGCACCAGGCCATGCGCCACCACGCGCTCGGCCGCCAGGCCCGCGAGTTCGATGCCGTCGATATGGATGCCGCCCTGCACCGGCCGGTGCAAGCCAGCGAGCGAACGCATCAATGTCGATTTGCCCGCGCCGTTGGCGCCGAGCAGCGCCACCAGTTCGCCGCGCCGCACGCGCAGGTCGATGCCGTGCAGCACCGGCTCCGCGCCGTAGCCGGCGACAAGGCCGCCGACGCCGAGCAGCTCGGGTGCGTCGGCCGGCAGCGGTGGGCGCGGCGCTTGGCCGTCCGCAGGTGCATCGCCTGCCGCCATGGCTTCGCCGAGGTAGGCCTTGCGCACCGCGGGGTCGGCCTGGATCGCGGCCACGCCGCCCACGGCCAGCCTGCGGCCGGCATCGAGCACCACGATGTGGTCCGAGATGCCCATCACCAGATCCATGTCGTGCTCGACCAGCAGCACGCCGATGCCCGCGGCCGCGATGCGCTGCAGCAGCGCGGCAAGGCGGGCCTTGTCCTCGCGCGAGAGGCCGGCCGCGGGCTCGTCGAGCAAGAGCGCTTGCGGCGCAGTGGCCAGCGCGCGTGCGATCTCGACCAGCCGCCGGTCGACGTGCGCGAGATCGGCGGCCCGCACCTGCGCCGACCCCGCATAGCCGCAGAACGCGAGCAGCCGCCGCGCCTCGGAACGTGCCGCCGCCGAGCGGAAACGCGGCGCGCCGAGCAGCGGCCCGAGCGTGCCACGGCCGAGCGCGAGCGCCACGTTGTCTTCCACGCTGAGGCTGCCGAAGAGTTGGGAGGTCTGGTAGGTGCGCGCAACGCCGGCGCGCGCAATGCGATAGGCACGCTGCCCTTGCAAGGCCGACTCGCCCAGGCGAAAGCCGCCGCCGGTGGGCCGGTAGAACCCGCTCAGCATGTTCAGCACGGTGGTCTTGCCGGCACCGTTGGGGCCGATCAGGCTGGTAATGCCGCCGGGCTGCGTGGCAAAGGCAAGGTCGCCCACCGCGCGCACCCCGCCGAACTGCATCGTGAGGCCCTCGGTGCGAATCGGCGCGCCCGCTGCGCGCGGCGCGAGTCCCGTATCTCCACTGGCCGCAAGCGGCGCTTCGGCGGGCTGCATGCCCATGCGGGCTGCAACGCGGCGCCAGAGCCCGGCCGCGCCCTCGGGCGCAACCCAGAGCACCACCAGCAGGAGCAGGCCGAAGATCAGCAGCCGGTATTCCTCGAAGCTCGCGAGCAGCTCCGGCAGCAGGCCCACCACGAGCGCGCCCACCAGCGGACCCGCGACGGAGCCCGCGCCGCCGATCATCACCACGAGCACGAACAGGATCGACTGGCCGAAGCCGAAGGTGTGCGGCGTGACGAAACCCGAGAGCGGCGCGAACAGCCCGCCGGCCGCGCCCGCGCAGAGCGCCGAGACGGCAAAGGCCACGGTCTTGATGCGCAGCGGATCGAGGCCGATCGATTCGGCCGCGGTTTCGCTGTCGCGCACCGCGCGCATCGCAGCGCCCCAGCCGCCGCGCGAGAGCATCGCGAAGGCCGCGACCGCGATGCCCGCCGTGATCACCGCGAGCATGGCGGCCGCGCGCTCGCCCCGTGCAAGGCCGCCGAGCACCGGACCCGCAATGCCCATGATGCCGTTCTGCCCACCCGTGAGGTCGCGCGCCTCGACGATGGCATGCTCGACGATGAAGCCGAAGGCGATGGTGATCATCGCAAGGTACGGCCCCCTGGCGCGCAGCGCCGGCAGCGCGAGCAATGCGCCCATGGCGCCGGCAATCAGCGCGCCCGCAGGCCAGGCGGCCCAGAAGCTCCAGCCGGCCTTGCCCGTGAGGATGGCGACCGCGTAGGCGCCGATGGCATAGAAGCCCACATGGCCGAAGGACATCTGCCCCGTGAGGCCGAGCAGCACGTTGAGCCCGATGCCCACGATGGCGAACAGCGCAACGTTGGCGAGCACGAAGACGTAATAGCCGTTGACCGTGGCCGCGAGCGCCACGCCTGCCGCCATGGCGGCCGCTAGCCCTGCCAGCGCGGCCCAGCGCATGCCGATGTCGCTCATACTTTTTTCACCGCCGCGCGCCCGAAGAGCCCCTGCGGCCGCAGCGCGAGCACCGCGATCACGAGGCCGAAGGTCAATATCTGCGTGTAGCCCGAGCCGAGCGTGGCGGTGATCAGCGCCTCGGCCAGGCCGAACAGCAGGCCCGCGCCCATCACGCCCCATGCACTGGTAATGCCGCCGAGAATCGCGACCGCAAAAGCCTTGAGCCCGAACAGCGTGCCCATGTCGGCCTGCACGTTGAAGAGCGGCGCAATCAGCACGCCCGCCACGCCCGCGAGCACCGCCGAGAGCGCAAAGGCCGCAGCCACCGCGCGGCGGATCGGAATGCCCATGAGCCGCGCGGCCGCCGGGTTCTGCACCACGGCCAGCATGCCGATGCCCCAGCGCGTGCGGCGCGCCACCAGGTGCAGCACCGCCGCAAGCGCAAGGCCGGCGAGCGGAATCAGCAACTGCAGCGGATACACACCGAGCCCCACCTCGCCCACCTGCAGCGGCGTGACCGCGAGCGGCGAAGGCAGGCTGCGCGGCTCCTTGCCGAAGGTGAACATCACCAGGTTGTCGACCACCATGCCGAGCGCGACCGTTGCCATCAGCCAGGCTTCGGAACCGCGGCTCGCGAAAGGCCGCACGGCCGCGAACTCGACCAGAAGGCCGTAGGCGCCGCAGAGCGCGAGCGCCAGCAGCACCGCAAGCGCCATCGGCCAGCCCAGTGTCTGCGCGAACCAGAAGGTGAAGACCGCGCCCAGCATCATTGCGCTGCCCTGCGCGAAGTTGACGGTGCCCGACACGGCATAGGTCACGTGGAAGCCGAGCGCGATCAGCCCGTACATGCTGCCGAGCCCCAGCCCGCTGATCCATGCGGACAGCAGCATCATTTCGCCGCGGCCATGCCCACCGGCAGGATGCGGTTGTCGATGAACTGCGCCCATACGTAGTCGCTTGCGGTCACCGCGTCGTGAACGCCGGGCGAGAAGGGCTTGTCGTAGGTCTTGATGAGCCCTTCGTACTTGCCGATCTTGTAGAAGCCCTGGCGCACCGCGTCGCCGTCGGTCGAGCCGGCGGCCGCAATGGCCAGCGCGGCGAGTTGCATGCCGTCATAGGCATTGGCCACGCCCACGGCCGGAGTGATGTCGTCCGGGCCCTTGATGGCCGGGTACTTTGCCTTGAGCGCCGCGATCACCTTCTCGCCGACCGGCGACTGCTTGCCGAAGAAGCTGTAGGTCTGCACGAAGTGCACGTTCTTGCCGTTCGGGCCGGCCAGCTCCGTGAAACGACCGCCCGCCGGACCCCAGTGCGAAACGATCGGCACTTGCCAGCCCATGCGGTCGAGCGACTTGACCACCTGCGCCGAGGGACCGACGTTGCCCACCATGAAGAGCGTGTCGGCGCCCGCGGCCTTCAGGCGCGTGAGCTGCGGCACCACGTCGACGTCGTTGCCGTCGAACTTCTCCACGCCCACGGCCTTCAGGCCCTTGGCCGCCAGCGCGGCGTGCAGGCCCTTCTCGTTCGATTCGCCCCAGGGGTTGTTGACCAGGATCATGCCGAACTTGCTCGACTTGAAGGTTTTCTGCGCGTAGTCGAGCATGCCGACGTTGACGATCTCGTCGACCGCCGAGACGCGGAAGGCGAAGTTGGGATTGGCGCCGTTCTTGGTGATGGGAGTGCCTGCGGCCCAGGGGCCCATGAAGGGCGTCTTCTCCTGGTTGGCAATTGGCACGATGGCCATGGACACGGGCGTGTCGAGCCCGCCGAACAGCACCGCGACCTTCTCCTTGAAGATCAGTTCGCGCGCGGAGACCACGCCCTTCGCGGGATTGGCTTCGTCGTCGCGGCGCACCAGTTCGAGCTTGCGCCCGCCAAGCAGGCCACCCTTGGCATTGATCTCGTCGATGGCGACCGTGAGGCCGCGCGTGATGGCCTCGCCGGCCAGCGCCGACTGGCCCGAAAGCGCGGTGACTAGGCCGATCTTGATCGGATCTGCAGCGAAGGCTGTACCCGTCGAAAGGCAGGCCGCGGCGGCGGCCAGGCAAAGCGAGCGGCGGCTCAGTCGGGGAAGGCGGATGGTGCGGGTCATGGCGGACTCCTGGTCGAAGGGGGACAACAACGGGCGGCACCCAACAAGGTGCATCGGCATCCGCCGAAGCGGCTGGCTCGCTCCGGATGCAAGCGCCATGCCAAGTCAACAATCCATTACTCATATTGTCGACAATTCATGCTTTTGCAGGTCGACAATTCGGCACGAGAATTGCTGCAACCATCTCAAGCCTTTCGCCATGCACCGCCATGGCCCACCAATGGAGAACCCCATGGATACACCTGCTGCGCCCACGCTCACCGACCCTGCCGCCGTGGTCGACGAATTCCTTCGGTTGGTGATGATTCCCGACCCGGAGTCGGCCTCGCGCTACACCGCACCCGCCATTCGCATCCGCTTCACGGGCAACCGCCCGATGCGGGCACCCGGCGACACCTCGGCCTTCAACGCCAAGCGCTATGCGTGGGTCAAGAAGAAGATCGAGCGCACCGAGGTGGTGGCCGGTGGCACGCCCGAAGAAACCGTGGTCTACAGCCTGGGCACGCTCTACGGCGCATGGCCGGACGGCACGGCTTTCGAGGGCAACCGCTACGTCGACCGCTACGTGGTGAGCCACGGGCTCATCGTTCAGATGGACGTGTGGAACGACAGCGCCGAGTGGCTGCTGGTGCGCGCCGGGCTTGCAGTGCTGTGAGGCAAGGCGCATGACAACGCGTTGGCCCGAGCTGCTGCCCTCGCACGGGCGCTTCGACTACCGGCCGATCACGCGCCGGCCCGACTACGCGTGGCCCAACGGCGCGCGGCTTGCGGTGTACCTGGGCTTCAACATCGAGCACTTCGCGTTCGGCGACGGGCTCGGCGCCTGCATCGGCCCGGCCTCGCCGCAGCCCGACGTGCTGAACCACGGCTGGCGCGAGTACGGCAACCGCGTGGGCGCCTGGCGCTGCATCGAGCTCTTCGATGCGCTCGGACTGCCCACTGGCGCCCTGGTGAACACAGCGCTCTACGACCACTGCCCGGAACTTGTGGCGGCCCTGGTGGCGCGCGGCGACGAACTCATCGGCCACGGCCACAGCAATGCCGAGCGCCAGGGTGCGCTGGACGAAGCCCATGAACGCGCACTGCTCGTGCGCTGCCGCGAGCGCATGCTGCGCGAGAGCGGGCAGGCGCCCGCGGGATGGCTGTCGCCGTGGATCTCCGAAAGCGCGCTCACGCCCGACCTGCTGACGGAGACCGGCTACGGCTACACCCTCAACTGGTGCCACGACGACCAGCCCGTGCGCATGCGCACGCGCGGAGGCGGCGCCATCTGGTCGGTGCCGTATCCGCAGGAGCTCAACGACATTCCGATGATCGTCGGCCGGCTGATGGACGCGAAGGACTTCAGCGCGATGGTGATCGACAACTTCGACGAGATGCGCGAGCAGGCACGTGCGCAGCCGCTGGTGATGGGCCTCGCACTGCATCCGTACATCGTGGGCCAGCCTTACCGGCTGCGGCACCTGCGCACGGCGCTCGCGCACCTTGCACGCGCGCGCGACCGCGGCGAGATCTGGTTCACCACGCCGGGTGCGATTGCGGCGCACGTCGCGCAGCTTGCTGTCGAGCGACCCGGGGAGTTCGACTGAAGCGGGCTCGATAATCGGCGCGTCGTCCTGCTCATCCTGCCCATGGCCCGCTCTCCTTCTTCGCTGAAAACCACTGCTGCAAGGCAGCCCGCCGCGGACGCCGCGCCCGACGGCGACGTCGAGGAGCGCATCTACCGCTCGGTGTTCGAAGGCGTGACCCACCAGCGTCTTGCGCCCGGCACCAAGCTGCCCGAGGCGTCGCTGTGCGAGCTGTTCGGCGTGAGCCGCGCGATGGTGCGCAAGGTGCTGCAGAGGCTTGCGCACGACCACATCGTGGAGCTGCGGCCGAACCGCGGCGCCATCGTGGCCATGCCCTCGCCGGAGGAAACGCGGCAGATCTTCGAGGCCCGCCGTGCGCTCGAAGCCGCGCTGGTGCGCATGGCGGTGCGCAACGCCACGCGCGCCGAAATTGCCGAACTGCGCCGGCACCTGAAGGAAGAGCATGCGGCAATGCACCGCTACACGCAGCCCGAATGGGCGCGGCTCGCGAGCTCGTTCCACCTGAGGGTCGCGCGGCTCGCGCGCAACCCGATCCTGGAACGCTACCTGACGGAGCTGATGTCGCGCTGCTCGCTGATCGTGGCGCTCTACGAGCCGCCCGGCAATGCCGCTTGCGAGCACGGCGAGCATGCGGAGGTGGTCGACGCGATTGCACGAGGCGACGCCGACACCGCCGTGCGGCTCATGGAAGAGCACCTGCTGGTGCTCGAGCGCAACATCGCGCTCGACCGTCCGGCCTCGCAGCGCAGCCTGGGGCAGATGCTGGGCCTGAGCTGAGCCGCCAGCCTGCAGCCGCACGCAGGCGGCCTGCGCCGCTTCAAATCTCGATCTTCGAGCCCAGCTCCACCACCGCGTTGTTCGGCAGCCCCAGGAACGCGGCCGCGCCGCTCGCGTTGTGGTGCATCTGCGCAAACAGCTTTTCGCGCCACGGCGCCATGCCGCTGCCGAGCGTGGGAATGACGACGTCGCGCGAGAGGAAATAGCTCGTCGCCATGGGCTCGAGCTGGCAGCCGCGCAGGCGCGCATGGTCGAGCGCGCGCGGCAGGTCGACGTCGTTCTTGAAGCCGTAGTGCACGATGATCTGCCAGCAATGGTGGCCGAGCGCCTCGATCTCGATGCGCTTGTCCATGGGGATCCAGGGCACCTCGTGGTTGCGCACGGTGACGAACATGTTCTGCTCGTGCAGCACCTTGTTGTGCTTCAGGTTGTGCAGCAGTGCGTTGGGCACCACGCCCGGCTCGGCGGTAAGGAACACCGCCGTGCCTTCCACGCGCGCAGGCGGGCTTTCGAATACCGAGTCGAGAAAGGCCTTGAGCTCGATTGCATCGGCGCGCTGCACCTCGCCCATCAGGCGGCGGCCTTCCTTCCAGGTGATCATCAAGGTGAACACGAAGCCGCCGATCACCAGCGGGAACCAGCCGCCTTCGAACAGCTTGAGCAGGTTGGATGCGAAGAACAGGAAGTCGACCACGAAGAAGACGGCGGTGGACGCGATGCACAGCGCCAGCGGCAGCTTCCACGCATAGCGGATCACGAAGAAGGTCAGCACCGTGGTGATGAGCATGTCGGTGGTGACCGCAATGCCGTACGCGGCGGCCAGGCTGCTCGACGAGCGGAACATGACCACGGCCAGCACGATGGCCACGAACAGGCCCCAGTTGACCAGCGGAATGTAGATCTGCCCGGCCGTGCGAACACTGGTGTGCTCGATGTTCAGGCGCGGCAGGTAGCCCAGCTGGATGACCTGGCGCGTCACGCTGAAGGCGCCGGTAATGAGCGCCTGCGACGCGATGACGGTAGCCGCCGTGGCCAGCAGCACCAGCGGAATGAGCGCCCACTCAGGCGCCATCATGAAGAAGGGATTCTTCACCGCGTCGGGGTTCTCGAGCAGCAATGCGCCCTGCCCGAAGTAGTTGAGCGTGAGCGCCGGCATCACGACCGTGAACCACGCCACGCGGATCGGCCGCTTGCCGAAGTGGCCCAGGTCGGCATAGAGCGCCTCGGCGCCGGTCACGCACAGCACGGTGGCGCCCAGCAGAATGAAGCTGATGCCGGGGTTGTCCCACATGAACTTCAGCGCGAACCAGGGGTTCAGCGCCTTGAGGATCTCGGGGTGGTGAATGATCTGCGACACGCCGAGCACCGCGATGGCCAGGAACCACGCCAGCGTGATGGGGCCGAAGAACTTGCCGATGCCCGCGGTGCCGCGCTTTTGCACCACGAAGAGGCAGAACAGCACCACCAGCGTGATCGGCAGCACATAGTGCTTGAAGTGCGGCGACACCACTTCGAGGCCCTCCACCGCGGAAAGCACCGAAATGGCGGGCGTGATGACACCGTCGCCATAGAAGAGCGAGGTGCCGAAGATGCCCACCAGCAGCAGCACGTTGCGCAGCCTGGGCTTGTCGGCCACCGCACGCGAGGCCAGCGCCAGCATGGCGACCAGGCCGCCCTCGCCTTCGTTGTCGGCCCGCAGCACCAGCACCACGTACTTGATCGACACGATGACGGTGAGCGTCCAGAAGAACATCGACAGGATGCCGTAGACGTTCTCGACGGTGAAAGGCAGGTGGCCGTGGCCGAACACTTCCTTGACTGCATACAGCACGCTGGTGCCGATGTCGCCATAGACGACACCGATGGTGCCGATGATCAAGGCGGCGGCGGAAGAAGATTTGGGAGGTGACACGAAGTCGATGGGAAAAAGAGCGAATTGCAAGCGCGTAACCAGGCGTTACGCGCACCGGAGTGCTGCCGCGGTGGAGTTTCCAGCCGCTGCGCGCACCCTCCGCCCTTTTCTTTCCTTTGCTGTGGGGCCGCTATTTTGCCGCCGACCGCACCCGCCGCAACCCGCTCGGCAAAATCATTCGTAGATTTCGGCGTCCGGATCGGTGGCTTCCATCTCGTAGCTGGCCGCCACCATGGCCAGGCGGCCCACCACGCCATACATGTAGAAGCGGTTCGGCGCGCTCGCGCCGGGCTTGGCGCCGGGCTGCGGCAGATGCGCACTTTCGGAGAACGCCAGCGGCACGAAGCTCGCGCCCGGCGACTTGAGGTTCTCGTCCGGGGCGCGCTCGGCGTGCACGCGATAGAAGCCGCCCACCACGTAGCGGTCCATCATGTAGACCACGGGTTCGGCCACGCCGTTGTGCACCCGCTCGTTGGTGAGCACGCCTTCCTGGACGATCACCTCGCCGGGCCCGCGCAGCTCCCTGGCCGCGGCGGCCTTGGTGCTTGCTGCGGCACGGGGCTTTCCGACCAGGCCTTCGACCTCTTTGGCGTCGTGCACCGTGATCACGCCCGGACCGTCGCTGCCGGTATGGCCCTTGACGATCACGAACGGCTTCTCGTTGATGCCGTATTCCTTGTACTTGCGGCGCACCTTGGTCAGCACCGCATCCACATGGCTGGTCAGCACGTCGATGCCGCGGCCTTCGGCAAAGTCGACGCCTTCAGCGCGCGCATAGATGGGGTTGATGAGCCAGGGGTCGATGCCCAGCAGCTTGCCGAAGCGCTTGGAGAGCTCTTCGTAGCTGTGCAGGTGGTTGCTCTTGCGCCGCACCGACCAGCCGGCATGCAGCGGCGGCAGCAGGTACTGCTCGTGCAGGTCTTCCAGGATGCCCGGCGTGCCGGCCGAAAGCTCGTTGTTGAGCAGGATGGTGCAGGGGTCGAAATTCTTGAGCCCCAGGCGCCGCTTGCTGCGCACCACAGGCTCCAGGCACACCGTTTCGCCGTTGGGCAGCTCAATCTTCTTGGGCGACTTGATGGCCGGATCGATCGACCCCACCCGCACGTTGAGCCCCGCCATGTGGAAGATGCGCACCAGCTGCGCAATGTTGGCCAGGTAGAAGGTGTTCTTCGAGTGGTTCTCGGGAATGACGAGCAGGTTGCGCGCCTCCGGACAGATCTTCTCGATGGCGGCCTGGGCGGCCTGCACTGCCAGCGGCAGCATCTCCTTGGTGAGATTGTTCCAGCCGCCCGGGAAAAGATTGGTGTCGACCGGCGCGAGCTTGAAGCCGGCGTTGCGGATGTCGACGGCGCTGTAGAACGGCGGCGTGTGCTCCATCCATTCGAGCCGGAACCAGCGCTCGATGGCGGGCGTCGAGTCGAGTACCCGCTGCTCCAGTTCGTTGATCGGGCCGGTCAGGGCGGTGACGAGATGCGGAACCATGCGGCGGCCTTGTTGGTTTTGTACTTGAAGGTAGAGCGGAATTGTAGGATTTGGGGGTGGCCGCCCCAATGACAAGACTACGTACGGCAGTCTTGGTTCAATCCGCCCGCCTTCGGTGCATCAACTCCGGACTTCGCCCTGCCCCAGCACCACATACTTGAGCGAGGTCAGGCCTTCGATGCCGACCGGTCCGCGTGCATGGAATTTGTCGGTGCTGATGCCGATCTCGGCCCCCAGGCCAAACTCGAAACCGTCTGCGAAGCGTGTACTCGCATTGACCATGACGCTCGCCGAATCGACCTCGCGCAGAAAACGCTGCGCATGCACGTGGTCGCGCGTGACGATGGCGTCGGTGTGGTGGCTCGAGTAGCGGTTGATGTGCGCAATGGCCTCGTCGACCCCTTCGACCACCTTGATGCTGATCACCGCGGCAAGGTATTCCTCGGACCAGTCGGACTCGACCGCATCGACGATTTTTCCGCTTGAACTGACGGCATCGTCCGCGCGCAGGATGCGGGCCGCGACCGGGTCGCAGCGCATTTCCACGCCCTTGGCCGCAAAGATGGCCCCAATGCGGGGCAGGAAGTCTTCGGCCACCGCCGCCGAGACCAGCAGGCCTTCGGCCGCGTTGCAGGGGCTGTATTTCTGGGTCTTGGCGTTGTCGACGATGCGCAGCGCCATTTCAAACTCCGCCGTGTCGTCCACATAGACGTGGCAGTTGCCGTCCAGGTGCTTGATGACCGGCACCTTGGCGTCGCGGCTGATGCGCTCGATCAGGCCCTTGCCGCCGCGCGGAATGATCACGTCCACGAACTCGGGCATGGCGATGAGCTGCCCCACGGCTTCGCGGTCGGTGGTTTGCACCAGTTGCACCGCCTCGACCGGCAGGCCGGCCTCGGCCAGCGCCTCGGACACCAGCAGCGCCAGCGCCTTGTTCGATTCGATGGCCTCCGAGCCGCCGCGCAGTATGGCCGCGTTGCCGCTCTTGATGGCCAGGCTCGCGGCCTCGATGGTCACGTTGGGCCGGCTCTCGTAGATCATGCCGAACACGCCGATGGGCACTCGCATCTGGCCCACGCGAATGCCGCTGGGCTGCTGCTTCATGCCGATGATCTCGCCGATCACGTCCGCCATGCCCGCGAGCTGCTCACAGCCCTGCGCCACGGTCTCGATGACCTTGGGCGTGAGCTTGAGGCGGTCGACCATCGGCGCCGACAGGCCCGCGGCCGTGGCGCGCTCCAGGTCCTTCTGGTTGGCCTCGGAAAGGCCCGGGCCGGCTTCGCGCAGGCGCTTGGCCAGGGCCTTCAATGCTCTGTTTTTGGTAGCTGCATCCGCACGGGCCATGAGGAATGCAGCGGATTTGGCTTGCAGGCCGAGGGCCTGCATGTGCTCGCTGACGTTGAACGCGTTCATGTCGGCATTTTCCTGCATTTGAATCAACCCCGGGCTTTGCACCCTTTGGGCCTTGTCCCCTCTCCCTCCGGGAGAGGGCTAGGGTGAGGGCTGCGGCACTCGAAAATGCGCGATGCGATGAAGGCCGCCGGCCCTCACCCCAACCCTCTCCCGGAGGGAGAGGGAGCTGGGCCGCTGCTGCAGGCGCGGCACAGCATCAGTGCCAGACGCTGCAGCGCCTGCCAGCCGCTGGCGGGCCAATCGGGCTGCTTGAGGCCCTTGCAGATGCCGTCCACCACATGCGCGGCGCGCAGCAGCCGGGCCAGCATGCGGTCGTCGAGCCTTGGCAGCACGCGCTCGAAGGCGCGCTCGCGCGGACCCCAGATGCGGTTCTCGCGCAACGCCATGGGCAGCGGCCGGCCCGAGGCCATCGCGTCCTTCACGCGTTTCAACGCGCGGATGTCCTCGGCGATCGTGTAGTGCACCAGAACCTCGGCCTCGCCTTCGGCCTGCAGCCCGTCGAGCATGCGCGCCACGCGCTGCGGGTTGCCGGCCAGCACCGCCTCCGACAGCTTGAACACGTCGTAGCGCGCCACGTTGTTGACCGCGGCCTCGACTTGCTCCCAGCTCAGTTCGCCCGCCGGATGCAGCAGGGCGAGCTTCTGGATTTCCTGGTGCGCCGCGAGCAGGTTGCCCTCCACGCGGTCGGCAAAGAACTGCAGCGTGCGCTGGCCTTCGTCGCCCGGCATCACGCGCTGGCCCTGCACGCCCAGGCGCTGCGCGATCCACTGCGGCAGCGCGGCGCGCTCGATGGGGTCGACCTGCAGGCTCACGCCGTTGTTCTCGAGCGCCGAAAACCAGGCACCCGTGCGCGTGGCCTTGTCGAGCCGCGGCAGCATCACCAGCGTGAGCGTGCTGTCGTTGCCCTGCGCCGCTTCGGCCAGCTGCTGCAGCGCCGTGCTGCCGTCCTTGCCGGGCTTGCCCGAGGGAATGCGGATCTCGACGATCTGCTTGTCCGCAAACAGCGAGAGCGAACCGCCCGCCGCAAGCACCGCGCTCCAGTCGAAGTGCGCGCCGGCCACGGTGTACGAGCTGCGCTCCGTGTAGCCCTGGGTGCGCGCCGCGGCGCGAATGGCATCCGCGGCCTCTTGCGCGAGCAACGGCTCGTCGCCGTGGATCGTGTAGAGAGGCTTCAGCCCCTTTTGCAGATGGGGCCCGAGCTGGGCGCTGGCAAGTTGCATCGGATCGCGGCAGGCGCAGGCTTGCGCCTAGAGTTCCTTGACGGCCGCCAGGCGGCGCATCAGCTGCTGCGCGATGTCGGCCTGCATGTCGCGGTACAGCAGCTCGGCCTCGCCGTCTTTCGCGAGCGCGTTGGTTTCGTTGAAGCTCAGGTCGCGCGTCTGCGACACCTCGGTCGGTGGCAGCAATGTCTTGCCGCCGGGCGTGCGCAGCGAAAAGCGCACGCGCAGCTGCAGTTGCAGCTCGCGAAGCGCGCCGGCCGAGTTGGTCGAGATCACGATGCGGTCGCGGTTCTCGCCAAGAATCTCAAGGATTGCATCGGCGGTCTGCGCCTCGGTGGGCGGCACCAGCGTCACGGTGCCGGCGGCGCGCATTTCGCGGCGCAGCCGGTTGATGAGTTCCGAATTGCCCGACACGGCCAGCGTCTTGAAAGCGAACACGGGCGCCTTGCGCAGTTCGAACCCGCAGCCGGCCAGCGCAAGGCTTGCGCCCGCGGCGGACAGGCCCAGTAGAAAGCTGCGGCGCGGCAGCGAGGCAATTCGATTGTTCATGCTTGTGTCGCTACTCAAATGACCACGTTGACCAGGCGGCCGGGCACCACGATGACGCGCTTGGCCGGTGCGCCTTCCGCGAACTTGACGAAGTCGTCGCAGGAAAGCGCGAGCTGCTCGATCTCGGCCTTGGAAGCGCCGGCCGGCACGCGCAGCGCGCCGCGCAGCTTGCCGTTGACCTGGAGCATGAGCTCGATCTCGTCCTGCTCGAGCGCACTCACGTCGACCACGGGCCAGGGTGCGTCGAGCAGATTGCCCAGTTCCTCGTCGTAGCCGAGCTGCTGCCAGAGCTGGAAGGCGATGTGCGGCGTGGCAGGGTAGAGGCAGCGCAGCAGGATGCCGAAGCCTTCGCGCAGTGCGGCCAAGTCGCCTGGAGTGCCTTCCTTGAAACCTTCGAGCGCGTTGAGCAGCTTCATCGCGCCCGACACCACGGTGTTGTATTGCATGCGCTGGTAGTCGTAGTCGACCTGACGCAGCACGGTGTGCACCTCGCGGCGGAGCGCCTGGGCCGCCTTGCCGTAGACCGGTGGACCACTCAACGCGACAGGCAGCTCAGCCTGCGCCACGCCGAAGTTCCACACCCGGCGCAGGAACCGGTAGCTGCCTTCGACGGCCGCGTCGTTCCACTCGAGCGTGGCTTCCGGCGGCGCGGTGAACATGGTGTACAGGCGCGCGGTGTCGGCGCCGTACTTCTCGATCAGGTCCTGCGGGTCGACGCCGTTGCGTTCGCTCTTGCCCATCTTGCCGACACCGCCGTACTCGACCTTGGTGCCGTCGGCGGTGGTGCCGCCGACGATGCGCCCCTGTGCGTCGAGCACGGGCGTCACTTCCAGCGGCGGGTGGTAGTTCTTGCCACCCTTCTCGTCGCGGTGGTAGTAGATGTGGTTCAGCACCATGCCCTGCGTGAGCAGCTTGCTGAAGGGCTCGTCGACCTTCACAAGGCCCAGGTCGCGCATCACCTTGGTCCAGAAGCGCGCATACAGCAGGTGAAGAATCGCGTGCTCGATGCCGCCGATGTACTGGTCCATCGGCATCCAGTAGTCGGCACCCTCGGCCACCATTGACTGGTCGTTCTTCGGGTCGCAGTAGCGCATGAAGTACCACGAGCTGTCGACGAAGGTGTCCATCGTGTCGGTCTCGCGCCGCGCGCCCTTGCCGCACACGGGGCAGACTACGCCGGCATGAAAGCCTTCGTGCTTGGCCAGCGGGTTGCCCGAGCCGTCGGGCACGCAGTCGGTCGGGAGCACCACGGGCAGGTCCTTCTCGGGGACCGGCACAGCGCCGTGCTCTTCGCAATGGATGATCGGGATCGGCGTGCCCCAGTAGCGCTGGCGGCTCACGCCCCAGTCGCGCAGGCGCCAGGTGGTCTGCATTTCGCCCAGGCCCTTCTGGGCGAGCGCGTGCGCCACGGCGGCCACGGCCTCCTTGTGGGTCATGCCGCTGAAGTTGTCGGAGTTGATGGTGACGCCGCGCTGTTTGTCGCCGTACCAGTCCTGCCACTTGTGATAGTCGAAGTGCGGCTCGTCGTCGACCAGCACCACCTGGATGATCTCGATGCCGTACTTGTTGGCAAAGGCGAAATCGCGCTCGTCGTGCGCGGGCACGCCCATCACAGCGCCGTCGCCGTAGTTGATGAGCACGTAGTTGCCCACCCACACCGGCACCTGCTCATCGGTGATCGGGTGCGTCACGGTCAGGCCCGTGGGCACGCCCTTCTTCTCCTGCGTGGCGAGCTCGGCCTCGGTGGTGCCGCCGGCCTTGCATTCCTCGATGAAGGCCGCGACCTTGGGGTCGAGCGTGGCGGCGTGCGCGGCCAGCGGATGCTCCGGCGCCACGGCGCAGAAGGTCACGCCCATGATGGTGTCGGCGCGCGTGGTGAACACGTACATGCGGCCGTCCTGGATCAAGTGGCCGCTCGCGTCCTTGATGTCGTGCGTGAAAGCGAAGCGCACGCCTTCGCTCTTGCCGATCCAGTTCTCCTGCATCAGCTTGACGCGCTCGGGCCAACCCGGCAGCTTGTGCTGGGTGTGCTCGAGCAGTTCTTCGGCGTAGTCGCTGATCTTCAGGTAGTAGCCCGGGATTTCGCGGCGCTCGACCGTGGCGCCGGTGCGCCAGCCCTTGCCGTCGATCACCTGCTCGTTGGCCAGCACGGTCTGGTCGACCGGGTCCCAGTTGACGACCTGGGTCTTGCGGTAGGCAATGCCCTTTTCGAGCATCTTCAGGAACAGCCACTGGTTCCACTTGTAGTAGCTCGGGTCGCAGGTGGCGATCTCGCGGCTCCAGTCGATGGCCAGGCCCATGGCCTGGAGCTGGCCGCGCATGTAGTCGATGTTCTCGTACGTCCACTTGGCCGGCGGCACGCCGTTCTTGAGCGCCGCGTTTTCAGCCGGCAGGCCGAAGGCGTCCCAGCCCATGGGCATGAGCACGTTGTAGCCGCTCATGCGCAGGTAGCGCGTGAGCATGTCGTTGATGGTGTAGTTGCGCACATGGCCCATGTGCAGCTTGCCGCTGGGGTACGGCAGCATCGAGCAGGCGTAATACTTTTTGCGGCTCGCGTCCTCGGTGACGCGGTAGGCATCGGCGGCGCTCCATTGCGCCTGGGCAGCGGACTCGACGTCGCTGGGTTTATAGCTGGGGTTCATGACGGTACGGCAGGAGCCCGGCTCGGAGCGGCCGGGGAAGGCGGATTATCGCGCCGGACTAGACTCGCCCCCAGAAATGCGGGACTTCCTGCCACCTGACGCGGATCGGAAAAAGCCATGAAACTGCTTTGGAAACACCTGGCACTGGGGCTTGCGGCCTGCCTTGCCACCGCCACGCCGCTGTGGGCGCAGCAGACGAGCGACAAGCCGCTGCGCATCGTCGTGCCCTTCGCCCCGGGCGGCGCGCAGGACGTGATTGCCCGCTACCTGGGCGCCAAGCTCACCGAAAAGCTGGGCGGCAGCGTCATCGTCGACAACAAGGCGGGCGCGGGCGGCATCCTGGCGGCCGACGCGGTAGCCAAGGCGACCGACGGCTCCACCGTGCTGCTGGCCACCGGCGGCGCCATCACCATCGCGCCCCACCTGCAGGCCAAGCTGCCCTACGACCCGGTGCACGACCTCGCGCCCGTGGCGCTGGTCGGCGACACGCCCATGACCTTGGCCGTGCGCACCGAAAGCCCCTACAAGACCGTGGCCGACGTGCTGCGCGACGCGAAGGCCAAGCCCGGCCAGGTTACCTACGCGTCGACCGGCAACGGCACGGTGTCGCACCTCACGGGCGCCCTGCTCGCGCAGGCGCTCACCGATCTGCAGGGTGGCCAGGTTGCGCTGATCGTGACCAGCGCCGCCTCCATCGAGCCGATGGTCGCGAGCGGCAAGGCCCGCGTGCTCGGCACCTTCTCGCGCGCGGCGCTGCCCAGCCTTGGCACGCCGCCGACGGTGGCCGAGGCAGCAAGCCTTGCCGGCATGGAGGTGCCGGTCTGGGTCGGCGTGATGGCGCCCGCGCGCATGCCCGCGGCCAGCCTCGAAAAGCTTTCCACGGCGCTGGTCGAGGTGTGCAACCTGCCCGAAACGAAACAGCGTTTCGCACAGCTCGGCGCCGTGAACACCTGCGGCGGCGGCGCAGCGCTGGGCAAGGTCATTTCGGAAGACAGCCAGCGCTGGGCGAAGGTGATCAAGCAAGGCGGAATCAAGATTGACTGAGCCTGCGGGAAAGCGCTATCGGGTCGGCATTGCCGGCGCCGGCGCGATTGCGTTTGCCAGCGCAGCCTGGCTGCGGCAGGTGGGCCACGGCGCCATGCTCTGGTCGCCCGGCGGCCGAGGCGCAGAGGCCTTGCGCACTCAGCCGCTCGAAGCCAGCGGCGGACAGCCGTGCAGCGTCACGGTCGAAGTGGCGGACGATGCAGCCCAGCTCTGCCTTGGGTCGGACGTGCTGCTGATCGCACTGCCGGTCAACGGCCACAAGCGCGTGATGGATGCGCTGCTGCCCTTCCTGCGCGACGGGCAGACGGTGATCGTCAGTTCGATGGCCTCGCTGTCTTCGCTCTATCTCTACGAAAGCGCCCTTCACGCCGGCCTGCGGATCACGGTCGCGAGCTTCGGCACCACGGTGCTGACCGCGCGCCGCGAGTCCGGCACGCAGGTCAAGGTGATGACGCGGCGCAAGGCGGTCGGCGTGTCCGCCCTGCCGGGCGCGAACCTCGGGAAGGCCGTTGCGCTGTGCACTGCCCTATTCGGCGACGGTTTCTTTCCGCAGCAAAACACGCTCGCCAGTGCGCTTGCGAACGTCAATCCGCAGTCCCACGGCCCGCTGGCCGTCTTCAACTGGAGCCGCATCGAGCGTGCCGAGAACTGGCCGCAGTACCACTGCATGACGCCCGGCGTGGCCCGCGCAATCGAGGCGCTGGACCTGGAGCGGCGGGCCGTGGCCAAGGCCTTCGGCATCGAGCTCGGCCCCATCGAGGAACACTTCGCGCGATCGTTCGGCACGGAATCGGCACGACTCGAAGACATTGCGGCCGAGTTGCATGCCAAGCGCGGCGGCCCGCCCGGCCCCGTGCGCACCGACACCCGCTTCGTGACCGAAGACATGCCCTACGGTCTGGCCTTCATCGAGGCGCTGGGGCAGCTTGCCGGCGTGCCCACGCCCGCAACCCGCACCATCGTGGACGCCGCCTCGCTGGTGAGCGGCACCGACTACCGGCAGCAGAACGACCTGCTGGCGCCGCTCAACCTGGCCGGCGAAACCGTGGCCGGGCTGCTCGCCCGCTTATGAAGTCGCCGTTGCCTCGGGAAAGACCGGCTCGCCCAGGTTGAGCATCAGCCGGTTGGCCCAGGCAAAAAGCGCCACCGAGTGGACCAGGTCCAGGATCTCGAGTTCGGTCAGTCCCACCTCTTTCAGCGCCCGCACGTCCTCGGCCGACACCTTGTCGGGCTCGGCGCCCAGGCGTATCGAAAATTCGACGATGGCCTTTTCGCGCGCCGTGGTGCCCGCCGAAGCCGGCTCCTCGAACACCTGCGAAATCACGTCGTTGCGCTTGGCAAGCTGCTCGAAGCGCTGCGCATGCACCGAGGCGCAATACACGCAGCCGTTGACGCGCGATTCCACCGTGGCGCCCAGTTCGCGCTCGGCCCGCGGCATGCCGCCCGGCGCAAACATGATCGCGTTGAAGGCAATGGAGCGCTGCAGCAGCATCTCGGGCTGATGCGCCAGGACGAGGAAGTACGGCGAGGTGCGCGCTTGCGGGCTCATCTCGTCGAGCGCGGCCAGCTGGGCCGGCGTGGCGGCGGCTACATCGACCGGGTCGAGCCAGGGCTTCCAGCTCAGCACCTCGTTGGTAAAGCCCTTGATGCGAATCGGCGTGGTCATTGCGACACCTCCGCAGCCGCCAAGGCCTGCAGGCCCGCAACCATGCGTATCTGATAGGACAAGAAGGCAATCAGCTGGCCCAGCGCGACGATCGCAGGCGTCGAAAGGCCCGCTTGGGCCAGCGCGTCGACCGAGGCCTTGTCGCCCTCGATGGGGCGCTCGATCAGGCTGGCGGTGAACGCCAGCACCGTGCGCAGGCGCGCATCGGCGACCGGTGCGCCGCTCCCCACGGCGGCAACCAGCTCGCGGTCCGCGCCTTCGGCCAGCAAGCGCTCGCGGTAGTGCGAGGCGAGCGTGGCGGCCTTGGAGACGCTGCAGGCGTGCAGAGCAACCAGCAGGCGCTCGGCCACCGAAAGGCCTTCGACCGTGGGTGAGAACATGGCGTCGTAGCTGCCCTGCGTGGCCGCCACGACCTTGTCGCGCTGCAGTCGCAGCATGCGGGTGGCCTGATTGGGCGCCAGCGGCACCGATGCGTCGACCACGTCGAGCGGTGTGGATGCGTCGTAGGAGGTTGTTGTCATGCGTTTCAGTTCAATTCAATCCGGTTGAATGGGTCTGCAGGTTCAGCCGCGTTCGGCCGGCGGCGGCGCGGGCACCCACTCGTCGCCGAACAGCTCGGGCTCGCTGTAGGCCTCGATGTTGGCAAAGTGGTGCTCGAAATCCTCTCGATAGAACAGGCTGGCCATGCCGCTCGCAAGCCGCCTGGCGCCGTCGCTGATCGCGGGTATGTCGCCCGACACCGTGCCGTGCGACAAGGCCGCCGGATAGCAAAAACAATGGATGCGATCGAGCCCCGGGCATTCGCCCTTCGCGCGTTCCTGAAATTCGAACACCGGGCCGAGATCGGGCGAATCGGCCAGCTCCTGGTCTTCGTTGCCGGGCGCGGGCACGAAGCGGTCACCCCATGTGCGCACATGGGGCGCGATGGCGTCGAACTCCGGCCGGTTGCCCCAGTCGACCTTGAAGCCGGTCGAGACGATGAGAAAGTCGAACACGAAATCGCCCTTGGGCGTGGCCACTCGCATGGCCGTGCCTTGCGGCTCGATCGAGAGAACCGGGCAGCCGAAGTTGAAGAACGCGTTCGGAAACCGCGACACGCGCAGCGTGCTGCCGTGCGGCGGCGGCACGTTCGCCACGTTGATGTAGTGGCGAATGCGCCACTTGAGCTCATCGGGCAGGTCGTAATGGCCCTGCGTCAGGCCTGGCACGCCGGCGCCCTTGCCCTTGTTGACACGCGGCAGGTCGGGCCGTCGGATCAGCAGCTCGACGCTGTGCGCGCCGCATTCCAGCGCGGTGGCCGCACTGTCCATGGCGGACGAGCCCGCGCCGATCACACCTACGCGCAGGCCGGCCAGCTTGCCGTAGTCCATGGCGTCGGACGAATGCGCCCATTGCGAGCGCGGCAGTGCGTTGACGAAAGCGGGAACGGCCGGGCCGCCGAGGCCGTCGCGGCCGGTGGCAAGCACCACGCGGCGCGCCAGCACGCGCTGCGCTCCGGCGGGCGTGCGCAGTTCCAGCCGCACCAGCGGCGCATCGGGCAGCGGCTTGATCGCGGTGACCGCGGTTTCGTTGCGCACATCGACGTTCATCACCCGGCGGTACCAGACCAGGTAGTCCATCCACTGCAGGCGCGGGATCTTGTCCAGCGCCGCCCAGGCTTCGGCGCCGAACTGCGCCTCGAACCACGCACGGAAGGTCAGCGCGGGCAGGCCGAGCGCGGGGCCGGTCAGCTCCTTGGGCGAACGCAGGGTTTCCATGCGCGCGGTGGTGGCCCACGGGCCTTCGTTGCCTGCGGCCGATCGGTCGAACACCACAGCCCGGATGCCCTGCTGCGCAAGGGCTGCGGCGGCGGCCAGCCCGGCCTGCCCTCCGCCGATGACGGCCACGTCGAGCACCGGCTCGCCCGCGTGCTCGCGAACGGGCATCCATGAGCGTGCTGGCCAGCCCAGGCATTCGAGGTCCTTGGCGAGCCGCCGTTCGAGCGCGTCAAGGCCTTCAGGCGAAGAAGAAAGTACGAGGGGAACGGAGTCGGTTGTCATCTTGCGAGCGGGAACGGGAGCGGGGTTCACATGAAACCCCTGCCCAGTGTAGAAAGCTTTTCAGGCGCGACCGGAGAGACCCATGCATGGACCGGGCCCGGATCTCGCATGCCACAATGATTTTCAGACCACAGGGGCAGCATGCGCAGCAATCACAGCAGCAACAGCGAATGGTGGCGCGGCGCGGTGATCTACCAGATCTATCCGCGCAGCTTCATGGACAGCAACGGCGATGGCATTGGCGACCTGCCTGGCATCACCTCCAGGCTCGAGCACGTGGCCGGCTTGGGGGTCGATGCGATCTGGGTGTCGCCCTTCTTCCGCTCGCCGATGAAGGACTTCGGCTACGACGTGTCCGACTACCGCGACGTCGACCCGATCTTCGGCACCCTGGCCGATTTCGACGAGATGCTGGCCCGCGCGCATTCGCTGGGCCTGAAGATCATCATCGACCAGGTGCTTTCGCATACCTCCGACCAGCACGCCTGGTTTGCCGAAAGCCGCTCCAGCCGCGACAACCCCAAGGCCGACTGGTACGTGTGGGCCGACCCGCGGCCCGACGGCACGCCGCCGACCAACTGGCTCTCGGTGTTCGGCGGCTCGGCTTGGCAGTGGGACTCGCGCCGCCGGCAGTACTACCTGCACAGCTTTCTGAAGGAGCAGCCGGACCTCAACTTCCATTGCGCCGAGGTGCAGCAGGCCTTGCTCGGCGAAGTGCGCTTCTGGTGCGAGCGCGGCGTGGACGGCTTCCGCTTCGATGCCTGCAACCACCAGTTCCACGACGCGCAGCTGCGCGACAACCCGCCGGCCAGCACGGCCGCGCTGGACGAGGTGAGTACCGTGCGTGCCGACAACCCCTATGCAATGCAGCAGCACCTCTACGACAAGAGCCAGATGGAGAACCTGCTCTTCCTCGAAAACCTGCGCAAGCTGCTCGACGACTACGGTGCGGTCGCGCTCGGCGAGGTCGGCGACGAGAACGCGCCGCCCGTGATGGCGCAGTACACCGAACTGGGCCGGCGCCTGCACCTGGCCTACAGCTTCAGCCTGCTGACGGCCGAGCACAGCGTTCAGCACCTGCGCCACCAGGTCGAAACGCTCGACCAGGCGCTCGCACCCACGGGTGGCTGGGGTTGCTGGGCCGTCTCCAACCATGATGTGCCCCGCGTCGCCACGCGCTGGAGCAACGGCAAGCCTGAAGACACTCGGCGCGACCGGCTCTGGCTCACGCTGCTGCTCACCCTGCGCGGCAGCGCCAGCATCTACCAGGGCGAAGAACTCGGGCTGCCCGAGGCCGAGGTGCCGTTCGAGCTGCTGCAAGACCCGTACGGCCGCGCGTTCTGGCCCGAGTTCAAGGGTCGCGACGGCTGCCGCACGCCCATGCCCTGGAAGGCCGACGAGCTTCATGCCGGGTTCACCACCGGCGGGCCGTGGCTGCCGGTCCATGGGCGCCACCTGCCGCTGGCGGTCGATCGCCAGTCGACCGATCCCGACTCGATGCTCGCCTTCAGCCGCGCGCTGCTGCACTGGCGCCGCACGCAGCCGCTGCTGCGCACGGGCAGCATCGCTTTCTTCGATGCGCCCGAGCCGGTGCTGTGGTTCGAGCGGCGCGAGGGCAGCCAATCGCTGCAGGCGCTTTTCAACCTGGGAGACGAGTCCGTCTCGGTCGCGCTGCGCGAGGCGCTCGTGCCATTGCCGGGGCACCCGCATTCGCCGCAGGCCGGAGCCCGCGTGCAGGCAAGCGGCGACAGCAGCATGCTGACGCTGCCACCCTATGGTGTCTTTTTCGGCCGCCCCGCCAGCGAAGAGCAAATGTGAAGAACATGCCACCGATGCTGTTGCCCGAACGCGAAGCCCGTGCACTGATGCGCGCCGAACACGGCGATCCGTTCGCAGTGCTCGGGCCGCACGAGACACGCGACGGCCTGCAGGTGCGTGCGCTCTTGCCCGGCGCGCACAGCGTGGCGGTGATGCACACGCGCACCGGCTGGCCGCTGGCCATGCTCGCCCGCCAGGATGGCTCGGACATCTTTTCGGGCCTGGTGCCGGCGGCGGAGGCGCTGCTGGGCTATTCGTTCCAGGTCGACTGGGGCACGCACACCTCGCGACTCGAAGACCCCTACCGCTTTCCCTTCGTGCTCGGCGAAACCGATGTGTGGCTGCTGGCCGAGGGCACGCACCTGCGGCCTTGGGAAAGGCTGGGCGCACACCTGCGCGAGATGGATGGCGTGAAGGGCGTGGCCTTTGCGGTGTGGGCGCCCAACGCGCGGCGCGTGTCGGTGGTGGGCGACTTCAACAACTGGGACGGCCGGCGCCACATGATGCGGCTGCGCCGCGAGTGCGGCGTGTGGGAAATCTTTGCGCCGCACGTGGCCACCGGCGACAGCTACGAGTTCGAGATTCTTTCGTCCGAAGGCGAGGTGCTGCGCAAGGCCGATCCGTTCGCCTTTTCTTCGCGCCTGCGGCCTGAAACCGCCTGCGTGGTGGCACCGCTGCCCGCGCCGGTCGCCATGCCGCCGGAGCGGACTGCGGCCAACAACCGCCATGCGCCAATCAGCATCTACGAAGTGCACCTGGGCTCATGGCGCCGCAAGAACGGGCACGAATGGCTGGACTACCGCGAGCTGGCCGACACGCTGGTGCCCTATGCGCGCGACATGGGCTTCACGCACATCGAGCTGCTGCCGGTGAGCGAGCATCCGTTCGATGGCTCGTGGGGCTACCAGCCCATCGGCCTGTATGCACCCACCTCGCGCTTCGGCACGCCGGGCGACTTTCGCCACTTCGTCGAAGCGGCGCATGCGGCGGGGCTGGGCGTCATTCTCGATTGGGTGCCCGCGCACTTCCCCACCGATGCGCACGGCCTCGGCCGCTTCGACGGCACCGCACTCTATGAATACGCCGACCCGCGCGAAGGCTTTCACAACGACTGGAAGACGCTCATCTTCAACTACGCGCGCACGGAGGTGCGCAACTACCTGGTCGGCAATGCGCTGTACTGGCTCGAACGCTATGGCGTGGACGGCCTGCGCGTCGATGCGGTGGCATCCATGCTCTATCGCGACTACAGCCGCAAGGCGGGCGAGTGGGTGCCCAACGCCTATGGCGGACGCGAGAACCTCGAGGCCATCGGCTTCCTTAGGCGCATGAACCACGTGGTGGGCGTGGAGCGGCCGGGCGCCATCACGCTGGCCGAGGAATCGACGAGTTTTCCGGGCGTGACGCGGCCGCCAGAAGACGGCGGCCTGGGCTTTCACTACAAGTGGAACATGGGCTGGATGAACGACACGCTCGCCTACGCGGGCACCGACCCCGTCCACCGCAAGCACCATCACCAGCAGATCACCTTCGGGCTGATGTACGCGCACAGCGAGAACTTCGTGCTGCCGCTGTCGCACGACGAGGTAGTGCACGGCAAGGGTTCGATGTTCGGGCGCATGCCGGGCGACGAGTGGCAAAAGTTCGCGGGGCTGCGCAACCTCTACGGCTACCTGTGGGCCTACCCGGGAAAGAAGCTGCTCTTCATGGGGAGCGAATTCGCGCAGGTGGCCGAATGGAACGCCGACCGCAGCCTGGACTGGCACCTGCTGGAGCACCCGATGCACCAGGGCGTACGCCGGCTGGTACGCGACCTGAACAATGTGTACCGGCACTTTCCCGCTCTGTACGAGCTCGACACCGAGCGACCCGGCTTCGAGTGGATCGTGCACGACGATTCGGACCAGTCGGTGTTCGCCTTCGTGCGCCGGGCGCGCGACGGCTCGTTCGTGGTGGCGGTGTGCAACTTCACGCCATTGCCACGTCATGGCTATCGGCTGGGGGTGCCCGCGGCGGGTGCATACCGCGAGGCCATCAACACCGATGCCGCGGTGTACGGCGGCAGCGGTGTGGGCAATGGCGTGGTCGAGAGTTCATCGACCCGCTGGCACGGCAAGGACCATGCAATCGAAATCAGCGTGCCGCCCTTGGCCACCGTGATGTGGGTATTGGCTTGAAACGATGCTGAATACGGGCTCCCCTTTCCCCCTTGGTGCAACGCTTTCGCCGAACGGCGTGAACTTTGCGCTCGTGGCGCCGAATGCCGAGGCTGTCGAGCTTTGCCTGTTCGACGCGACAGGCCGCAACGAGCAGCAGCGCATCCGGCTGCCAGCCTTCACCGACGGCATCTGGCACGGCCTGCTGCCGAGCGGTCGCGCCGGGCTGGTCTACGGCTATCGGGTGCACGGCCGCTGGGCGCCGCACGAGGGGCAGCGATTCAATGCCGCCAAGGTGCTGCTCGACCCGTATGCGCGAGAGATCGTCGGCACATACGACGGCAGCGATCTGTTCCTGGGGCACGACCCCGCGAGCCCGGACCGGCGGAACACACGCGACAACGGCGCCGTGGCGCTCAAGGCCCGCGTGGCGGCAACCGGCGGTGTTTCGGCTGCATCGGGTCATGCCCGTATTCCGGCCGGCGAGCGCGTGCTCTACGAATTGCATGTGCGGGGACAGACCCGGCTGCATCCGGCCGTGCCCGCCGCACTGCGCGGCACGTACGCCGGCCTGGCCGAACCCGCGGTGCTCGACCATCTGCAGGGCCTCGGCGTGACCACGCTGAGCCTGATGCCGGTGCAACACCGCGCCGACGAACAGCGGCTGCTTGCCATGGGCCTCAGCAACTACTGGGGCTACAACACCATCGGCTGGTTCGCGCCCGAGGCGCGCTACTGGAGCGGACGCCCCGGCACCACGCCGGCGAGCGAATTCCGCGCCATGGCCGACGCGGTGCATGCGCGCGGCATGGAGCTGGTGATCGACGTGGTCTACAACCACAGCGCCGAAACCGACGAATTCGGCCCCACGCTCTCGCTGCGCGGCATCGACAACGCGCTGTACTACCACCTGCGCTCGGACGACCGCGCGCTGTATGCCAACTGGACGGGCTGCGGAAATTGCCTGAACCTCGCCGAGCCGCGTGTGCTGCAGCTGGTGATGGACAGCCTGCGGCATTGGGTTTGCGAACTCGGCGTCGACGGCTTCCGCTTCGACCTGGCGCCGGTGCTGGGGCGGGGAGCCAATGGCAGCTTCGACCCGCGCGCGCCCTTCTTTGCGGCCGTTGCGCAAGACCCGGTGCTCTCGCGCACGCTGCTGATCGCCGAGCCCTGGGACATCGGCGCGGGCGGCTATCGCCTTGGCGAATTTCCGCCGGGCTGGCTCGAATGGAACGACCGCTATCGCGATACGCAGCGCGGCTTCTGGCTGCGGCAGGGGCGCGGGGGCGCAGCGGGCTTGGGCGATTTTGCGCATCGCTTCACCGCGTCGAGCGCGCAGTTCGCCCACCATGGCCGTGCGCCCACGGCCAGCGTCAACTTCATTACGGCGCATGACGGCTTCACCTTGCGCGACCTGCTGAGCTACGAAGAACGGCACAACCTGGCCAACGGCGAGAACAACCGCGACGGCCATGCCCACAACCTCGGCAACAACTTCGGCGTCGAAGGGCCGAGCGACGACCCCGCCGTGCTGGCCGAACGCAGCCGGCAGCAGCGCGCGCTGCTCGCCACGCTGCTGCTCTCGCAAGGTACGCCCATGCTGCTGGCCGGCGACGAGCTCGGCCACAGCCAGAAAGGCAACAACAACGCCTATTGCCAGGACAACGAAACCACCTGGCTCGCGTGGATCGGCACGCACGAGCCCGCGAGCGACGCCGCCCGCCTGAGCGCCTTCGTCGCCCGGCTCATCGCCCTGCGCCGCGAAGCGCCCCCCCTGCGCAGCACGCGGTGGTGGCCGGCGCGACAGGCACCGGGAACCCCGGGCATCCGCTGGCTGCGGCCCGACGGGGCACCCATGCAGGAAGCCGAATGGAACCACGGCACGGCGCTTGCAGTCCTTTTCGAAGCCGCAGCAACGGATGGGCCGGACTGGCTGGTACTGGTGAATGCGGGACCACAAGCTGTTTCATTCGCACTGCCTCCCGCCGCATGGCGCTGCCGGCTCGCGACCGACCCCGAGGCGGACGCCGCAAGCAGCCCCGACCAGACCCATGCGGGCACGGTGGAAGTGCCTCATTCGAGCCTGTGGATTGCAAGAACGTAGGAGCCAGCCGTGCGGCACGGTGCTAGGCTGATTGCGGAAACCCTGACGACGACGAGACGACCCGACAACGAACGGAGACCGATATGGACAACAACAGCACGCCGCAAGCGCCCCTGCAGGCGCACCAACTGGTTCGCCGCACCATTGCGCTGGTGCTGGCCGGCGGGCGCGGTTCGCGCCTGAAGCAGCTGACCGACCGGCGCGCCAAGCCGGCGGTCTACTTCGGCGGCAAGTTCCGCATCATCGACTTCGCGCTGTCGAACTGCCTCAACTCCGGCATCCGGCGCATGGCGGTGGTCACGCAGTACAAGTCGCACTCGCTCATGCGCCACCTGCAGCGCGGCTGGAGCTTCCTGCGCGCGGAGCTCAACGAAATGGTCGACGTGCTGCCCGCGCAGCAGCGCACGGGCGACGAGCACTGGTACCGCGGCACGGCCGATGCGGTGTTCCAGAACCTCGACATCATCCAGACCCGCTCGACCAAGCACGACTACGTGGTGGTGCTGGCCGGCGACCACATCTACAAGATGGACTACTCCATCATGGTCAAGGACCATGCCGAGCGCGGCCTGGGCTGCACGGTCGGCTGCATCGAGGTGCCGCGCATGGAAGCCACGGCCTTCGGCGTGATGGCCATCGACGACGGCCGGCAGATCACCGCCTTTCTCGAAAAGCCGGCCGATCCGCCCGCGATGCCGGGCCATCCCGATGTGGCGCTGGCCAGCATGGGCATCTACGTGTTCGACTCCGAATACCTCTACCAGCTGCTCGAGGAAGACGCCGCCAACCCCGATTCGAGCCACGATTTCGGCAAGGACATCATCCCGCGCGCCGTGGCGCAGGGCCGCGCACTGGCGCATCCGTTCGGCATGTCGTGCGTCACGCGCGCCTCGCGCGGGCCCGACGCCAAGGCCTACTGGCGCGACGTGGGCACGATTGATGCATTCTGGGCAGCCAACCTCGATCTGGCCTCGATCACCCCCGAGCTCGACATCTATGACACAGACTGGCCCATCTGGACCTACCAGCGGCAATTGCCGCCGGCCAAGTTCGTGCTCGACCGGGACGGCAAGCACGGCATGACCGTCAACACCATCGTCTCGGGCGGTTGCATCGTCTCGGGCTCGAAGGTGAGCAGCTCGGTGCTGTTCTCGGGCGTGCGCATCCATTCGTTCTGCGAAATCAACGAGGCGGTGCTGCTGCCCGACGTGGAGGTTGGCCGCGGCTGCAAGCTCAACCGCGTGGTCATCGACCGTGGCTGCGTCATTCCGGACGACATGGTGATCGGCGAAGACGCCGAGGCCGATGCCGCGCACTTCGAGCGCACCGAGACCGGCGTGGTGCTGGTCACGCGCGAAATGCTCAAGCGACTGGCTGCCTGAGGCCGCACCGCCCCACGATGCGAATACTCCAGGTCAGCGCCGAACTCTTTCCCCTGCTCAAGACCGGCGGCCTTGCCGACGTGGCCGGCGCATTGCCGATCGCCCTCATGGCTGCCGGGCAAGACGCGCGGGTGCTGCTGCCGGGCTTTCCGGCGATTGTGGCCGGCGTGCGCGACCTGGCTCTGGTGGGGGAGCTTGCCGCGCCGTGGGGCGAACGCTTCGCCCTGCTCGCGGGGCGCATTGCCGTCGATGGCAACCCGCCGATTCCCGCCTACGTGATCGATGCGCCGGCGCTGTATGACCGGCCCGGCAACCCCTACGAAGACAGCACGCGCCAGCCCTACGGCGACAACCATCGGCGCTTCGCGTTGCTGGGCTGGGCGGCGGCGCAGCTGGCGCAGGGGCTCGACCCCGGCTGGCAGCCCGAGGTCGTGCATGCGCACGATTGGCATGCGGGCCTGGCGCCGGCCTACCTGCACTTTGCGCGGCAGGCCGGCGCCCCGCGCGTGGGCAGCGTGTTCACCGTGCACAACCTGGCCTACCAGGGCATCTCGGCGCCATGGAACTTTGCCGACCTGGGCCTGCCGGGGCCCGCATTCCACATGAACGGGCTCGAATACCACGGGCAGGTGTCGTTCATGAAAGGCGGCCTCTACTTTGCGGACCACCTGACCACCGTGAGCCCGGCCTACGCGCGCGAGATCCAGACGCCCGAGCAGGGCTTCGGGCTCGACGGCTTGCTGCGCCTGCGCGGCAACGTGCTCACGGGCATCCTCAACGCAGTGGACGACAAGGTCTGGAACCCGGCCATCGACACGGCGCTGGTGCAGGGCTATCACACGCCCGAAGGCCGCCACATGGCGGGCAAGGCGCGCTGCAAGGCGGTGCTGCAGCATCAGCTGGGGCTGGCCGTGCGCGCCGATGTGCCGCTCTTCATTCTGGTGAGCCGACTCACCGAACAGAAAGGCCTGCACCTGGTGCTCGGCGGACTCGACGCCCTGCTGGCCGAAGGCGGCCAGCTTGCGCTGCTGGGCAGCGGCGAACCCTGGCTCGAAGAAGCCTTTCGCCAGCGCGCGGCGGCGGCGCCGCAGTCGGTCAGCGTCACCATCGGCTACAACGAATCGCTCGCACACCAGCTCTTCGGCGGCGGCGACGTGACGCTGGTGCCTTCGCTCTTCGAGCCCTGCGGGCTTACGCAGATGTACGGCCTGAAATACGGTAGCCTGCCGCTGGTGCGCCGCGTCGGCGGCCTGGCCGATACAGTGGTCGATTGCACGCTCGAAGACCTGGCCAGCGGCGACGCGACCGGCTTCGTGTTCGACCGTTTCGACGACGCCGACTACAACCGCGCGCTGCGGCGCGCCTTCGCTCTTTACCAGCGCGCGCCCGACTGGCGGCGGGTGCGCGGCAACGCCATGCGGCGGCCTGCAGACTGGGCCACCGCAGCCGCCCAATACATCGAGGTGTACCGGCAGGCGCTCGAGCCCGCGGCCGCCTGATTGCGCCACGGCGCACAACCCACAACCATCTACCGAAGCCCATGACCATCAAAGACTTCGCCTATGACCATCCCGACCGCGACGTGGCCGCCTTCAAGCGCGCAGTTGCCAACAAGCTGATCTACGCCGTCGGCAAAGACCCCGTGGCCGCCAGCCAGGACGACTGGCTGAACGCCACCGCGCTGGCCGTGCGCGACCAGCTGGTCGAACGCTGGATGGCGACCACCCGCGCCAACTATGCGCAAGACCTGAAGCGCGTCTACTACCTGTCGATGGAGTTCCTGATCGGGCGCACCTTCACCAACGCGTTGCTGGCGGTCGACCTGTACGACACGGTGCGCGACGCGCTGGCCGACTTCGGCGTCGACATGGCGGCGCTGTCCGAACGCGAGCCCGATGCGGCGCTGGGCAACGGCGGCCTCGGCCGGCTCGCGGCCTGCTTTCTCGACTCGATGGCCACGCTCGGCGTGCCGGGCATGGGCTACGGCATCCGCTACGAATACGGCATGTTCCGCCAGCGCATCGTCGACGGCCAGCAGGTGGAAACGCCCGACTACTGGCTCACGCGCGGCAACCCGTGGGAGTTTCAGCGGCCCGAGGTGAACTACCGCGTGCGCTTCGGCGGCCACGTGCAAAGGCGCGAAGGCACCAACGCTCCCTACGGCGCGGCCGACTGGGTCGACACGCACGACGTGCTGGCCGTGGCCTACGACACCATCATTCCGGGCTACGGCACGCAGGCCACCAACACGCTGCGGCTGTGGTCGGCGCGCGCCACCGAGGAGATCGACCTCTCGGCCTTCAACCGCGGCAACTACATGGCGGCGGTGGAAAGCAAGAACCACTCGGAAAACGTTTCGCGCGTGCTCTACCCCGACGACTCCACGCCCTCTGGCCGCGAGCTGCGGCTGCACCAGGAATATTTTTTCTGCAGCGCCAGCGTGCAAGACCTGCTGCGGCGGTACCTGCGCAACCACAAGACCTTCGACCAGCTGGCCGACAAGGTGAGCATTCACCTGAACGACACGCACCCGGTGCTCGCGGTGCCCGAGCTCATGCGCCTGCTGCTCGACGAGCACGGCCTGGCGTGGGACGTGGCCTGGGCCCACACGCAGAAGGTGTTCAGCTACACCAACCACACGCTCATGCACGAGGCGCTGGAGACATGGCCGGTCGAGATGCTGGGCCGCATCCTGCCGCGGCACCTGCAGATCATCTACGACATGAACGCAAAGTTTCTCGGGGCCGTGACGCAGAAGGCCGGCAACGACGTGGAGCTGCTGCGCCGGCTCTCGCTGGTCGACGAGGCGGGCGAGCGCCGCGTGCGCATGGCGTACGTGGCGGTGCTTGCCAGCCATTCGATCAACGGCGTGTCGGGCCTGCATTCGGAGCTCATGAAGCAATCGATCTTTGCCGACTTCGCGAAGATCTTTCCGGAGCGCTTCAACAACAAGACCAACGGCGTGACGCCGCGGCGCTGGCTAGCGCAGGCCAACCCGCCGCTCGCGAGCCTGCTCGACCAGCGCCTGGGCAAAGGCTGGCGGCGCGACCTTTCGCAGCTGGAGGCGCTGCGGCCGATGGCGGTGCAGCCGCCCTTTGCGCGCGCCTTTCGGCATGCCAAGCGCGAGAACAAGCTGCGCCTGGCCAACTGGGTGGAACAGCACATGGGCCTGGTGCTCGACACCGACGCGATGTTCGACGTGCAGGTGAAGCGCATCCACGAATACAAGCGGCAGCTGCTCAACGTGCTGCACGTGATCACGCGCTACCACCGCATCCTCGATGCGCAGGCCGCGGGCGGAACCATCGACATCGTGCCGCGCGTGGTGGTGTTCGCGGGCAAGGCGGCATCGGCGTACCAGATGGCCAAGCTCGTGATCCGGCTGATCAACGACGTGGCGAGCACCATCAACAACGACGCCCGCGTCGGCAAGCTGCTGAAGGTGGTGTTCCTGCCCAACTACAGCGTGAGCCTGGCCGAGGTGATCATGCCCGCGGCCGATCTGTCGGAGCAAATTTCTACGGCGGGCACCGAGGCCTCGGGCACCGGCAACATGAAGTTCGCGCTCAACGGGGCGCTCACCATCGGCACGCTCGACGGCGCCAACGTGGAGATGCGCGACAACGTGGGCGCGGAGAACATCTTCATCTTCGGCAACACCACGCCTGAAGTGGCCGACATCCGCGCGCACGGCTACCAGCCGCGCGACATCTACGAGGCCAACCCCGAGCTCAAGCGCCTGCTCGATGCAATTCGCGATGGCGCCTTCTCGCACGGAGAGACGGCGCGCTACCAGGGCATCTTCGATGCACTGGTGAACTGGGGCGACCACTATCTGCTGCTGGCCGACTACGCGAGCTATGTCGCGAAGCAGGCCGAGGTCGATGCGCTCTACCGCGACTCGGACGCATGGACGCGCATGGCCATCCTGAACGTGGCGGGCATGGGGGCGTTTTCGTCGGACCGCACCATTGCGCAGTACGCGCATGAAATCTGGCGTACCAAGCCGGTGGTGCTGGGCTGAGTCGAGCCTTCGGTATTTCTCCCTCCCCCGCTGGGGGAGGACCGGGGTGGGGGCACGACGGCGCTCAATGAACCACTGCCGTGAATCGGAAGCCGCTGTGCCCCCATCCCAACCTTCCCCCCCAAAGGGGAAGGAGCAAAGCCACTCAGCGCGGTTTTGCCGGCGCCGCCTCGGCCTCGGTCACAAACCCGATGCGGCTCAAGCCCGCCTTGTTCGCAATGCCCATCAGCGCCACGACCTTGCCGTAGGGCACGGTCTGGTCGGCGCGCAGCTGCACCTCGGTGTCCTTGCTGTCGGCAGCGGCTTTCTGCAGCCGGGCAGCCAATTCTTCGTCGGTGACCGCCTGGTCGTTGAAGAAGACCTTGCCTGATGAATCGACCGACACGCTCACGAACTTGGGCGTGTCGTTGGGCTGGCCGGCATTGGTCTGGGGCAGGTCGAGCTTGATCGAGCTCGCCATCAGCGGCGCGGTGATGATGAAGATCACCAGCAGCACCAGCATCACGTCGACCAGCGGCGTGACGTTGATGTCGGACAGCGGCCGCTGTCCGCCGGCGCCTGTCGCGCGCCCGCCGCCGGCGGCACTGCTGCCGAGCGAGGTGCGACCGAAGGCCATGTGTGCCGAGCCCCGTTCGATCAGGCCGAAACCGGCATCGGCCTTGCGGGCGGCGGTGCGGCCGGTGCCGGCGCGCTTCCGAAGCTGCCGAGCAGGTCGTGCGCAAAGCCCTCGAGCTCGGCCTCGACCCGGCCGATGACGCGGCCGAACACGTTGTAGGCCAGCACGGCCGGAATGGCCACGGCCAGGCCGAAAGCCGTCATCACCAGCGCCTCGCCCACGGGGCCCGCGACCTTGTCGATGGTGAAGCCGCCCGATTGGCCGGCAATGCCCGAGAGCGCGCCGTAGATGCCCCACACCGTGCCGAGCAGGCCGACGAACGGGGCGGTGGCGCCGACCGTGGCCAGCAGGATCTGGCCGGACTGCAGGCGGCGCAGCGCACCATGCAGTGCCTCGCGCAGGGCCCGCGTGAGGCGCTGGTTGCGGTCGCCGGTGGCGCCGAGGGTTGCGCTGTTCACGTCGGCGGCGGCATTCTTGATGGCGCTCACCGCGGGCAGCACCAGCGTGGCGCGGTCGAAGGCCTTGAGCCGCTGCTCCGCATCGGCCAGGGTGGTCGATTGCCAGAACGCCGCAATGCTGCGCAGCACGTCGCGCGTGCCGCCGCGCAGCAACCAGGCCTTCCAGAGAATGACGACCCAGCTCGAGATCGACATGGCGAGCAGCAGCGCGGCCACCGAGCGGCTGACGCCGTCGCCCTGGGTCAGCAGTTCGAGCACGCTCATCGTGTTTTTCAGCGGAGACCGAGCACGTCGAACATGTCGAACAGGCCCGACTTCTGGCCCGCCAGGAAGCGCACGGCGCGCAGCGCGCCCTGTGCATAGGTCACGCGGCTGGCGGACTTGTGGGTGATTTCGATGCGCTCGCCGGTGCCGGCGAACAGCACGGTGTGGTCACCCACGATGTCGCCGCCGCGGATGGCCGAGAAGCCGATGGTGGAGGGGTCGCGCTCGCCGGTGATGCCTTCGCGCGCGTAGACGGCGCATTCCTTCAGGTCGCGGCCCAGCGCATCGGCAATGACTTCGCCCATCTTGAGCGCGGTGCCCGAGGGCGCATCGACCTTGTGGCGGTGGTGCGCCTCGATGATCTCGATGTCGTAGCCGGTCGACATGGCCTTGGCCGCCATTTCGAGCAGCTTGAAGGTGACGTTGACGCCCACGCTCATGTTGGGCGAGACCATGATCGCGATGTCTTTCGAGATCTCGGCGATTTCGGCCTTTTGCGCGTCGCTGAAGCCGGTGGTGCCGATGACGGCCTGCACGCCGAGTTCACGGCAGATGGCCAGGTGCGCGAGGGTACCTTCAGGGCGCGTGAAGTCGATGAGCACCTGCGCGTCCTGCAGGCCGGTGCGCAGGTCGGAGACGATCGGCACGCCGCTCGTGAAGCCGAGGAAAGCGGCCGCATCGGCGCCGATGGCGTCGCTGCCCGCCATATCGAGTGCGCCGGCCAGGCGGCAATCCTGCGCCTCGCGCACCGCCTCGACCAGCATGCGGCCCATGCGGCCCGAGGCCCCGGCAATCGCAACGCGCCGGAGGGCGGGCGTGGAAGACTCGGAAATGGGAGAAGAAATGGATTCAGTCACGCAGGTTCAGCCTTCGAAATAGGGCATGGAGACCGGCACGCGCCCGCCTGACTCGGCGGGTGCGCCCGCCCTCGCTGGTTGACGCGTGCTCAGCGCGCCGCTTCGAGCGGGGGATACGCCGCCGGCAGCGGCGGCAGGTTGGGGGCAGCAGCGGTGGCCTCGGCCTTCTTGCTGCTGTCTTCCTTGGGGGCGAATTTCTTCAGCTCTTCTTCCGACGCCTCGAGCGGCGGAACCTTGCCGCTCTTCTTGCGGGTGTCGAGCGTGGCGACGAATTCTTCTTCGCTGGGCATCTGGTCGCCTTCGAAACGGTCGAGCAGCTCGCCGTTGAAGAAGACCGTGAGACGGCGTTCCTGCGGATCGACGCCCTGGCGCTTGATGGTGAAGACGTAGTCCCAGCGGTCCTTGTGGAAAACGTCGGTCAGGAGAGAAGTGCCGAGGATTTCACGCACTTGCTGGCGCGACATGCCCGGCTTGAGCGCCTCGACCTGTTCCTTGGACACAAAATTGCCCTGGACCACTTCGACCTTGTAGGGCGTGATGGCCGCAAGCGCACCCCGCGTGCGATCGCTGAAACCGCTGCAGGCGCTGAGGCAGAACGTCGCTGCGACGGCCGCGGCCAGCAGCCAGGGACGGCGTTGGAGAATGGCAGGCATGGGAGAAAAGAGGGGTAGCGATATGATCGGCCATTGTAGCGGCTGGCCCCTTGGGGGCCTGCTTGCAGACCGGGCGCAGGAACCATCATGGCCAATATCGACGAACTCAAGAATACCGGCCTCAAGGCCACATTGCCACGCCTGAAGATCCTGGAGATCTTCCAGACCGGCAGCCAGCGCCACATGACGGCCGAAGACGTGTTTCGCGTGCTTTTGAACGAGCACTCCGACATCGGCCTGGCCACCGTCTACCGCGTGCTGACGCAGTTCGAACAGGCCGGCATCCTCGAGCGCAGCCACTTCGAGAGCGGCAAGGCGGTGTACGAGCTGAACGAGGGCACGCACCACGACCACCTGATCTGCACTTCATGCGGCAAGGTGGAGGAGTTCTACGACGCCGAGATCGAGCGCCGCCAGCAGATGATTGCCAAGGACAAGGGCTGGATCCTGCAGGACCACGCCATGTCGCTGTACGGCCTCTGCGGCGATTGCGTCAATAAGCGGTAGCCGGTCAGTCCCCGTCGCGGCCGCTTTCCATGGCCTTGTGGTGGCGCGCGACGAAGTCGGCATAGGTGTCGATGCCGCGCAGTTGCAAGATTGAATTGCGCACGGCGGCTTCGACCAGCACGGCGATGTTTCGGCCGGCCACCACCTGGATGATGACCTTGCGCACCGGAATGCCCAGCACGTCCTGCGTGAGCGGCGCCGAGGGCATGCGCTCGTAGTCGCGCTCGAAGCTGTCGCGCCGCACCAGGTGCACGATGAGCTTGAGCCGCATCTTCCGGCGCACCGCCGTCTCGCCGAAGATCGCGCGGATGTCCAGCAAGCCGATGCCGCGCACCTCCAGCAGGTTCAGCAGCAGGTCGGGGCAGCGCCCTTCAATGGTGTTCTGGTTGATGCGGTAAAGATCGACCGCGTCGTCGGCCACCAGGCCGTTGCCGCGCGAAATCAGCTCGAGCCCGAGTTCGCTTTTGCCTAGCCCCGATTCGCCGGTGATCATCACGCCCATGCCCAGGATGTCCATGAACACGCCGTGCATCGAGGTGCGTTCGGCGAAATGCTTGGACAGGTAGGCCCGCAGCAGGTCGATCACGAAGGCCGACGATTCGCGAGTGGCGAACAGCGGCAGCTGGGCGCGCTCGCAAATCGATAGCAGTTCGTCCGGTGCGGCCTGGCCGTCGGCCAATACCAGCATCGGCGGCTCCAGCGTGACGATGCGGGCAATGCGCCGGGCGCAGTCTTCCTGGCTGCCGCGCGTCAGGTAGGCCACCTCGCGGGCGCCCAGGATCTGCACGCGGTACGGGTGGATGTAGTTGAGGTAACCGACCAGGTCGGCCGCCGACTGGGCGCGGCTGATGACTTCGGGGTCGAATTGGCGTTCGGAGGCGCCGAGCCCTGCAAGCCACTCCCAGCGGAGCGACCCGCGGAATTCCTCGAACATGGCATCGGCGCTGATGACGGTCGGCTTCATGCGTGCGGGAGATGGCGCTCAGCGCCTAGTGTTGGAGCAGGCCAGAATAACCCGGAACCGGCGCTGCGGGGCCGCTGCTGCGGCCTCTGAAGGGTGCGGGAAGCACCTCTACGCGACTTGCGTGGACTGCCAGCCGGCAATGAGCCCGTGCAGCGCGGCTGCGTCGGTGCTCGACTTGATCTGTTCGCGCAGGCCGGCGTCGCTCAGCAGCTCGGCAATCTCGGAGAGGATTTCAAGGTGCTTCTGGGTGGCCGCTTCGGGCACCAGCAGAAAGATGAGGAGGCCGACGGGCTGCTCGTCCGGCGCGTCGAACCCGATCGGGTTTGCCAGCTGGAAAACGGCGGCCATGGGCGCCTTCAGGCCCTTGATCCGGCCATGCGGAATGGCAACCCCGTGGCCGAGCCCGGTGGAGCCCAGACGCTCGCGCGCAAACAGGCTGTCGGTGATCAACGCACGGCCCAGGCCGTGAAGGCTCTCGAACAACAAGCCTGCTTCTTCAAAAGCACGCTTCTTGCTCGTAGCGTCAACGCTCACGAGGACTTGAGCGGGCGGCAGGATGGACGCGAGGCGATTCATGGTGGGTGCGGGGCGGGGGCGATTATGCACCTGCTTGGTAAAAACCCCCAGTCCGGTTACTTACTTTTTATCTACATGTTGCCCAGAGGCCCGTGGATCAAGGGCTGAAAAGACGTAATAAAACGCAAAAGCCGCCCGAAGGCGGCTTGGCGCAGGCCGGCCGGAGCCGGAACCCTGCCTTTACATCACGCGCTTGGGCGCCGCGTGATGGTGGTCTTGCAGGCGATCCTTGTGGCGCACCACTTGCCGGTCGAGCTTGTCGACCAGCTCATCGACCGCGGCGTAGAGATCAGCGTGGCTCGATTCCGCGAACATGTCATTGCCCTTGACGTGAATGTTGCATTCCGCCTTTTGCCGGCGTTCCTTTTCCTTCTGCTTTTCCACCGTAAGGATCACCTTGACATCGACCACCTGGTCGAAATGCCGGGTGATCCGGTCCAGCTTGCTCGTGACGTAAGTGCGCAAGGCAGGTGTGACGTCGAGGTGATGACCGCTGATCGTCAAATTCATGAAAGACCTCCTGGAATTGACGGTTGGGGAAATGACCAGCACTCCGGAATGAAGCGTGGCCGGCGACATACAGATGAAATGGGTGCGGGGGAGAGAAAGAGAAGAAGAGAAAGAGGAGAAGGTCGATTCACTATGCCCAAGCTGTCACGGTATTGCAATACCTGAGTTGCCCAGGGGGTCGCGCTGCGTCCCCGCCCGGTTACAGGCGGGCCGGGCCTTGTTTCAGTTCCAGGCAGCGCGCATGCGGTTGCGCAGGTCGATGACCGCGGCGGGCGGCGGCACTGCGGGTGGCCGCTCCGGCGGGGGCGGCCAGGTCTGCTGCTCGAAGCCCGCAAGATCGCGCTCGGAGATGAAGCGCGTGCGGTTGGCATAGAGGTGCCGGTCGCCGCGCACCGCCTGCTGCGTGACGTAAAAGCGCTGCGGAACCAGCAGGTGCAGGTGGTCGCGCGCGCGGGTCATCGCCACGTAGAGCAGGCGCCGTTCCTCTTCGAGCTCGTGCGCGCTCTGCGCCACGTCGGCCGGCAGGCAGCCGTCGACCACGTTGAGCACATGCACCGAGTTCCACTCCTGCCCCTTGGCCGAATGGATGGTCGAGAGGATCAGGTAGTCCTCGTCGAGCAGCGGCGGCCCGGGCCTGTCGCTCGTGGCTTCGGGTGGATCGAGCGTGAGCTCGGTCAGGAAGCGCTCGCGCGAGCCGTAGCCCGCCGCAAGCCGCGCGAGCTGCTCGATGTCGCCGCGCCGCACGCCCGAGGGGTCGTCATACAGCCGCTCCAGGTGCGGCAAGTACCAGCGAACCGCCAGGTCCACATCGGCGGGCCATGGTAGCGAGGGCGCTCGCAGCGCGGCATAGGCCTCGGCAAACACCGCCCATTCGGCGCGCGCCGCGGCGGGCGGCACGAAGTCGCGCACGGCCGCGGCCGGGTCGGCCGCCTGGTCCATGGCGTCGAGCAGCCGCGCGCCGGTGGCGGGACCGATGCCCGGAATGAGCTGCGTCACGCGAAAACCCGCCATGCGCCCGCGCGGGTTTTCTGCGAAGCGCAGCACCGCGAGCAGGTCTTTGACATGCGAGGCCTCGAGGAACTTGAGGCCGCCGTATTTCACGAACGGAATGTTGCGGCGCGCCAATTCGAGCTCGAGCGGCGCGCTGTGCGTGGAGGTGCGAAAAAGCACCGCTTGCGACTTGAGCGCAAGGCCGCCTTCGCGGTGCTCCAGCACCTTGTCGGCCACCCACACCGCCTGCTGCGCCTCGTCCGGCACCAGCACCAGCTGCGGCCGGCCGGCGGAAGGCTTGTCGGTCCATAGCGTCTTGGCATGCCGTTCGGCGGCTTGGGCAATGACCCGGTTCGAGACGTCGAGGATCGGCTGCGTCGAGCGGTAGTTGCGCTCCAGCGTGACGACGCGCGCAGCCTGCGAAAACTGTGAGGGAAAGTCGAGAATGTTACGGACCGTTGCGCCTCTGAAAGAGTAGATCGACTGCGCATCGTCGCCCACCACCGTCACGCCGCGGCCATCGGGCTTGAGCGCGAGAAGGATCGAGGCCTGGAGCAGGTTGGTGTCCTGGTATTCATCGACCAATACGTGGTCGAAGCGCGCGCCGATCAGGTCGGCCAGTGCGGGCTCGGCCACCATTCCGGCCCAGTAGAGCAGCAGGTCGTCGTAGTCGAGCACGTTCTGCTGCTGCTTGGCTTCCACGTAGGCGCCAAAGAGGCGCTTGAGCTCCGCCTCCCACTCGGCGCACCACGGAAAGGCTTCAGACAGCACCTGGGCCAGCGGCGCCCGCGTATTGACGCAGCGCGAGTAGATCGAGAGACACGTGCCCTTGCGCGGAAAGCGGTTCACGCTCGTCGACAGGCCGAGCTCGTGGCGCACCAGGCCCATCAGGTCTTCGGCGTCGCCCCGGTCGTGAATGGTGAAGTTGTCGTTCAAGCCGATGTGCGCGGCATATTCACGCAGCAGGCGCGCGCCGATGCCGTGGAAAGTGCCGGCCCACGGCAGCGCCGGCGGCTTTTCGGACTTGAGCCCCAGCACGCGCGCCAGCACCTGGCCCGCGCGGCGCTCCATTTCCTGGGCGGCGCGGCGCGAAAAGGTCAGGAGCAGCAGCCGCTGCGGATCCACGCCGCCGGCAATCAGGTGCGCCACCCGGTGTGCCAGCGTGCTGGTCTTGCCGGAGCCCGCCCCGGCAATCACCAGCAGCGGACGCTCGTCGCGGCCGACCAGGGTGCCGACGCCGTGCTCGACCGCGGCGCGCTGCTCGTCGTTGAGCGCGCCGAGCGCGGCGGCCAGGCGGTCGGCCTGCGTGGCACCGGCAGCGGAAAAAACGGGGAGCGCAGCAGTCTGCATGGCCGTGACTTTACTGTATGTCCATCCAGATCGGCGAGGCTGCCGTCATATGGCCGATGACATAATCGCGCCTCGCTGCAACTGGAGACCGCACCATGGAAACCGCCCCGTCTCGGCAGCTTTCAACTCCCCTCTGACGCCTGCTTGCCGGGCCTGGGATTTGAAAGCGCCCCTCCCTCGCCCCATCGCCTCAGTCATTTCACGGGAGTGAGCCATGCTCAATATATTTACGCTCGCCAACGGTCGCCTTGTCCAGGAAGAGATCGAATCGCTGGAGGAGCTTTCCAAGTTCCAGCCGATCTGGGTGGACCTCGAATCGCCCACGCTCGAGGAAAAGCGCTGGATCAAGCAGTACTACGGCCTCTCGATTCCCGAAGACGCGATGGACGAGGACATCGAGGAATCGGCCCGTTTCTACGAAGAAGACAACGGCGAGCTGCACATCCGCTCCGACTTCCTGATCGACGATGACGAAGACCCGCGCTCGGTGCGCGTCGCGTTCATCCTGAACCAGCACAACACCGAGCTTCGCAGCCGCGGCGTGCTGTTTTCGATCCACGACGAAGACGTGCCGGTGTTCCGCCTGCTGCGCATGCGTGCGCGCCGCGCGCCGGGGCTGATCGAAGACGCCAAGGAAGTGCTGCTCAAGCTGTTCGACGCCGACGCCGAGTATTCGGCCGACACGCTCGAGAACATCTACGACGAGCTGGAGATCGCGGGCAAGAAGGTGCTTGAAGGCAACGTGAGCGACGAGCTGGCCGGCGAGGTGCTGGGCGCCATCGCGCGGCAGGAAGACTTGAACGGCCGCATCCGCCGCAACGTGATGGACACGCGCCGCGCGGTGAGCTTCATGATGCGCAGCCGAATGCTTAATGCCGAGCAGTTCGAAGAGGCGCGTCAGATCCTGCGCGACATCGAGTCGCTGGACAACCACACGGCCTTCCTGTTCGACAAGATCAACTTCCTGATGGATGCGACCGTCGGTTTCATCAACATCAACCAGAACAAGACCATCAAGATCTTCTCGGTGGCCAGCGTGGCGCTGCTGCCCCCCACGTTGATCGCGAGCATCTACGGCATGAACTTCAAGTTCATGCCCGAGCTCGACTGGTCGCTGGGCTATCCGTATGCGCTGGCGCTGATGGCGGCCAGCGCGCTGGTGCCGATGTGGTACTTCCGCCGGCGCGGCTGGCTCAAGTAACTCAAGTAGCTCAGGCAGCCGCAGCCGCGGGCGCTTCGCCGGAAGGCGGCAGCGCAGCCAGCCACGCGCCGACCAGCGCAAGGCTGTAGCGGCTCGCCACCTCGACGACAAAGCGCGCAAAGTCGCCATGCGCCGCATCGTCGGCGCGGTCCGAGATGGTGCGCATGGCCGCGAACGGCACGCCGTAGTCGTGGCACACCTGCGCCATCGCGGCGCCTTCCATTTCCACCGCCAGTGCATCGGGAAGATCCCGTCGCAATGCTTCGCTCTCGGCGGTGGTCGATACGAAGCGGTCTCCGCTTACCAGCAGGCCGCGATGGACCCTGGGCGCTTCAATGCCGAACTCGTCGAGCGCCTGCTGGCCGATCAATGCAGCCGGATCGCCCAGCACCTGCGTTGCCACGACAGAAAGCGCATCGGCAATGGCCGCATCGGCCGTGAAGCGCGCCATGCCCATGAGCGGCACTTCGTACTTCGGAAAGATCGGCGAGGCATCGAGGTCGTGCTGCAGCAGTTCCGACGCGACCACCACGTCGCCCACGTTCACGCCCGGCGCCAGCCCGCCGGCAACGCCCGTGAACACGATGGCCCGCACGCCGAAGCGTTCGAGCAGCACCGTGGCCGTGACCGCCGCGGCAACCTTGCCGATGCGCGACAGCACCGCCACCACAGCTTGGCCATGCAGGTGACCCGCCCAGAAGTCGCGCCCTGCCACGCGCACGCGCTGCTCGTCGGGCATCTGCGCGAGGAGCGCGCTCAGCTCCTCATGCATGGCCGCGACGATGGCAACGGGTGCGCTCATCGGCTACTTGATGTCCACACCGTAGAAGGTATGGCGTCCGAACGGGCTGAGCTTGAAGTCGACAACTTCCTTGCGCACCGGCTTCAGCTGCACCGCATGTGCAATGGTGAACCATGGTGCCTGCTCCTTGAAGATGACTTGCGCCTTCTTGTAGAGCGCGTCGCGGTCGGCCTGCTTGGTTGCTGTCTTGGCCTTCAGCACGAGGTCTTCGTACGGCTGGTAGCAGAACTTGGAGATGTTGCTGCCGCTCGCCGATTGCGCCGATGCGCAGCCCAGCAGGGTGTAGAGGAAGTTGTCCGGGTCGCCGTTGTCGCCCGTCCAGCCCAGCATGCCCATCTGGTGCTCGCCGGCCTGCAGGCGCTTGCGGTACTCGCCCCATTCGAAGCTCTTGATCTCGGCCTTGACGCCGATCTTGGCGAGGTCGGCCTGCATCAGCTCGGCGATGCGCTTGGCATTCGGGTTGTAGGGCCGCTGCACCGGCATGGCCCAGAGGTCGGTGCTGAAGCCGTCGGCCAGGCCGGCCTGCGCGAGCAGCTTCTTGGCGGCTTCAGGGTCGTACCCGTCGTCCTTGGTCGCGTCGTTGTAGGACCACATCGTCGGCGGAATCGGGTTCTTCGCGGCCACGCCGGTCGACAGGTACACGCCGTCGATGATGGCCTTCTTGTTAATCGCCATGTTGATGGCCTTGCGCACGCGCACGTCGTCGAAAGGCTTCTTCGTGGTGTTGTACGAGAGGTAGCCCACGTTGAGGCCGGGCTGCTCCAGCAGCTGCACGTTCGGGTCCTTGCGGATGGCGTCGAGGTCGGCCGGGTTCGGGTAGGGCATCACGTGGCACTCGCCCTTCTGGAGCTTGGCCCAGCGCACCGAGGCGTCGGGCGTGATCGCGAACACCAGGTCGTCGATCTTGGCCTTGCCGCCCCAATACTGCGGAAAGGCCTTGAAGCGGATGACCGCATCCTTCTGGTACTGCACCAGGTAGAACGGGCCGGTGCCGATCGGGTCCTGGTCGACCTTCTCGGGCGTGCCCGCCTTGAGCATGGCAATGGCGTATTCCTTCGACTGGATGCCCGCGTACTGCATTGCAAGGTTGGCAAGGAACGGCGCCTCGGCCTTGTTGAGCACGATCTTGACCGTGTACTCGTCGATGCGGTCGACCGACTTCAGCAGCTTGGGCATGCCCATGTCGTTGAAGTAGGAGTGGTTCTGGCTCGTGACCTTGAAGAACGGATCGCTCTCCTTCCACTGCCGCTCGAGCATGAAGATGAAGTCGTCGGCGTTGAAGTCGCGCGTCGGCTTGAAGCTCTTGCTGGTGGTGTGCCACTTCACGCCCTTGCGCAGGTGGAAGGTGTACACGGTGCCGTCGGCCGAGATGTCCCATTTTTCGGCCAGTCCCGGCATGACCTTGGTGCCGCCGCGCTCGAATTCGACAATGGTGTTGTAGACCTGCGTGGTCACGTCGAACGAGGTGCCGGTGGTGTTCACACCCGGATAGAAATTCTCGGGGCTGCCCTCCGAACAATAGACGAGCGTCTTGGCGGACACGGTTCCGCACGCCAGGGTGAGCGCGGCAAGTGCCGTCGGCGCGAGCAAGGCGGCGAGCTTTCGCGATTGGCGCGAAACGAATGGCTGGGTCTTCATGGGAACTCCTTCAGGCACGGTGGAAGAGAACTAGAGGTTCGCCGCCACGGGCGCGGCGAACGGCGGAGACAACGGCACATCGGCGCGAACCGGGGGCGAGCCGTCGAGAAACTTCTCGGCGTAGTGGCAGGCCACCAGCCGCTCGTCGAGCGCGCGCAGCAAGGGCCGCTCGTCGCGGCAGCGCTGCGTCACATGCGGGCAGCGCGTGCTGAAGACGCAGCCTGTGGGCGGGTTGAGCGGCGAAGGCAACTCGCCCTTGAGCACGATGCGCTGGCTGCTCAGGCCGGGCGTGGAAGCGAGCAGCGCCTGCGTGTAAGGGTGCAGCGGCCGCGCAAAGATGCGCGCCTTGGGCCCTTGCTCCACCGCATGGCCGAGATACATCACGAGCACGTCGTGCGCAATGTGCCGCACCACGCCCAGGTCGTGCGAAATGAAGAGATAGGCCAGGCCGAGTTCGGCCTGGAGGTCGGCCAACAGGTTCAACACCTGCGCCTGAATCGACACGTCGAGCGCCGACACCGGCTCGTCGGCCACCAGCAGGCGCGGCTCCAGCATGAGCGCGCGCGCAATCGCAATGCGCTGGCGCTGTCCGCCCGAGAACATGTGCGGATAGCGGTTCGCGTATTCGGGCCGCAGGCCCACACGCGCCAGCATGTCGCGGGCCTTGGCGGCACGCTCCGGCTTGCCAAGGCTCGTGTTGATGGCGAGCGGGTCCTCCAGCACGGTCGATATCTTCTTGCGCGGATTGAGCGACCCATAGGGGTTCTGGAACACCAGCTGCACGGCCTGCCGCAGTTCGCGCCGCTGATCGGGCTGGGGGCTCACGGCATCGTGGCCGACCAGCGTGAGCTGCCCGGCGGTCGGCTTCTCGATCAGCGCAACCATGCGCGCGAGCGTGGACTTGCCGCAGCCCGATTCGCCGACCACGGCGAGCGTGCGCCCGCGCTCGATGCGAAAGGAAATATCGCCCACGGCGCGCAACTGCGCCGGCGGGCGGAACAGGCCGCGACGCACGTCGTAGGTGCGTTGCAGGTTGCGCGCCTCCACGACGACGTCGCCCGGCAGCGCGCTCACGACAATGCCTCCACCACCTTCGGCCGGTCCGCCTCGATGGCCGCCATGCGCCCCGGCTCGCCGAGCGGAAAGTGGCAGCGCACCTGGGCGCCTGGTTGCGATGGTGCCGCGCGCAGCGCCGGCCGTACGTTGCAGGCCTTGGCGGTCACGTAGCTGCAGCGCGGCGCAAAGAGGCAGCCCTCCGGCCGGTCGTGCACGCCCGGCACCACGCCTGCGATGGTGGCCAGCCGTCCCTCGGGCGCGGCGCGTTCGGGCAGCGCGGCCAGCAGGGCCTCGGTGTAGGGGTGCTGCGGATTTGCGAAGAGGCGATCCACGCGCTGCTGCTCCATGACCTGGCCCGCATACATCACCGCAATGCGCTGCGCCATTTCGCTGACCACGCCCATGTTGTGCGTGATGAGCACCAGCGCCATGCCGCGCTCTTTCTGCAGCTCGCGCAGCAGGTCGAGGATCTGCGCCTGGATGGTCACGTCGAGCGCGGTGGTCGGCTCGTCGGCAATCAGCAGGCGCGGGTTGCAGGCAATGGCCATCGCAATCATCACGCGCTGGTTCATGCCGCCCGAAAGCTGGTGCGGATAGCTGCCCAGGCGCGATGAAGCGGCAGGTATGCCGACCTGTTCGAGCAGTTCGGTGGCGCGCTTCCTTGCGGTGCGCTTGTCCAGATGCAGGTGCAGCCGCAGCGTTTCCATCAGCTGGAAGCCGATGGTGAAGCACGGGTTGAGGCTGGTGGTCGGCTCCTGGAAGATCATTGCGACCTCTTTGCCGACCAGCGCGCGGCGCGCCTTGTCGGAGATGCCGAGCAGCTCCTTGCCCGCAAAGCGCATGTGGTCCGCGCGCACGCGTCCCGGAAAGCCGACGAGCCCCATCAGCGCCATCATCGTCACGCTCTTGCCCGAGCCCGATTCGCCGACGATGCCGAGCACCTCGCCTTCCTCGAGCGAAAGGCTCACGCCGTCGACCGCGTGCAGCACGCCGCCCTGGGTGGGAAATTCGACGTGCAGGTCCTTGATGTCCAGGAGCATGTTCATCTCTTGAGCTTCGGGTCGAGCGCGTCGCGCAGGCCGTCGCCGAGCAGGTTGAAGGCCAGCACGGCCGCAAGAATTGCCAGGCCCGGAAAGGTGACGACCCACCAGGCGCGCAGCACGAACTCGCGCGCGTCGGCAAGCATCGTTCCCCATTCGGGCGAAGGCGGCTGCGCGCCGAGGCCGATGAAGCCCAGCGCTGCTGCGTCGAGGATGGCGGTCGAGATGCCGAGCGAAGCCTGCACGATCAGCGGCGCCGCGCAGTTGGGCAGCACTTCGCGGAACATCAGCCGCAGCGTGCCGGCGCCGCTCACGCGCGCGGCGGTCACGTAGTCGCGCGAGATCTCGGCAATGACCGCCGCGCGCGTGATGCGCACGTAGTGCGGCAGCACGACGATGGCCACCGCGACCATGGCGTTGATCAGCCCCGGCCCGAGAATCGCGACGATCACGATGGCCATCAGCAGGCTGGGCATCGTGAGCACGATGTCCATCAGCCGCATGATCGCGATCTCCAGCACGCCGCGAAAAAAGCCCGCGACCAGCCCGAGCACCACGCCGACGACCACCGAGAGCGCCACCACCGCAACGCCAATGGACAGCGAGAGGCGTGCGCCGTACATCAGCCGCGAAAGAATGTCGCGCCCGATGGCGTCGGTGCCCAGCAGATAGCTCAGGGAGCCGCCCTGCTGCCATGCCGGCGGCAGCAGGAAGACGGCGCTGTTGGTCTCGTTGGGCGCATGCGGTGCGATCCACGGCGCGAACAGCGCGACGAACAACAACAGGACGATGATGGCAAGGCCGATCACCGCGCCGCGGTTGGCCGAGAAGGCCGTCCAGAACTCGCGCCAGGGACCGGGGGGTGCCGACCCCCCTGCGCTGCTTGAAACTGCGTGTGTCGTTGCCATGGAGTCAGTCAGTGCCGGATGCGTGGATTGATGACGCCATACGTCACGTCGACCAGCAGGTTGATCAGCATCACGATGCCGCCGAGCAGCAGCATGCCGCCCTGCAGCACCGGATAGTCGCGCCGCCCGATGGCCTCGATGAGCCACTTGCCGACGCCGGGCCAGGAGAAGATGGTCTCGGTCAGAATCGCACCGGTAAAGAGCACGCCCACCTGCAGGCCGATGACGGTGACCACCGGAATCAGCGCGTTGCGCAGCGCGTGCAGCCCGACCACCCGAAATCGCGAAAGACCCTTGGCGCGCGCGGTGCGAATGTAGTCTTCGCCGAGCACCTCGAGCATGGCCGAGCGCGTCATGCGCGCAATGACCGCGAGCGGCACGGTGCCGAGCACGATGGCCGGAAGAATCAGGTGATGCAGCGCGGACCAGAAGGCATCGATCTCGCCGGCGCGCAGCGAATCGATCAGCAGAAAGCCGGTCTGCGGCTCGACGAAATACTGCACCGAGATGCGGCCCGAAACGGGCGTCCACCCCAACTGCACCGAGAAGAACAGGATCAGCAGCAGCCCCCACCAGAAGATCGGCATCGAATAGCCCGTGAGCGACGTGGCCATCACCCCGTGGTCGAAGATGGAGTTGCGCCGCACCGCCGCAAGAATGCCGGCCGGAAGCCCCAGCAGCAGCGCAAAGCCAATTGCGCACACGCCCAGTTCCATCGTGGCCGGGAACAGCGCCAGGAACTCGCTCATCACCGAGTCCTGCGTGATGAGCGATTTGCCGAGATCGCCCTGCAGCACACGGCCGATGTAGATGCCGTATTGCACGATCACCGGCTCGTCGAAGCCGTAGGCCGTGCGCAGCTGGGCGTGGCGCGCGGGGTCGATCCCGCGCTCGCCGGCCATGGTTTCAATGGGGTCGCCCGGCACTAGCCGGATGAGAAAGAAGGCAAGCAGCGTCATGCCGATGAAGGTCGGCACCAGCAAGCTCACGCGCGTGAGTAGGAAGCGAAGCATCGACCCGCAATATGCAAGATCGATGCCGCCGCCCTACCCGGGCCGAACCCTTACTTTTTGGCGTCGCGCAACTCGCGCCGCAGGATCTTTCCTACAGGCGTCTTCGGCATGTCGGTGCGGAACTCCACGATCCTCGGCTGCTTGTAACCCGTTAGGTTTGCTTTGCAGTATTCGCGAACCTGCGCTTCAGTCAGCGCAGGGTCCTTCTTGACGATCACGAGCTTGACGGCCTCGCCGGTCTTCTCGTCGACGATGCCGACCGCGGCGCATTCGAGCACGCCCGGAATCTGCGCCACCACGTCTTCGACCTCGTTCGGGTACACGTTGAAGCCCGACACCAGGATCATGTCCTTCTTGCGGTCGACCACCTTGAAGTAGCCGCGCTCGTCGACCATGCCGATGTCGCCGGTCTTGAAGTAGCCGTCGGCCGTCATGACCTTGGCGGTTTCGTCGGGGCGCTGCCAGTAGCCCGCCATCACCTGCGGGCCCTTGATTGCGATTTCGCCGGGCTGGCCCGGCGGCACTTCGCGGCCTTCGTCATCGAGCAGCTTGAGCCAGGTGCTCGGCAGCGGCAGGCCGATGGTGCCGGTGTAGGCCTTGCTGTCGGTCGGGTTGCAGGTGGCCGAAGGCGAGGTTTCCGAAAGACCGTAGCCTTCGCAGATGGGGCAGCCGGTTTTCTCGAGCCACAGCTTCGCCACTGCGGCCTGAACGGCCATGCCGCCGCCCACCGAGACCTTGAGGTTCTTCCAGTTGACGCTGTTGAAATCAGGATGGTTCGCCAGCCCGTTGAACAGCGTGTTGACCGCCGGGAAGGTGTGGATCGTGTGCTTGGAGAGTTCCTTGAGCACGCCCGCCAGGTCGCGCGGGTTGGGAATGAGGATGAGCTTGCCGCCCGTGCGCATGCTCAGCATCATGCCCACCGTAAAGGCGAAGATGTGATACAGCGGCAGCGCGCAAACGCCCGTGGGCTGCTCGCCGGCCGGCACCTGCGCCATGGCGGGCTCGTTCCAGGCTTCGGACTGCAGCACGTTCGCGATCACGTTGCGGTGCAGCAGCACCGCGCCCTTCGACACGCCCGTGGTGCCGCCGGTGTACTGCAGCACGGCCACGTCGTCCGGGCCGATGACCGGCACCTGAAGCGTGCGGCTCGCGCCCTGGTCGAGCGCATCGTTGAAGCGCACGGCGCCCGGCAGGCTGAACTGGGGCACCAGCTTCTTGACGTTGCGCACCACGTAGTTGACCAGCGCGCCCTTCAGAAAGCCGAGACGGTCGCCCATGGCCGCCAGCACGATGTGCTTGATGGGCGTGGCCGCGATGCACTGCTGCAGCGTGGTGCCGAAGTTTTCCATGATGACGATCGCCTTCGCACCCGAATCCTTGAGCTGGTGCTCGAGTTCGCGCGGCGTGTACAGCGGGTTCACGTTCACCAGGATCAGGCCGGCCCGCAGGATGGCCGCCACCGCAATCGGATACTGCGGGCAGTTGGGCATCATGACCGCGACGCGGTCGCCCTTGGCCAGCGCGAGGCCTTGCAGGTAAGCCGCGAAGGCCCTGCTGAGCTTGTCGGTCTCCCCGTAGCTCACGTCCTTGCCCATGAAGCTGTAGGCCGTGCGGTCGGCGTACTTGGTAAAGCTCTCTTCCATGAGCGCCACCAGCGACGGGTACTGGGAAGGATCGATATCGGCAGGCACGCCTTGCGGGTAGCTGCCGAGCCAGGGACGATCGGTCATGGATGTGTCTCCTCCAAAAATCGAGTATTTGAAAAACGAAAACGGCGCACTTGATGGCGCCGCGATGATCGGGCCCGCGCTGCGCGGGCGCGGAACCTTTGGCCTATTCGATGGCCTTGCCCATATCTTCCACTACTTTTTTCGCATCGCCAAAGACCATCATCGTTTTGTCCATGTAGAAGAGCTCGTTGTCCAGGCCGGCATAGCCCGCCGCCATCGAGCGCTTGTTCACGATCACGGTCTTGGCCTTGTAGGCCTCCAGGATAGGCATGCCGTAGATCGGGCTGCCCTTGGTGTGGGCGGCCGGGTTCACCACGTCGTTGGCGCCCAGGATGATGGCCACGTCGGCCTGGCCGAATTCGCCGTTGATGTCTTCCATCTCGAACACCTGGTCATAAGGTACCTCGGCCTCGGCCAGCAGCACGTTCATGTGGCCCGGCATGCGGCCCGCCACCGGGTGAATGGCGTACTTCACGGTAATGCCCTTCTCGGTGAGCTTTTGCGCCAGCTCCTTCACCGCATGCTGCGCGCGTGCCACCGCCAGGCCGTAGCCCGGCACGATGACCACTGTCTCGGCATTGCCCAGCACAAAGGCCGCGTCGTCGGCGCTGCCGCTCTTGACCGGCCGCTGCTCCTTCGCACCGCCGGTCGCAGCCGTTGCGTCGCCGCCAAAGCCGCCCAGGATCACGTTGAAGAACGAGCGGTTCATGGCCTTGCACATGATGTAGCTCAGGATCGCGCCCGAAGAGCCCACCAGCGAACCGGCCACGATCAGCATTGCGTTGTTCAGGCTGAAGCCGATGCCCGCCGCCGCCCAGCCCGAGTAGCTGTTGAGCATGGACACCACCACCGGCATGTCGGCGCCGCCGATCGGGATGATGATGAGCACGCCCATCACGAAGGCCAGCGCCAGCATCGCGAAGAAGGCGGGCCAGCTTTCGGTGAACATGAACACCAAGCCCAGCCCGATGGTGGCCACGCCGAGTACCAGGTTCAGCATGTGCTGGCCGGCAAACTGCACCGGCGCGCCCTGGAACAGGCGGAACTTGTACTTGCCCGAGAGCTTGCCGAAGGCGATGACCGAGCCGCTGAAGGTGATGGCGCCGATGGCCGCGCCCAGGAACAACTCAAGCCGGTTGCCCGCGGGAATCATTTCGCCCTTGGGCGTGATGTTGAAGGCGTAGGGCTCGGCCACGGCCGCCACCGCGATGAACACCGCGGCCAGGCCGATCATGCTGTGCATGAAGGCGACCAGCTCGGGCATCTTGGTCATCTCGACCTTGTTGGCCATGTAGGCGCCCAGGCCGCCGCCCAGCACCAGCGCAACCAGCACGTAGCCGAGGCCCGTGAGGTTGCCGTCGGCCAGCTTGTAGATGAGCGCACCGGTCGTCAGCACGGCAATGGCCATGCCGGTCATGCCGAAGATGTTGCCGCGGATGGAGGTGGTGGGATGGGAGAGGCCCTTCAGGGCCTGGATGAAGCAGATGCTGGCAACGAGGTACAGCAGCGTGACGAGATTCATGCTCACTTGGCGACTCCCTCTTCAGCCTTGGGTGCGGCCTTCTTTTCTTTCTTCTTGAACATCTCGAGCATGCGCCGCGTGACGAGGAAGCCGCCGAAGACGTTCACCGCGGCAAGCGCCACCGCCAGCACGCCCATGGTCTTGCCCAAGCCGGTTTCGGTAAGCGCCGCCGCGAGCATGGCGCCCACGATCACGATGGCCGAGATCGCGTTGGTCACCGCCATGAGCGGCGTGTGCAGCGCGGGCGTCACCGTCCACACCACGTGGTAGCCCACGTAGATGGCCAGCACGAAGATGATCAGGTTGATGACTGTGTGGGAAACGATGTCCATGGGTTCTTCTCCTCGTTCGAACGCTGGTGGGCCGCTTACTTCTTCGTGACCTGGCCGTCCTGCGCAACGCGGCAGGCGGCGACGATGTCGTCCTCGAGGTCGATCTTGAGTGCGCCCTCCTTGGTGACGATGAGCTTGAGGAAGTCCAGCACGTTGCGCGCATAGAGCGCCGACGCATCGGCCGCCACCAGCGCCGGAAGATTGGTTTCGCCCACGATGGTCACGCCATGCTTCACCACCGTGCGGTCGGCCTCCGACAGCGGGCAGTTGCCGCCCACGCCGTCCGGCCCCTTGCCAGCGGCAATGTCGACGATCACCGAGCCCGGCTTCATGGACTTGACCATGTCCTCGGTGATGAGCGTGGGTGCCGCGCGCCCGGGAATGAGCGCGGTGCTGATGACGATGTCGGCCAGCGCCACGCGCTTGGCCACCTCGACCTGCTGGCGCGCGAGCCAGCTTGCGGGCATGGGCTTGGCATAGCCGCCGACGCCCACTGCGGCTTCTTTCTCTTCATCGGTGTCGTAGGACACTTCAATGAACTTGCCGCCGAGCGACTCGATCTGTTCCTTCACGCTCGGGCGTACGTCCGAAGCCTCGATCACCGCGCCCAGGCGCTTGGCCGTGGCAATGGCCTGCAGGCCGGCCACGCCAACGCCCAGGATGACCACGCGAGCCGCCTTCACTGTGCCGGCAGCGGTCATCAGCATGGGGAAGAAGCGCTGGTATTTGTCGGCCGCCATGATCACGGCCTTGTAGCCGGCAATGTTGGCCTGCGAGCTGAGCACGTCCATGCTCTGGGCCCGGGTGGTGCGGGGGGCGGCTTCGAGCGCAAAGGCGGTGAGCCCGGCCGTGGCCAGCCGCTGCAGGCCGGCGGCGTCGAAGGGGTTCAGCATGCCGATGACGACGGTGCCCGGCTTCATCAGCGCGGCCTCGGCGTCGTTCGGCGAACGCACCTTGAGCACCATGTCGGCCCCGAAGGCGCCCGCCACGTCGGTGATTTCAGCGCCGGCTGCAATGTAGGCGGCATCGGTGACGCTGGCTGCAACGCCGGCTCCGGACTGCACGCGAATCGTATGCCCCCCGGTGACAAGTTTCTTCACCGTCTCGGGTGTAACGGCCACACGGGTTTCGCCGGCCGTCGTTTCGGCAGGCACGCCTATCAGCATAGAGATCTCCTCAGGGCAAGGGCAACACGGAACGCGGGCAGAGCTTACAGCAAGATTACGGCCGCCACTGTCGCCTGCATCGCACTATCTATTGGCTCTTGATGACCGTGATCATTGCGTTTGTAGCTACATAAATGCTAGCGGTTCTGGCGGGTTGCAAGCAGAACCTCGTCCCGCCCGACGCAGCGAGAGGAAGGAAGTTGTTTTCACAACGCCCTCGGGAGTCCACCGCGCACTCTTGAAAAGCACATATGTTTTCAATTGTTCCCAATTGCTGCCAGTTTGCCGGGATAAAGCCCAATAACGTGCATTAATTGCCGGCAACGTTCATTGCCGCAGACGCAGATAGATACACTTCTTCGACAGCACTCAGAGGCTGCACGGTCGGAAGAAGGGGATGGAATGCGTATCGCAGTACTTGATCACGAGCCTGATCAGCTTCACCTGATCAATCAGGCAATGGCGGGGTTCGGGCACGAATGCCACCCCTACACCGAAGGACGGATCTTGCTTCAGGCGCTGCGCCGGCAAACCTTCGATCTGCTCATCCTCGATTGGGGATTGCCCGATATACGGGGCATCGACGTGGTAAAGACCGTCCGCAATGACCTCAAGAGCCGCCTGCCCATTCTTTTTGTGAACGCGGAGCGCGACGACCCCGAGGTGGTTGAAGGGCTCAATGCCGGCGCCGACGACTTCATGGCCAACCCGGACCATGCCAAGGAACTCGAAGCCCGCGTCAACGCGCTCCTGCGCCGGTCTTACCCCGCCCAGCACGAAGTGGAACTGGTGTACGGCGACTACCACTTCTTCCCGCCATCGCGCGTCCTGAAGGTCAAGGGCGTGCAGGTCGACCTGAAGAACCGCGAGTACGAACTGGCCCTTTTCCTGTTCCAGAACATGGGCCGCCTGCTGTCGCGCGAGCATCTTCACGAGGCAGTGTGGGGTCTTGGGGTAGAAGCGCTCTCACGATCGCTCGACACCCATGTCTCGCGCCTGAGAACCAAGCTCGCCTTGCGCCCGTCGAGCGGGTTCCTGCTGCTGGCCATCTACGGCATGGGCTACAGGCTGGAAACCGTGGAGCCGAACATACGTTCCGGCTTGCTCGCCCGCTAGGCAAAGCGCAGATTGCGCCGCGCGTACTGGCGGCACGGCAACGTTGGCTCGAACAAGCGGGGAATCTCTGCGTAGATACTGTCTCCAATTGCTTGCTTCGACAGCCACACGAATGAAATCGATGAAACCAACCACCAGACGGCTCCTGATTGCCGCGATGTTTTGGAGCCTTCTCGTCGGCGCCGCAGCCGCGCAAGACGTGGAAGCCAGCGACATGGTGCGAGGCGGCATCCAGGCAATCCAGATGATCGACCAAGGCAAGGCCGACGAACTCTGGGAGGGTGCCACCCCGGCAACCCGCAAGCGCGTGACCCGCACCGACTTCCTGGCCAAGGTTTCCATGAGCCGTTCGCCGCTCGGTGCGCCTTTGCAGCGAACCTGGGTTGCAGTCAACCGGCAGGCCGTGGCCGACCCGGACACCGACACGGCCGGCCAGTATGTCAGCATCGAGTACGAGACCCGTTTCAGCAACAAGCCCGATGGCACCCTGCGCGAACTCGTGAGCTTTCACCTGGACCGCGATCGCGTCTGGCGCTTCAGCGGCTATGTGCTGCGCTAGAAAGCCCAAGACAGATGACAACCCCGCGCTGGAAACCCAATGTCACCGTGGCCGCGGTCATCGAGCAGAACGGCCGCTTTCTGCTGATCGAGGAGCACACGGCCCAGGGCCTCAGGCTCAACACGCCGGCAGGGCATCTCGACCCCGGCGAATCGCCCGTCGAGGGCTGCGCGCGTGAAACGCTCGAGGAAACCGCCCACGCCTTCACGCCCACCGCGCTGATCGGCATCTACATGGCGCGTTCGAGCCATCGCACCGGCAGCAAGGAAGACGTGACCTATATGCGCTTTGCCTTTGCCGGAACGCTCGGCCCGGAAGAAGCAGGCCGGGCACTCGACGAAGGCATTGTGCGCACGGTGTGGATGAGCGCCGATGAAATCCGCGCCAGCGTGCCGCGGCATCGCAGCCCGCTGCTGCTGCAGTGCGTTGAAGACTATCTGGCCGGGAAGCGGTATCCGCTCGACCTGATCCACGTCGACGAATCGGTGCGCTGACAGCTGCGGCGCACCTGCCCCATGGGAATCAGACGATGACCCCGCCGCCGAGGCAGCGCTCGCCGTCGTAGAGCACGGCCGATTGGCCGGGCGTGACGGCCCACTGCGGGTCGCCGAAGCGCAGGCTGAAGGCCGCCTCGGCTCCGGAATCTTCCGTTCCGCTCAGTTCGCAGGCTGCATCGGCCTGGCGGTAGCGCGCCTTGGAGCCGTAGTTGCTCGGCGCGGGCGCCTCGCCGGAAACCCAGCTCGCATCGCCGGCCGTGAGCGCGGAAGACAGCAGCCAGGGATGGTCATGGCCCTGCACCACCCAGAGCGTGTTCTTCTCGACGTCCTTGCGCGCCACGAACCACGGCGAGTGGTCGCCCGATCCGCGCTGCGCGCCCTTGTCCTTGACGCCGCCGATGCCCAGCCCCTGCCGCTGCCCCAGCGTGTAGAAGCTCAGGCCCTGGTGCTCGCCGAGCTTGCGGCCGCGGTCGTCCTTGATCGGACCCGGCTCCTTGGAGATGTAGCGGTTCAGGAACTCGCGGAACGGCCGCTCGCCGATGAAGCAGATGCCCGTCGAATCCTTCTTCTTCGCATTGGGCAGGCCGATTTCTTCGGCAATCCGGCGCACTTCGGTCTTGTGCAGCTCGCCCACCGGGAACAGCGTTTTCGACAGCTGCGCCTGGTTGAGCCGGTGCAAGAAGTAGCTCTGGTCCTTGGACGGGTCGAGCCCCTTGAGGAGTTCGTGCTTGCCCGTGGTGGGGTTCAGGCGCACGCGCGCGTAGTGGCCGGTGGCGATTTTCTCGGCCCCCAGGCGCATCGCATGGTCGAGAAAGGCCTTGAACTTGATTTCGGCATTGCACAGCACGTCGGGGTTGGGGGTGCGGCCGGCCTTGTATTCACGCAGGAATTCGGCGAATACGCGGTCCTTGTAGTCGGCCGCGAAATTGACGTGCTCGATCTCGATGCCCAGCACGTCGGCCACGCTGGCGGCGTCCACGAAGTCGATGTTCGACGAGCAGTATTCGCTGTCGTCGTCGTCTTCCCAGTTCTTCATGAAGATGCCGACCACCTCGTGCCCCTGCTTCTTGAGCAGGTGCGCCGTTACCGCGGAATCGACTCCGCCGCTCAGTCCCACCACGATCCGTTGCTTTGCCATAAGCCCGCCATTGTCCCAGCCCCGCGCCGGGGGCGGGCGGCGTGGGGGAAATCAGCCCTGGCTGCGCAAGCCGGCGAGCAGTTCGTACGAGCGCAGCCGCGCCACGTGGTCGAACACCTGCGAGGTGATCATCAGCTCGTCGGCGCCCGTGCGTTCGATGAAGGCCTGCACGCCTTCGCGCACCCTGGCGGGCGAGCCCACGGCCGAACACGACAGCACCGAATCGAGCAGCGCGTTCTCCGCCGGGCCCACCTTCTGCCGATAGTTCTCGACAGGCGGCGGCAGGCGCCCCGGGCGGCCGCTGCGCAGGTTCACAAAGGCCTGCTGCCACGAGGTGGCGCGGAACTCGGCCTCTTCGTCGGTATCTGCCACGAACACGTTGAAGCCCAGCATCACGTACGGCTTCTGCAACTGGGCCGAGGGCTTGAAGGTCTCGCGGTAGATCTGGATCGCCTGCATGAGCTGCTGCGGAGCAAAGTGCGAGGCAAACGCATAGGGCAGGCCCAGGTGCGCGGCCAGTTGGGCGCCGAAGGTGCTCGAGCCCAGAATCCACACCGGCACCTCGAGCCCCGCGCCGGGCACCGCGCGCACGGGCTGCTGGGGTTCCTTCGACATGAAATCCATCAGCTCGACCACGTCCTGCGGAAAGCGGTCGGCGTCGGACTCGAGGTTGCGCCGCAGCGCACGCGCGGTGCGCTGGTCGGAGCCGGGCGCGCGGCCCAGGCCAAGGTCGATGCGCCCCGGATACAGCGACTCCAGCGTGCCGAACTGCTCGGCAATCACCAGCGGCGAATGGTTGGGCAGCATCACGCCGCCGGCGCCGATGCGGATGGTCGAGGTGCCCGCCCCGATATACGACAGCAGCACGGCGGTCGCGGCGCTCGCAATGCCCGGCATGCCGTGGTGCTCTGCGAGCCAGTAGCGCGTGTAGCCCAGCTTTTCGCCGTGCTGCGCGAGCGAGAGCGAGTTGCGGAACGACTGCGCGGCGTCGCTGCCCTCGGTGATCGGGGAAAGGTCGAGGATCGAGAACGGAATCATGGGCGCCATCATGGCGCGAACCGCTCAACGCCGCCGCGGCGGGGCTATTCGGTTTGGTATAGCGTCGAAACGCTCGCAAAATCCCGCCCGTTCTGCTCCACGTCCACCTGGAACGGCACGCTCTCGCCCGGCGCGATGGCCGGCAGGTTCTGCACCTGCCTGAAGCCGGTGAGTTGCCCGTTCCGGTCGCGCAGGCTCACCCACACGCGCACCTTGCCGACCACGTTGTTGCCCGGGTTCTTTACCGTGCCCGTGACCTCCACGCTCTTGTAGACGAAGCGCTGGCTGAAGTTGAGCAGCACGCTGCCCGTCTCGGCCTTGGTGCCTGTTACCTGCACCTCGAGCGGTGCGCGCGGTCCGGGCAGCGCGGCGCGGCGCATCGGCTTCCACTCGACACGGGTCTGGGTAATGCGCTCCCCGGCATTCGGCTCCAGCAATATCGGAAACCGCTCCCCCGGGTAAAGGTAGGCGAGTCCGGCGATGGCAGTGGTGCCATCGGCCTTGCTGCCGCCAAAGCGCGAGATCACGCCGCCCGGCGCCACCACCACCGCGTCGGCGCTTCGGTTCACCAGCTCGGTCAGGAACAGCGGGCGCTGGATGTTGCTGCGCCCTGCAACCAGCGGCAGCAGCTCCAGCTGATTCGCGTCGAAGCGCTCGCTGTCCTCGGCCAGCAGGTCCTCGGTGCTCAGCCGCAGGTCGGGGTTGAAGCTTTCCGGCGCCCCCACGGCGCGCACCACCCGCTCGGCGTTGAGCATCGCGGTGCGGGAGCCGCCGGCATCGACGGTGTTGTAGCCGATGCGGTAGTCCCAGGCCGCAATGGCCGCCGCACGGCCGAAGCGGGCGATGCTCAGGTCGACCGAGGTCTGCGCGCCGGGCTTGAGCTCGTTGGCTTGCGCATAGCCGTGGCCGAAGCCGATCACCTGCCCCGCATCGTCGTACAGCGTGGCCAGCACGTCGATGCCGGAGAGCATGGCCGCGTCCGTGCGCGCGTTGACGATGCGCCCCACCAGCCGCACCCGCTCGGCCTGTTGCACCAGCCGCACGCGCGCAAAGGCCAGGCGCTCGCCTTGCGCAACCTTGTAGGGCTCAGCCAGCTTCTGCACGCTCAGTTCCTGGCGCGTGACGTTCTTGCCGCTGGGCATGTCGATCAGCGCCGGTGCGCTCTCGCCCGGCTCGAGCACGGAAATCGGCAGCGTCTCGGTGCGCTCTTCAACGCGGCTGTCGCCGTCGTAGTACACGGCCCTGACGCCCGCGCGCGCGAGCGGCTTGCCGGTTTCGTTGCGCGCCACCACCAGCAGCTTGGGCACGGCCGAGCTGCCGCCGCCCACCAGCACCTGGCGCGGCTCGCCGAGCTTCAGGCCGTCCGTCGGAATGGTGCGGTCGACCGGCGGCGCAACCACGGGCCGCGCGACGGACGCGTTTGTCGATGGCCGCGGGCCGGCCAGTATTCCGATCACTGCGCTCACCAGCAGCACAACCGCCACAACGGCCACGCCGATGCCGGCATTGCGCAGCATGGCCTTGCGCCGCTGCGCCTCGTCGGCTGCGAGCCGGCGCCCAGCCTCGTTCTTGACCTGTTCGAGCACACGGTCGAGCCGGTCGGAAACGTTGTCCTCCACCAGCGTTACCGAGCCGCAATGCTGGCAGGCGTACTGGTTCAGCCCGGTGCGCTTGAGCGCGCTGCTGCCGCACTCACCGCACTTGAGCGTCTGCAGATCGATGGTCATGACGCGCTTTCGATGTTGTTGTTCTTCTTGTGCTCCGGGGCGCCCAGCCAGGCGGCAAGCCCGTCGCGGCGCATGCACTCGGCCAGCGCGAGCTGCAGCTGCGCGCCTTCATGCAGGTCTTGCTCTGTGGTTTCGTAGTGCATCTGGTAGAGCGCCTGGCCCTCTGTTTCGCCCATGCCGTGCAGCGCGGCAACGCGGCCGGCCAGGTCGGAGGTCTCCTGCGGCTTGAGGCGCGTGAAGGCCTGCCGCAGATCGGGCAGATGCGCCACGAAGGCTTCGGCATCCCAGCCCTGCACCAGGCCGTCGAGACCTTCGAGCAGCGCGGGCAGGCGCAGCAGCAGTTCAGGCGCCGCGGCCATCACCCCGTTGAGAAAACGCACCGCTTCGCGCGGCTCTGCGCCCGCACCGAAGCGCTGCCGCACGACGGTGTCGAGCGCGTTCTCGTCCCAGTGCCCGTCGAGGTACAGCAGGGCCGAAGCGGCGCCCGCCACGGCGGGCGCGACCGAGGCACCGGTCGCGAAGCGTTCGAGTTGCGTACGCAGCAGGTCGAGGTCGATGGCACTGTCGCCGGCCTCCCCCAGTCCGCCCTGCAGCGAGGCCAGCAGGCGCCCGAGCTCGCGCAGCGAAAGCAGCTGCTTCACCGCGCCTGCCTCGCCCTCTTCGGGGCATCCGCCCACATCGGGCAGCAGGAACAGCGCCGCGGGCCACACCCGCTCCAGCAGGCTCTGCAGCTGCGGATGCTGCTGCACGCCCAGCGGCTCCCGCGCACGCCAGAGCGTGACGAGCCGGTGCCCGCACTCGACCACCGAGCCGAGCGAGGCATCTTCGTCGAGGTGCGTGGACAGCATCGAGAGCAGCTGCGGCAGGCGCGACTGCAGACCGACCAGGCAGGCGCGCATCAACAGCGCCACGGCCGCGCTGGCGCTGCGGCCGCGGCCCTGGTCTGAGAGCGCGGCCTCTTCCTTGCGCAGCTTGGCCATGCAGACGGCCTCCACGCTTGCGCCTTCGGCCGCCAGCTCGATGAGCCGCGCCTCCACCAGCGGCGACCAGGCGGCGCGCCACTCTTCGAACAGCAGGTGCAAACGGCTGTTGCCAAGAAAATCCGGCCCCGCGAGCCAGGTGCCGAGCCCTGCGTCGAGGTACGCCATGGCATGGAAGAAGCGGCTGCGTTCGCGGTGCGAAGGCTTGCGGTAAAGGTCCAGCCGCGCCACGCGCGCGGTGCTGTCGTCCAGCCGCACGCCGGCCTGGCGGGCGAGCCTCCGCGCGTCTTCGATCAGCGGCGGCGAGCCTGCCGAAGGCGGCACGTCGCCGATGCGCGTGCCGCTCAAAAATTTGCGCAGGTCGGCGGTAAAGCCGCGCGTACCTTCGTCGATGGCGCTTTTGATGAAGCAGGAGCGGATCGCGTCGAGCAGGTCCTGCCGGCCGGGACCGGCATTGCCGCGCAATGCCGCAAGCCGCATGGCCTGTGCGGCGGCGGCCTGCACCAGTGCGGTGGACACCGCATCGGCATGGTCCTGCGCGCGGGTCTGGCGCGCAAAGCGGGTGAGGCTGTCGAGCGCCACCGCGGTGAAGGGGTCGGCGTCGCCGGCCTCGAGGCGTTCCCACACCTGCTGGTAGTAGCCGGGCGACGGCATGCCCGAGGCATAGCCGTTGAGCGCGTCGAGCCGCTCGAAGCTGTAGCGGATCAGCCATGCGTTGTCCGGTGCGTCCTTGCCGGCGGGCGCCTTCGAGGGCTTGGCGTTCTGCCACTGCTCGACCAGTTCGAGCGTGTGGAAGCCGCCGGTAACGACCACGATCGGCCCCTCGACCTCGTTGCGCCAGCGGCGGATGTGCGCCGCCATATGGCGCTCCCGCGGCAGGCTCAGCTCGGCCTCGAGCACCTCGGGCTCGTAGTCGAGCCGCGCCATCGCGCACCAGCTGAACACGTCCGCGAAGAAGGCGCGCCAGTCGCCGAGAGCGGCCGACGTGCGCAGTTCGAACAGCCGGTCCCACAGCTCCTGGTGGTCGACGCAGCCAAGCTGGGCGGCCATGGCGTTCAGGTAGCGGCTGTGCGCGAAATGGCGCTCTTCCATCAGGCTGCGCGCTGCGTCGCGTGCATCGCCCTCGCCCTGGTCGCCTTCCTCGCCTTCGTCGCGCTGCCAGGCCTTGTCACTCCACGGAAGATCGATCAGCCCCAGGCGCGCGCCGAGCGCCGCGCCTTCGCGCACCGCAATCCACTCGGGGCTGTAGTCGCAGAACGGAAAGAACGACGTGCGCGATTCCGTGCGCGTCTTCTCTTCCGAGTCGGGGTCGTCGGCCGGCACCTGCCGGGTGCTCTGGCACAGCCATGCGACGGGAGCGGTGGTTTGGGCATGCTGCAGCAGCGGCAGCAGTGCGTTCAGGTCGTCCGGCCCTTCGACCAGCACAGCCGCGGGCCTGACCTCGCGCAGCAGCGCCCTCAATGCGAATGCACAGGCGGGGCTGTGGTGCCTTACGGGCACGAAGAACACACCGTCCTCGCCGAACAGCCGGCCGCGCGCAGCTTCGAGCCCGGCAGGCAGAACGCTGCCGGCTTCCGCAGCTACTGCCACAGCGCGCGCGCCGCGTCGTGAAAGGTCTTCCATTGCGCGTCGCGCTTGCCGCGTTCGCGCACCACGGTGTCGAAGTAGTGGCGCACGCGCTTCACATCGTCGGTGCTGTCCTTCAGAACCACGCCCTGCAACTGGCCCGCGATCTCGCGCGCAGTGAGCTGGCCGCCATTGAAATGGCGCGCCTGCAGGGCCGCCGCATAAGCCACGTTCACGGCCTCCGCGGTGGACATGACGGCATCGAGGCCCTTGATGGCGGTGCCATCCTGCGTTTGCCCTGCGCGCAGTTCCTGGAAGGTGGTAACCAGCAGCGCCACCACGTCGCGCGGCACATCGACCGGCGATTCGCCGCCGCCGTCGAGTTCGCGCTTCAACTGGGCCATCACCAGCTCGACCTCGAACGCATGGTCGCGGATGGGCTTTACCGTTTCAAAGTTGAAGCGGCGCTTCAGCGCGGACGACATCTCGTGCACGCCACGGTCGCGCAGGTTGGCCGTGGCAATGATGTTGAAGCCGCGCTGTGCATAAAGCCGGGCATCGTCGCCCAGTTCCGGAATCATGAGCTGCTTGTCGCTCATGAGCGAAATCAGCACGTCCTGGATCTCGGGCGGGCAGCGCGTGATTTCCTCGAAGCGCACCAGCTTGCCCGCGCGCATGGCCTGGTAGAGCGGAGAAGGCACCAGCGCGCGTTGGCTCGGCCCCTCGGCCAGCAGCAGCGCGTAGTTCCAGCTGTACTTGATGTGGTCTTCGGTGGTGCCGGCCGTGCCCTGCACCGTAAGCCCCGAATCACCGCTGATGGCAGCCGCGAGCAACTCCGAGAGCAGCGACTTCGCAGTGCCCGGCTCGCCCACGAGCATCAGGCCCTGGTGGCCCATGAGCGTGACGATGGCACGGTCCACCAGCGGATCGTCGCCGTAGAACTTGCGACTCACCTGCAGCTTCTCGTCGCCGAGGATGAAGCGCCGCACCGCGCGCGGCGAGAGCTTCCATCCGGTGGGCCGCGCATCGGTGTCGGCCGCAAGCAGGCGCGCGAGCTCGTCTGCATAGCGCGCCTCGGGGGCGAGGCGCACGGCCTGCGTCGCTGGGGAAGAAGATGGTGGTGTGCCGGTGCTCATGATGGTGTTGCGGGGTCGAGTGTGAGGGCTATGCGTGCCTGGGTTGCCCGCGCCTACCACGGCATCTTCTTTTCCCAGCCCGCGTCGAACCCGGCGCACGCCTGGGCAATGGCCAGGTAGTCGGCATAGGCCTCGGCCAGGAGCACCGGCGGCACGCTCGACAGCGGCAGCGTACGGTCGCTGTAGCCGCGGGTCTTCATGTCCTCGAAGCCCAGTGTCTTGAGCGCTGCGGGCACGTTCTCCTCCGGCAGGGTGTTGCCCGAGAACTCGATGGCCACGCGCACGCCGGCCGACGAGAACTCCTTGGTGTACTGGTAGAAGAAGCCGCCGTCCTCGGCCTGCGCGCGCTGGTAGCCGAGCTTGGCAAAGCTGCCGCGCAGCGTGAAGGTGTCGCTGATCCAGCCCAGCCGGTCGTTGATCTCGCTCACCGGCTGGCCCTTGTCGTCGGTGAACGCCACAGCCGGCGGCTTGCGCGTCATCTGCGCGAAGAGCGGCACCAGCTTGTAGTCCTTGAAGTGCTTGTTCCACGCGGCGGCCGCGGCCTCGTCGACCAGCGAGGCGTGGCCCAGGCGCAGCTGGCTGCCGGGCGCGAGCTCGACCTCGTCGTCCTGCGTGTCGATCAGGCTGCCGTCCTCGGTGGGCCGGAAGCTGCCGCGCACCGCGCCTTCCGCGTCCAGCTCGAGCCACACGAGCCGCTGTATCAGCCGCCCGGCAATCGGGTGCCGGTGCAGGTATTCGCGCCACTCGGCCTGCGGCCAGACGCGGCCGGTGCACATGGCTTCGAACAGGCGCGCGGTCTGCAAATCGATGACCTGCTTGAGCTCTTTCTTGCTGGTCGAGAACTGCGCCTTCGCGTCCTTGATGAGCGCGGGGTCGTCGTTCTGGCGCGGCTCGGGCAGGGTCTTGACGATCTTGCCTTCGGGGTTGCGCAGTTCGGGCTTCATCGCGGCGTCGAGCACCATGGTGAAGATGCGGTCGCCGTACGCAAGTTCGAGCTTGCCGGTGTCGTCCAGTCCCGCGGTGGGAATGGTGCGGTCGGCGAGCTGGTCCTGCGTCCAGCTGTTGCGGTCGGCAATCTGCTGCACCAGGGCACGCGCCTTCTCCTGGACCGAGGCGGTGCGGTAACGGCGCGATATGCCCAGCAGCAGCTGGATCACCACCGGGTCGTTGCCCGGCGCCACGCCTTCGAGCATGGCTTCGATCTGCGAGCGGCGCTGGTAATGGTCGCGCATGTACTGCTGCAGCAGCGTGACGACCTCGTGCCCCGGCGTGTGGGCCGTCAGGGCCAGGATGCCTTTTTCGCCGATCGCGCTGCCGAGGTATTCGCTCATCTTCTCGCGCTTGCACTCCTCGAAGACCTGTTCCTGCGTCTTCTGGAAGTCGGCTTCGTAGTACTGCTTGTGCTCGGCCTTTGCGTTCTGGTAGCGCTGCTGGTTGCCCTGGTAGCGCTGCGGCGCATTGGCGTTTGCATGCGCAATGCCTTCGTCGAGCGTGGGGTGGCGCGTGTCCTGCGCGATGAACTGGCGCAGCACGAGGCTGCCGACGGCCTGGCGGCTGGCTGCGTCGAGCAGGCCGAGGTAGCGCGTGAGCAGCGCGTTGCCGCCCGGCTCCTTGAGCTTGCATGCGAGCACCACCCACCAGCGCACGATTTCGGGCTCTACCGCGCTGCCGTCCAGCCATTTGCAGGCGGGCAGCGCGTCCAGAGAAAACCACGCAAGGCCCGCCGGGGGCTTGGCCTTCAGGCCCTTCTTTGCTTCAGCAAGAAGAATGGCGGGCGCAAGGCGCGCGGAGATGTCGTCGCCCAGCGCCTCGAGCGCCGTGAGATAGGCCGCACGCACGGTCTCGCGGGTTTCCTTCTCGAGCGCCTTGGTAATCGCAGGCACGGCATCGGCGTACTTGAGCTCGGCCAGCCAGTTGGCGGCCTCGATGCGCACCTCGCTCTTGGTGGAGCCGAGCGACTCGACCACGCGCCGGCCGATGTCGGGCAGCATCGACAGCGCCTTCTGCGCGGCTGCGCGGTGCGTCTTGCCTTCGCCGAGCGCCAGTTCCATCACGCGCGGCAGCCAGCGCGCCTGCACGGTCGGAAAGATGGCCAGCGTGCGCAGCGTCGCGTTCAGGTCGAGCTGGGTCTGGCGGCCTTCGCGCTTTGGCGGCGCGACGAGGCCCAGGCCTTCGTCGATGTACTCGGGGTGCTCCGCAAAGAAGGGCCACACGCGGTCGGCCGGCAACACCTCGACCGCCGTGGGCTGGTTCCAGTACTGGTAGAGCGCGGTGTGGGCCACATCGTCGATCGGCATGCCTGAACGCTTGAGCAACTCGGCCAGCGCGCGCAGATCGACCGAGCCCACGGGCTGGCGCCCGAGCCACTTGTGAAAGCCGTCGTCGAACCAGAAGCTGCTCCAGTGGCGCGACACGGCCAGCCAGCGGATCAGGTGCGGCATGCCGAATCCGGGCATTGCCTGCAGGCGATTGCCGAAACCCACCACCTGGTGCAGCTGGCCGTTCTTCACGCGGTTCTGGTCGTGCTTGCTGCCCTGCCCGTTGAGCACGCGCACGGCCACGCGCATGTCCTCGTCGGTGAGCTTCTTGTGGGCGGCGTAGTTGTCCTGGCGCCACTTGTACCTGTAGGTCTGCTTGGAGGCCTTGTTCTCCTCGATCTCGGCCTCGGCCGCAACGCGGTTCTTCTCGAGCAGCTCGATGCGGTTGGCGATGAGCAGTTGCACCGCCTCTTCACCGAGCGGAATGTCCTCGAAGGGCTGCCAGGCCGGCGGCTCGGGCAATTCGAGCTCGCCCGCATCGCCCGCCGCGTCGAGCCGCGACATGGCCGATCGGATGGCCTGCTGCACGGCCTTGCTGGTCTCGGTCTCGGCGGCCGCGGCAAGCAGCGCGCGCGCCGCGTCGCCCGGCAAGCGCGCAAGCAGTTCGGCGGCCTGCGTGCGCTGGGTGGTGTCGCCGTCTTTCAGCAGCTGCCCGAGGAGTTCGAGCCGCTGCGTCTCGGCAATGCCCTCCAGGTGCGGCGTCGCCTCGGCGCGCACCGTCTTGCTGCCGTCGATCGCCAGGCGCACGAACAGCGGTGCAAAGTCGTTCAGCAGGGCCTTGTCCTTGCCGATGCGCCTGGCCAGCAGAACGCGGCCCGCGGCCGACAGCTTCGCGGGTAACGCCTCGGTGGCATCGCGCTGGCTGCGCATGTAGTCGGCCACGGCGGAGGCTTCGACCAAGCCATCGAGCCGGTCGTGGTACCAGCTGTCCAGGCCCTTGCGCTCGAAGACCTCTTGCAGCGCGAGATGCCGATCGAGCCCTTCGTGCGCCAGCAGGGCCGCAATGAGATGCACGTTCCACGCGGGCCGGTGCTTGACAAGATCGCGGTCGGCGGCGTTGCTGGAGCCGCTTTTGTTGAAGCTCGCGAACACCGCGTCGTTGACGAGGTACTGGAGCCAGTCGGGCACAGCCGCGCCCGGATGCTCGAGCGACTGCCCGCCATCGGCCGCCGCAAGCAGCTTGCCCAGCCGCACCAGCACATCGAGCGGTGGCGCGTCGGCGTTCACGCTGGCGTAGAAGCGGCCGCGCTGCTCGAGGCTCTGGTTGCCGATCTTCTCCAGCGGCTTGTTCTGGTAGTTGCTGTAACCCCAGCGCAGGCGGCCAGGGGCTCCGAGCAATTGCCCGGGCTCGAAGGACCTGGCAGCCTGCAGATCGAGCAGCACGGTTTCCTGCGTGCCATCGACCAGGAACGCGGCGGCCTTGTGGGGCAGCTCCTTGCCTGCTTTTTCGAGCGGTTCGAAGGCCTGCTTCAACAGCTGCGCCTGCTCGCGCGTCAGGCCGTTGGCGGCCGCGGGGCCGGCGCCGCCCGTGACGGCGCCCAAGATCTTGTCCAGAAATCCCATGCGTTCTCCTCGTTCTCCTGGGCGCTGATTTTGGCAGTTGGACGTGACGCTTTGGCCAACTCGCGGCCTGCGGAAACAACCGAAGCCAAAGGTTCTAAGCCGGCTGCGCTTTCCTGCTCGCCGGCAAACCGTCGAGCTCGCCGAGCAACTGGCACAGAAAGCCCAGCTTCAGCAGCGGCACCGCGGCGGGCGCAGCAAGGTGTGCGCGCAGCGCACCCGACAGCACCTCCAGGCCGACCGAACCCGCGCGGTCGAGTGCATCGTGCAGGCGCTGCCGCTGCGCCACGGTCAATGCCATGCGCCCGGTGGCGGCCTGTGTCTCGGCCACCTCTGTCACGGGCGCGAGCAGGCGCGCCGCCAGCGTGGGCGCACCCACGGGCGCCGCCTGCCGTTGCTGCTGCCGCGCCTCGAACATGCGCAGGATGCGGCTGGCCAGCGACGTCGTGCGCGCGGCCTCGTCGGCAAAGTCGAGCGACACCGCCTGCAGCGCCTTCTTCGCATTGCTGGTCAGCACGGCAATGGGCATGAGTTCGGTGCTCGCGGCGGAGCGCTCGATGCGCACCAGCACCCCGTGCACCGGTGCGCGGCGGGCGGTGAGGCGGTCCAGGTTGTCGACGCGCTGCCGATGCTCCGGACCGACGGGAATGCCCAGCCGCAGCCATTGGCCCGCGTCGTCCTGCACCAGCCAGTCGAGGCGCTGCTGTGCTTCGTCGAGCACCGGCGGACGCGTATCGGAAGGCCGCAGCAGCACTGCATCGAAAGGCTCGGCCGCAAGGCCGGTGGCGCCGCGCAGGCGCTCGCCGAGTTCGGACCAGTTGCCGCAGCCGATCGACTTCAGGCGCGGATCGTCGGCCGCCCACGCAGGCAAGGGCTGCGCACGCGTGGCGCCGCCGAGCGCCAGGCGGCCGTCTTCGGCAAGGCGGGGTTGCTCGAGACGCAGGGCAGCTTCGCACACGCTCTGCGCGGCGCCCACGCCGGACCACAGTGCGTTCGCGGACCATGCGCCGCTGCGCGTGAAGGCGGTGTCGCTGCCGTCGGGCCGGGCGAGCGAGGCCTGCAGCACGCGCGCGCCGGCCAGGTCCCAGAACGCCACGGTGAGCCCGCGCGCGCCGCCGCGCGTCTGCCACCAATGGGCACCGAGCGGCAGCAGGTCGAGGGCGGCGGATTCGTCGAAGTCGCGCTTCAGCCGGCCGCGCAAGGCCACGGCGAGGTCGCCCTCAGCACGCGCAAGCGCAGCGCACAGCGCATGGATGCGCGCCATGAGCGCGAAGGCATCGCGCTCCTCGGCGCGGTGGTCGCGCCGCACCAGCAGGTCGACCGTGCCGCCAAGATTGCGCAGCAAGGCCGCCAGGCGCGGCAAGCCCTCGCCGCGCGCGGACATGTTGAGTGCCAGAAGGCGCGCCGACGTCAGCTCGCTCACGTGCGAGAGGCCGCCCGTGAGCAGTTCTTCCAGCATCGACTCGACCTGCAGCAGGAACGCGCGCTCCCGCTCGCCGAGGCGCGCGGTGTCTTCGACCGGTGCGGGCCGCGCGCCCCCGGGCCATGCAAGGGGCTGCGCGTGCGCGCTGCGCAGCGCGGCAATGGCGATCAGGTGCACCGCCTTGCGCTCCGCGGCGGGTACCTCGGACACCATGCCTGCATAGCCCGCGCCCGCCACCCAGCGGCATGAGGCGCCGAGCTCGGGCAAGTCCATGACGAGCGCGCCGCCCTGCACCCGCCATTCGACGACGCTGCTGGCAGCCGCCGCGGCGCGCCGCACGGCCGCCGCGCCCGCGGCCTTGAAGAGTGCCGCGGCATCGAGCGCAAGGATTTCCGCGAGCGGGTCGGCAACGGCCGGCGCCTGCGTCTCTTGCGGCCCGGCCGAGGCCGCGCCGGCTGCGCTGCCCGATGCGGGCGGCTCCAACGCGCGCAGCCACAGCGCCGCGCCGAGTATGTGTTTGCAGATGCCCGGTGCCGGGCAATCGCAGCGCGCCTGCTGCGGGCCGCGCGCATCGAGCTGCACGCGCTGGCCGTCGGCCGCCACCACGCCGCTCTTGGCGCCCTGCTCCGCCCATGCGACCTTGCCCGCCTCCACATCCTTTGCGGCGCGCCGCAGCAGGCCGGGGTTGGCGAGCGTGGCCAGCGTGTCGTCGTCGTAGGCGCGGTAGCCGTCGTACCAGGCCATCAGTTCATCACTTCCGCGAGCCACTGCGCAAAATGCGTAGGCGTAAGGGCCGCCACGTGCATGCCCTTGTCGGCCAGGCGCTGCGCCATTTGCCGGTCGTACACGGGGTTGGCCGATTCGTCGAGCGCGGCCAGCCCTAGCAGCTTGACGCGCGCCTGTGCCATGCGTTGCACAGCGGCCAGGAGCGGTCCGGGCGCGGCGCCTTCCATGAAGTCGCTGATGAGCGCGAACACCGTGCGCTGCGGGTTGCCCACCAGCGACTCGCAATACGCCACCGCACGGCCGATGTCGGTGCCGCCGCCGAGCTGCACCGTGAGCAGCACCTCGACCGGATCGTGCGCCAGGTGCGTGAGATCGACCACGCTGGTGTCGAACACCACCAGCTTCACACGCACCGCGGGCAGCGAGCTCATGATGCCGGCGATGACGGCGCTGTAGATCACCGAATCCATCATCGAGCCGCTCTGGTCGACGCAAAGCACCACGTCCCAGGGCAGGTTGCGCTTCACGCGCGCGTTGAAGCGCGGATGCTCGATGACGAGTTGCTTGCGCTCCACGTCGTAGTGCTTCAGGTTGGCCGCGATGGTGGCGCGCGCATCGAAGTTCTGCGCGCTCTTGATGTGCGAGCGCCGCATGCGGTTGCGCCGGCCGACGAGCGCGTTGACGAAGTCGTTCCTGAGCTTGCGGGTGATCTCGTCGACGGTCTTCTGGATCACCTCGCGCACCGCGTCGCGCATCTGGCCCGACAGCCGCCCGCGCATGCCGAGCAGCGCCTTGGCAAGGCCGGGCGTGGCGTCGAGCGAGCGCAGCACCGCCGGGTCGGAGAGCAGATCGGTCAGCCGGTAACGATCGATCGCCTGCGTCTGCATGCGTTCGAATACTTCTTGCGGAAACAGGCTGCGCGAACGGTTGAGCCAGTCGACCGCTCGCAACTGGCTCGGGTCGAGCGAGCCCGGGCCGCCGCTGGATCTGGCGAGGCCGCGGCCTTCGTATTCGCGGCCGTAGAGGTATTCGAGGGCCTGGTCGAGCTTCCAGTCGCCCGCCGAGAACTGCGTCTGCGACAGGGGTTGCGCCGCATAGCGGCCGAGGATCAGGCGCCAGCGGCGCAGGGTTTCTTCGGACGACATGCGCAATGCGTTCGCAAGGACAGGTGGAAGGAACGGGTCGGGGGAGAAGAGCGCCGGCAGCTTATCAGACGCCTGTGCATGGCATGCTCGGCGCCTTGCTCGCCTCTTCTTCATGACCCAGCTTCATCCGTCTGTTGCACTGACCCTGGAAGACACGCCGGCGGACTTCTGGTCGCCCTGGCCCGACCCGATATTGGCCGAGCTGCGGCCGGCCGCCGAGCGCTGACGGCAAGACAGAAAAAGAAAAAGCCGGCCACGCTTTCGCATGGCCGGCTTCTGGAGCGAGCGCTCGCCGAGGATTACAGCGGCAGCGAGTCGCCGCGAGCGGCAGCGCGGGCTGCTGCGCGGACCGTGGCGCGGTCCACCGTGCTGGCGACGATAGGTGCGACGCCGGCGGAAGCGCCTTCAGCGTACGGATCAGCGCTGCGGGCGGCTGCAACGGCGTCGGCGCGCACTGCATCGCGGCTGGTCGACGAAACGAACACTTGGGCCGGGCCTGCGTTGGCGCCGGTGGCATAGGGGTTGGCGCTGTGCGCGGCAACCACGGCCTGACTGGCGACTTCGGCGCGGCTGGCGGCCGAGGTCAGTTGATGCACGCCTTCATAGGTTTCGGCGTGGGCGGCACCGGCAACGGCCATGAGGGCAACAGCAACGGCGGAGAGGATCTTCGAGGCGTTCATTTTGATTTCCTTCAATTCAGTTCAGTTTTGACTTTGGATGATTTCGAACCGGTCTTGGGTGGGTCACCGTCCCTTCGGGGGGCGGCCACCTCGCTCGGGGCCCTGTTCACCCAGATCGGCTTGGGGGCCGGTCTGTGAGATGAATTGTGCGCCGCTCTCTAAGTAAAAACCCTCATCAAAAGGAACCTCGGCGTTCACAGAACGGAAACAATGGCAATGCCAAGAGGCCGAAGACCTGAGCTACCTGGAAGAAAATCGCTGCCTGCGGGCTCCGGCTAAAGTAGTCGCCCCAAACCGGCTCTCCAGCCCCTCGGCCCTCCTCCAGGCAGGCCAGGCAAGGCAACGCCGTACACACAACACACAGGAACATCAGCATGGGCGCACAGTGGAAAGCAAAGCACAAGGACCTGGCCGCCAATGCCAAGGGCCGGCTGTTCGGAAAGCTGGCCAAGGAAATCATGATCGCCGCGCGCAGCGGCGCCGATCCGGCCTCGAATGCACGGCTGCGGCTGGTGGTCGAGCAGGCCCGCAAGGTCTCGATGCCCAAGGACACGCTGGACCGCGCCATCAAGAAGGGCGCCGGGCTCACGGGCGAGGCGGTGAATTTCGAGCACGTGATCTACGAAGGCTTTGCGCCGCATCAGGTGCCCGTGATGGTCGAGTGCCTCACCGACAACGTGAACCGTACCGCGCCTGAAATGCGCGTGCTGTTCCGCAAGGGCCAACTGGGCACCTCGGGCTCGGTGTCCTGGGATTTCGACCACCTGGGCATGATCGAGGCCGAGCCCTCGCGGCCGGACGCCGACGCCGAGGTGGCCGCGATCGAGGCCGGTGCGCAAGATTTCGAGCCGGCCGGCGAGAACGGTGCCACGGTGTTCCTGACCGACCCCACCGATCTCGACCTTGTGAGCCGCGCGCTGCCGGCCCAGGGCTTTACCGTGCTCTCGGCCAAGCTGGGCTACAAGCCCAAGAACCCGGTCGATCCCGCCAGCCTCAGCGCCGAACACCTGGAAGAGGTCGAAGTCTTTCTTGCGGCCATCGACGCGAACGACGACGTGCAGAACGTGTTCGTGGGCTTGGCCGGCTAGGCCCCGAGCGGGGCCGCGGACCCTGCGCCGGCCGGCTGCCCGCCGCGCTTGAGCGGCAGCCACAGCGTGAAAAGCGTGCCCTCTGCCCCCGAGCGCCAGGAGACGGCGCCTCCGACCACCAGGGCCCGGCGCTGCTGGTTCTGCATGCCGCGGCCTCCGGCCTCGCGCATTGCCTTTTCGACATCGAACCCGTGGCCGTTGTCTTCAATGGTGACCTGCACGCCTGAGGCATCCGCCGCGGTGCCCACTCGGATCTCGGTGGCGCGGGTGTGGCGCAGGATGTTGGCAATGCTCTCCTGGACGATGCGCAAGATGTGCAGCGCGCTGGTCGGGTCGAGCCATTCCAGCGCGGGGAGCTCCTGCACGTTCCACTGCAGGGCGACGCCCGAGCTCTCGAGCCGGGGGCCCAGCCGGTAGCGCAGCGTGGCCAGCAACAGCAGCAGGTCATCTTCGAGCGGCTCCATCGAGTCGATGGTCAGCTTCAGGTCGTCCAGGCAGCTCTTGAGTACCTGCGACACCTTGTCGTCGCTCATGCCGCCGCTCTCCACCGAGCGGATGGCGCTGATCAGCGACGAGCCCAGGCCGTCGTGCATGTCCTGCATCAGGCGCTGGCGCTCGTCGCTGATGGTCTGCAGCTTCTCGACCTCGCGCAGCCGCTGGTGGCTGAGCTCAAGCTCGGCTTCTCGCGCGCGCAGGCGCTCGGCCAGGCCGGCGTTGACCCGCTCCACCTCGGCAATGGCGTTGACGTAGCGCCGGTACATCAGCACTCCGAACACGCTGAACGTCACTGCGTTGGTGTATGCGCCGAGGTACCAGCCCTCGGGGCTGACGAAGTTGTTCTGCAGCAGCCAGTCGGACACGCCCAGCAGCACGCAAGCGCCGATGCCGACCGCCACCAGCCGCCCTTCGCTGGAACGCTTCCAGGCGCTGATGCCGCCCACCAGCGCCACGGTCACGCCCATCAATGCGGCCCCGATGTAGATCAGCGGCGTGACTTGCGGGGTGTTTCTCAATATGGCCGGCCCCGGCAGCGTCAGCACGCCGATCAGCACGGTCCACGCCACCACCGCAAAGGTCAGCCACCCGAGCCGCCGGCCGTGCAGCTGGCGCAACGCGAAGTGCACCACTGCCACCAGCCAGAACAGCGAATTGACGGTCAGCCAGGCGAACCAGTCGTTGGCAATCGGCACGGCAACGTAGAAATGCAGGCTTCGCAGGAACGATGTGATGGCCAGGTTGAAGAAGAGCAGGTAGCCGGTTTCGTGGCTGCGCTTGAACCACACGAACAGGGCGAACACGCCCACCGCCATGAAGGCGGCACTGAGCATGGCCGGCAGGTCTTGCTGGAGCCACTGCCGCATGCGATGCCGGACTTCCAGCGCCTCGACGGGGCCCAGCCACAGCGATGAAACCGCCACCTGCACGGATTGCCTGTGCTCGATTCGAAGCAGGATTTCCTCCAGCGGCGCGCCGTCGGGCGTCTTGCCCAGCAGCACCCATAGCGGCGTGCGGGTGCTGTTCCACAGCAGGCCTTGCACTTGCGCGCGGTAGGCCAGCCGCCCGTTGGCATACACCGCAATGGGACCGTCCGTCTTGATTCGCGCGCCATACAGCGCGAGCGGCGCCGACGTGGTGGGCAGTTCGCGCGCTGAAAGCCGCAGCCAGGTGATGCGGCTCGCGCCCGCGGATGCGCTGCCCTCGGCTTGGCGCAGCAAGGCAACTGGCAGCGCCCGGGGCAACTCGACGGGTTGCCAGGCGTGCGGAAGGGCCTTGCTGTCCACGGCGAGCGGCAACGGGCTGAAGCGCGGGGCGTCCGCGTCTTCTTCCTGCCAGTCGGCCCGCACCATGTGCAGGACCGCGGATTCGTGCTCGGCGTCGGTCGCGCTGAAGTAGGCCACCATCGCCACCAGCAGCGCCATGGAAACGACCAGCAGCGCGTTCGCCCAGAACGACGCGAAACGGTATCTGGAGAGATGCGCCAGCAGGCGCTCATGCAGCCGGCGCGCGAACGTGGAACTCATTTGCGCATGGCCTGCACGGTCCGGTTCTCAGAGTCGTATTCGCAACATTTTCTCTTTGTTTGAGATTGTTGTTTACGTTTTTCGGACTGGATCTCTTAGCCGCCACCCGCCGTACAGGTGTAACTGCGAATGTTAATAGCTTCGATCCCATTGCAACAAAATGTGCAATTGTGTGAACTATTCTACTATTCAGACAGGGTGATTGTTGGCACTATCGGCGCCGTTCTTTCACCGTTTTCTTTACAACTGTTGGCATTTGACATGAAAAAACCCTCTTTCCTCCTCGCGGCCGTTCTTGCAGTCACCGCAACCAGCGCCGCCATGGCCGACATCAAGACCTCGACGTTCCAAGTCCTGATCAATGTCGCCAAGGCCTGCTCGGTCACCGCAGGCAACGCCTCCAACATCAACTTCGGCACGGTTGAATCGTCTGCCACCGGCCTGATTGCCTCCAGCAACATCAGCGTTACGTGTTCCAAGACGACGCCCTACAACGTCGGCCTGACGCCTTCGAACAGCGACACCACCGGCGCCGGCGTGATGAAACCAGATGCGGCAGGTCCTGACACCGTTCCCTACCAACTCCGGTCGGTGAGCGCCACGGGTCCAATCTGGGGCAACACCGCCACCCCCACCGCGGTGGGCAACGGCGTGGCCGGCACGGGTACGGGCGCGGCTCAAACAATCCCGGTGTTCGCCACGGTCGCGAGTGCCAACGTGACCCCTGGTGTATACCGCGACACCGTGACGGTCACGGTCAACTACTGATCGACTGCCCGTGCGCCACTTGCTTCGTTACACCGCCGTCCTCGCGCTCGCCTTGGCGCATGCGCTCGCATCGGCGAGCGGACTGCAGGTTTCCCCGGTCACGCTGACACTCCAGGCCTCGCAAAACGCCGATGGCCTGTGGCTCAGCAACACCGGCGACACAGTGGTGCACGCCCAGGTGCGGGTCTATCAATGGAGCCAGGAGAACGGCACCGAAAAACTGACGCCTTCGCGCGAGCTCCTCGTGAGTCCGCCGATGGTGCAGCTGGGCACCTCCGAGCGGCAGTTGATCCGCGTCATCCGCACCGGCGTTCCCGCCGGGACGGTCGAAGGCTCGTACCGGGTCATCATCGATGAGCTGCCGGTCGAGATGAAGGAAAAGAAGGGCCTGCAGCTGGTGCTGCGCTACTCGGTGCCTATCTTCATCGCAACCGCAGGCGCCCAGTCGCCCGCACCCCAACTCACATGGTCCCTTCGCAGGGAAGAAGGCCAGGCCGTGCTCGAAGTCGCCAACACCGGCGGCATGCACGCCCAACTGGCCGATCTGGATTTTGTAGATACCGTCGGCCGCCGCACGCCGGTGCACGCCGGCCTGATGGGCTACGTCTTGCCCGGCGCGCGCATGCGTTGGCCACTGAAGACATCCGCAGAAACATTCGCCCTCGGGGGCGTTCTGGAAACGAAGATCAATGGCAACGCGACGCAGGAAAACATCCCGCCGCTCCCACGCGTCCGCTAAGCGCCTGCTGCCACTGTTGCTTCTTTCCAGTCTGACGTCCTTGGCCGCTCAGGCCCAGAACGTTGCAGCCGTGTCCAGTTCGCTGGTGGCCGCGTCCGCGGAGGAAAACCTCGCCGGAAACGGCGGCAGCGACCTTTACCTGGAACTGAGCCTCAACGGCAATCCCCAGGGACTGGTTCACTTTGGCCTGCGCGGCAAAGAGCTCTGGGCCGCCGCCGCAACGCTGCGGCAGCTGGGCTTCGTGCTGCCGCCGGACGTGGCCGACCCCGTGCCGCTCAAGAGCCTCCCGGGCGTAAAGGTCGACTACGACGCCGCCAGCCAGCGTGTCTCGATCAACGCCTCGGCCGACGTGCTGCGCCTGCCCACGACCGTGGTCGACACGTCGACCCTCGTCGCACAAAAGGCCAGTGCTTCGCCCGGCTTGCTGCTCAACTACGATCTTTACGGCACCCAGGGCCGGGGCAACACGTCCAGCTTCAACGCGCTGACCGAACTGCGCGCATTCAGCGGCAGCGCCGTGTTCAGCAACACCCTGATGTCGCGCGCAGCCCGCCTCGACGGCGAGGGCTGGCAGCATGACTCCGTGCGGCTCGACACCACCTGGAGCAAGTCGTTCCCCGATGAGATGCTGACGCTTCGCGTGGGCGACACCACCACGGCTTCGCTGCCGTGGTCGCGCTCCACCCGCATCGGCGGCATCCAGCTTTCGCGCAACTTTGCACTGCAACCCTATCGCACCACCACGCCGCTGCCGGCGTTCCTGGGGTCGGCCACGCTGCCGTCGCAGGTGGAGCTCTATATCAATGGCCTGCGCCAGTACTCGGGCCAGGTGCCGGCGGGGCCTTTCCAGCTCAAGACGGTGCCGAGCATCAACGGCGCCGGCAATGCCCAGGTGGTGCTCACCGACGCGTTCGGCCGGGCCACGACACTCGATTTTTCGCTGTACGACACCCAGCGGCTGCTGCAGGCCGGCCTGTCCGACTGGTCCGTCGACCTCGGCATGGTGCGCAAGAGCTACGGCCTGCGTTCTTTCGACTACGGCAGCGATGCCGCCGCAACCGGCACCTGGCGCTACGGTGTGAGCAACAGCTTCACGCTCGAGGCGCATGGCGAGGCGACCCGGGGCCTGGTCAAGGGCGGCGTCGGCGGTGCATGGCTGCTCGGCCAAAGCGGCGTGGTGTCGGGCGCCGTGGCGCACAGCACCTACGGCGGAGAGCAAGGTTCGCTGGTCAACCTGGGCTACAGCTGGCGCGACAACCGTTTCAACTTCCTGGTCGAAGGCACGCGAACGCGCGGCGAGTACCGCGACATCCCTTCGCTCTACGGCAGCCCGCCGCCGCGCGGCTCGGGCCGGGCCTCCATCGGCTACAGCACCGACAACTTCGGCAGCTTCGGCCTCAGCTACCTTTACCTGCGCTACCCCGCGCAACAAGCGACACGCCTGGCGAGCGTCTATTGGTTCAGGTCGATCGGGCGCAGCGCTTCGGTGAATGTGAGCGTCAACCAGAATCTCGACGACCGCCGGGAACGCAGTCTCTTCGTCGGCTTTACCTGGGCGCTGGACGGCAATGTCACGGCGACCGCGGGGCTCCAGCGCGAACGCGACCGCACCGTCTACACCGCCGACGCGCAGAGCTCCACGCCGGGCGACGGCGGCATCGGCTGGCGCGCCGGCTTGCGCCAGGGCGCAGGCCAGAACGGCGGGCAGGCCGAGATCGACTACCTGGGCCGCTACGGCCGCGCCATGGCCGGCATCAGCGTGCTCGGCGACAGCCGCTACGCCTATGCGGGCGCCACCGGCTCGGTCGTGTTCATGGGCGGCCAGCCGTTCGCAGCCCGGCGCATCGACGATGCGTTCGCGGTGGTCTCGACCGACGGCATCGCCGGCGTGCCGGTGAAGCTGGAGAACCGCGACATCGGCACCACCGACGGCAACGGCATGTTGCTGGTGGCACCGCTCAGTGCCTACCAGAACAACCAGCTTTCGATCGACCCGATGCAATTGCCCGCCGACGTGAGGATCGAACGCGTGAAGACCGTGGCCACGCCGAGCGACCGCGCCGGCACGCTGGTGCGCTTCGGCATCACGCCGGTCAGCGCGGCCGCGCTGCTCCTGGTGGACGAGGCGGGCAAGCCCCTGCCGCTGGGCAGCCGCGTGCGCGCCAACGCGCAGGGCGGCGAGCCCACCCTGGTCGGCTTCGACGGTGCTGTGTACCTCGAGGCGCTGCAGCCCCGCAACACGCTCGACGTGCAGACGCCCTCCGGCCGCTGCCGCGCCAGCTTCGACTATCGCAAGGACGGCACCGGGATTCCGCAGATCGGCCCGCTGCGCTGCGCCAAGGAAACCAAGACGCCATGAGCCTTCTGACCCGCTCCTTGAAGGCCCTCGGCCTGCCCCTGCTCTTTGCGCTGCTCTGGTGGCTGCCGGCCGGCCCCGCCCAGGCGGCGGTCAGCTGCACCGCGACGATGACGAACCTGGCCTTCGGCACGGTCGAGCTGGTCAACGGGGGCACGCCGACGCCCGCGACAGCGACCCTGAACTACACCTGCACCAATGACGGCAACGCCACGGAGAACGCCAGGGTCTGCTTCAACATCGGCGACGGCAACGAAGGCCTCGGGAACTTCAATCCGCGCGTGATGGAGACCACCGCCGGCACTCAATTGAGGTTCCAGCTCTATCAGGCAACGGGCGGCACGATCTGGGGCTCGAATGGCAACGCGCAGGTACCGAACCCCTTCGTCGCCACGATGAGCATTCCCCGCCGTACGACGGCGGGCGGCCTGGGACGCGTGACCGGAAGCGCCACCATGCGCGGAGAACTGCTCCCGCTGCAGGGCACAGTGCCTCCAGGTTCGTACCAGGACAACTTCGTCGGGGACCACACCTCGATCACGCTGTCGAGGAGCACTTCCGGCATGCCGGCGACCTGCGACACCATACAGCCGGGCAGGTTCGCCTTCCTGGTCACCGCAACCGTCGCCAAGAGTTGCCTGGTCACCGCCGATCCGCTGAACTTCGGCACCGTCAACGGCCTGCCGGGCCAGGCCGACAGGGACCAGACCAGCACGATCAACGTTACCTGCACGACGCCCACGCCGTACACGGTTGCGCTGACGCCATCCAACGGCGCGACCACCGGCGCAGGAACGATGACGCCGACAGGCGGCGTGCCCGGCAACGCCGACACGGTGCCCTACCGTCTTTATCGCAACGCGGCCCGCACCAACGTCTGGGGCAGCGTCACCGGCACCAACACCGTTGCCGGCACCGGCAACGGCGCGGCCCAGGCCCTGACCTTGTATGGCCGCGTTCTCGGCGCCAGCGCCAACGTGCGGCCGGACAGCTACCGCGACGTCGTGACGGTCAGCGTGACCTACTGAACTCCGCCGGCACGCAAGCCGGCGCGGAAAAACCTGCTAGCCAATAGCAGGTTATGGGTAAAGAATGGCGCGACGGCCTTCATTTTCCCGCGACTCTGCCGATAAACCAGGACGGGGCGTCAAAGCGATGCCCTCCACCCGGTTGCGACGAGAGGAGGAGTTCCAATGTCCGGAAGCATGTCCGCTGCAGGTGCTGCTACTGCCCTGCGTCCGACGCGAATAGCGCCGCCGCTGGCTGCCGCCGGCATGCTGCTGCTCTTGCTGCCGCTGCGGCTCAGTTCCGCGGAGCCCACGCACGGCATCAACAGTTCCACGGCCCGGTTCACCGTCTCGATGGTCGTTCTGCCGACCTTCAAGGTGCTCGAGGTCACGCCGGTCAAGGGTGGGCATGAATACCGCGTCTGGACCAACATGAAGTCGGTGGCCATCAAGGGCCGCGAGTACCGGTTCGACAAGATCGGCGAGACGACGCTCATGGTGGCCGGAAACGATGCCGATGGCCGCGACAGCCTCGGGTCCGCTTGGCAAGGCGTCATCGGTGCCATGGCGGCGACCACAGGCTCCGCCCCGTCGCAAGCCGCCGCGCCGGCAGGCGACGGCAGCAATGCGATGCGGGTGACGGTGACCTACTGACTGACCGTGCTCCAGAAAAAAAGCCTGCAGCGGTGAGCTGCAGGCTTTCGATCGGCAGATTCCGGCGGATCGATTTCAGAACGGAATATCGTCGTCCATGTCGTCGAAGCCCGACGAAGACTTGGCCGGAGCCTGGCGCGGCGCCGCCGCCGGAGCGCGCGGTGCCGCGGCGGGTGCACGGGGGGCGTAACCGCCGCCACCGCCACCGCCACCACCGCCGCCGCCTTGCGAGTAGCCGCCACCGCCGCCACCCTGCGAATAACCGCCGTCGTCCTCCGGACCGCCCGACGGGCCGCCCTGGCCCTGGCGGCTGCCCAGCATCTGCATCTGGTCGGCGCGGATCTCGGTGGTGTACTTTTCGATGCCGTCCTTGTCGGTCCACTTGCGCGTGCGCAGGCTGCCTTCGACATACACCTGCGAGCCCTTGCGCAGGTATTGGCCGGCAATTTCGGCCAGGCGGCCGTTGAAAACGATGCGGTGCCACTCGGTGGCTTCGCGCATTTCGCCGCTTTGCTTGTCTTTCCAGCGATCGGTGGTGGCCACGGTGACGTTCGCGACCTGGTCGCCGCTTGGGAAGGTACGCATTTCGGGGTCGCGCCCCAGGTTGCCGACGACGATGACTTTATTGACCGATGCCATATGCACTGCCCCTGATAAGTAGATGGAGGAGGAGGTTGAAAGGAACCCTCGATTGTGCCCCAGGCGGCCGCCGGCATCCCCGCCGGATGCCAGAATGAGCGTTCCGCATGAACAGAGAACCCGACTTCCTCGAGCACCTGCGCGCCGAACTGCGCGGTGGCCGCGTCTGGCTCGACCGGGCCGTCGTGCTCGGCTACGCCATTGCAGCCGGGCTCTTCGTGGTGGGCTTCACGGTCGCCAGCGACTGGGTCTTCGACCAGTTTCACCGCTTCTACCGGGCCTGGCCCTGGGCGGTGCTGCTGACCACGCCGCTCATCACCGCTGCCATCGTGTGGTTCACGTTGCGTTTTTTCCCCGGTGCGGGCGGTTCGGGCATTCCGCAGATCAAGGCCGCGCTGCATCCGGCGCTGCCGGAAGAGCGGCGCTTCGTCTTCGCATCGCTGCGGCTGACCATCGCCAAGATCGGGCTGGGCGTCGCGGGCTTTGCGGCCGGGCTGTCGATCGGGCGCGAAGGCCCCTCGGTGCAGGTTGCGGCGGGCGTGATGCAGCATGCGCGGCGCTGGCTGTCGCCCAACACCACCATCGACTCCCGTGCGCTGCTGGTGGCGGGCGGGGCGGCCGGCATTGCGGCGGCCTTCAATGCGCCGCTGGCGGGCGTGGTGTTCGCCATCGAAGAACTTTCGGGCCGGCTGGAGGCGCGCTCCAGCGGCCTGATCATCACGGCCATCGTGCTGGCGGGCCTGGTGGCGGTTTCGGCGTTCGGCAATACCAGTTACTTCGGCGTGATCCGCGTGCCACGGCTGGGCTGGGACGCGCTCGGGCCCGGGCTGCTGGTCGCGCTGCTGAGCGGCGTGGCGGGCGGGCTGTTCGCGCGCCTGCTGATTGCCTCGCTGACCGGCACGGCCGGGCGCCTCAACCGCTGGCGGGCGCGCTTTCCGGTGCGCTTCGCGGCCGGCGGCGGGCTGGCGGTGGCCGTCATCGGGCTGGTGACGGGCGGGGTCACCTTCGGCGCCGGGTCCGAAGCGGTCAAGCAGATGCTGCAGGGCCATGACGAACTGACACCGCTCTACACCGCGCTCAAGTTCATTGCCACTTGGCTCACCGCCTGGTGCGGCGTGCCCGGCGGCATCTTCGCGCCGTCGCTGTCCATTGGCGCGGGCATCGGCGATGCGGTGGCCGAGCTGGCGGGCAGTGACCTCGGGCCCGCACTCATCGCCATGGGCATGGCGGGCTTCCTGGCCGCGGTCACGCAGGCGCCGCTCACCGCCTTCATCATCGTGATGGAAATGGTCGACGGCCATTCCATGGTGCTGAGCCTCATGGCTTCGGCCATGCTGGCCAGCCTGGTCTCCCGCATGATCAGCCGGCCGCTCTACGAAACACTGGCCGAGCACATGGTCGGCCGGGCCATCGGCAGCACCGCGCCGGTGCACCGGCCAGAGCCCGAAGCCCCCGCCGAGAAACCTTCTCAACCCGCCCCCTCGCCATGAAATGCAGGGCGGACTATCATGCTCGGTTGCCCTCGGACGATCGAACCCTTGAAATCCCCCGCCACTGACAACCCGGAACGCGACGCCTACCTGGGCGCCGTACTCGCGCAGCAGCGCATCAGCATCCGCGGTGCGCGCACCCACAACCTGAAAAACGTCGACCTCGACATTCCGCGCAACAAGCTCGTGGTCATCACCGGCCTGTCGGGCTCGGGCAAGTCGAGCCTGGCGTTCGACACACTGTATGCCGAAGGGCAGCGGCGCTACGTGGAAAGCCTCTCGGCCTATGCGCGGCAGTTTCTGCAGCTCATGGACAAGCCCGACGTCGACGTGATCGAGGGCCTCTCGCCCGCCATCAGCATCGAGCAGAAGGCCACCAGCCACAACCCGCGCTCCACCGTGGGCACGGTGACCGAGATCCACGACTACCTGCGCCTGCTCTATGCACGCGCCGGCACGCCCTACTGCCCCGAGCACCACCTGCCGCTGCAGGCGCAGACGGTGTCGCAAATGGTCGACGCCACGCTCGCCATTCCCAATGAGCCGCGCCTGATGATCCTCGCGCCCGTGGCGCGCGAGAAGAAAGGCGAGTTCCTCGAACTCTTCGCCGAGATGCAGGCCGCCGGCTACGTGCGCTTCCGCGTCGACGGGCAGACCTACGAATACAACGACCTGCCCAAGCTCAAGAAGACCGAGAAGCACGACATCGACGTGGTTATCGACCGGCTGCGCGCGCGCCCCGACATGCAGCAGCGCCTGGCCGAGAGTTTCGAGGCCGCGCTGCGCCTTGCAGAAGGCCGCGCCATTGCGCTGGAGCTGGGCGCCGAGGGAGCGCCCGACAAGGAGCACCTGTTCAATGCCAAGTTCGCCTGCCCCATCTGCCATTACTCGCTGTCGGAGCTGGAGCCGCGGCTTTTCTCGTTCAATTCGCCCGTAGGCGCCTGCCCGAGCTGCGACGGCCTCGGCCACCGCGAGGTGTTCGACCCGGCGCGCGTGGTGGCCTTCCCTTCGCTCTCGCTGGCCAGTGGCGCCATCAAGGGTTGGGACCGCCGCAACAGCTACTACTTCAGCATGATCGAGAGCGTCGCCAAGCACTACAAGTTCGACGTCGACGCGCCCTTTGAGTCCTTGCCCGCCTCGGTGCAGCAGGTGCTGCTGCACGGCTCGGCGGCCGAAGAGATCAAGTTCAACTACACCGTGGAATCGGGCAACTTCGCGGGCAAGAAGCTCACGAAGAAGCACCCCTTCGAGGGCATCATTCCGAACATGACGCGGCGCTACCGCGAGACCGACTCGGTGATGGTGCGCGAAGACCTTGCGCGCTTTCGCAACCTGCAGCCCTGCCCCGACTGCGGCGGCTCGCGCCTCAGGCCCGAGGCGCGCAATGTGTTTTTGGTGGACGAGGCCAATCGACCGGCCGACGGTGGCGAGCCGCCGCGCATGGCGATCTTCGAACTGAGCCACCTCACGCTGCGCGATTCGTTCGCCTGGTTCCAGAACCTGAAGCTGCGCGGCGCCAAGGCCGAGATTGCCGACAAGGTGGTGCGCGAGATCGGCCTGCGCCTCAAGTTCCTGAACGACGTGGGCCTGAACTACCTGAGCCTGGACCGCAGCGCCGAGACGCTTTCGGGCGGCGAGGCGCAGCGCATTCGCCTGGCCTCGCAAATCGGCTCCGGCCTTACGGGCGTGATGTACGTGCTCGACGAGCCCAGCATCGGCCTGCACCAGCGCGACAACGATCGCCTTATCGGCACGCTGAAGCACCTGCGCGATATCGGCAACAGCGTGATCGTGGTCGAGCACGACGAAGACATGATCCATGCCGCCGACCACGTGATCGACATGGGCCCCGGTGCGGGCGTGCACGGCGGCCGCGTGATGGCGCAGGGCACCTATGCAGAGGTGTCGGCCAACCCCGATTCGCTCACCGGCCAGTACCTTTCGGGCACGAAGAAGATCGAAGTGCCCAAGCACCGCACCGCCTGGCTGCCTGTCGTGAAGAAACCCGCCTTCAACGAAGGCAAGAAGGCCTCGCGCTTTCCGCCGAGCCCCGCGGCCGAACGGCGCGCGGCGCGCGAAGCGGCGCACCTTGCCTCGCAGACCGACCTTCAGGAAATCCGCGTGGTCGGTGCCACCGGCAACAACCTGAAGAACGTGAGCGTGGCCTTTCCGGTCGGCCTGCTCACCTGCGTTACAGGCGTTTCGGGCTCGGGCAAGTCGACGCTGGTGAACGACACGCTCTACACCGCGGTGGCGCGCACGCTGTACCGCGCGCACGAAGAGCCGGCCGCGCATGAATCGATCGAGGGCATCGAGTATTTCGACAAGGTCATCAACGTCGACCAATCGCCCATCGGCCGCACGCCGCGCAGCAACCCGGCCACCTACACGGGCCTGTTCACGCCCATTCGCGAGCTGATGGCCGAGACCAACACCGCGCGCGAACGCGGCTACGGCCCGGGCCGATTCAGCTTCAACGTGGCGGGCGGCCGCTGCGAAGCTTGCCAGGGCGACGGCGTGGTGAAGGTCGAGATGCACTTTCTGCCTGACGTGTACGTGCCCTGCGAGGTGTGCCACGGCCAGCGCTACAACCGCGAGACGCTCGAGGTCCAGTACAAGGGCAAGAACATCGCGCAGATCCTCGAGATGACGGTCGAGGTGGCGCACGAGTTTTTGAAGGCCGTGCCGACCATCGAGCGCAAGCTGCGCACGCTGCTCGACGTGGGCCTGTCGTACATCAAGCTCGGCCAGTCGGCCACCACGCTCTCGGGCGGCGAGGCGCAGCGCGTGAAGCTTGCGCTGGAGCTCAGCAAGCGCGACACCGGCCGCACGCTCTACATCCTGGACGAGCCGACGACCGGCCTGCACTTTGCCGACATCGAACTGCTGCTGAAGGTGCTGCACCAACTGCGCGACGCGGGCAACACCATCGTGGTGATCGAGCACAACCTGGACGTCATCAAGACGGCCGACTGGCTCATCGACATGGGCCCGGAGGGCGGCGCGGGCGGCGGCACGGTGGTGGGCGAAGGCACGCCTGAAGACATCGCGGCCAATGAGGCCAGCCACACGGGGCGCTACCTCAAGCGGCTGCTGTAGCCGCGCGAGCGTTCTGCACGAATGCGCAAGCCGCGCCACAATCGCGGCCCATGCCTTCCTTCACGCCGCGCCAGTTCGTCCTGCTTGTTCTCCTCACCCTTGCATGGGGCCTCAACTGGCCCGTGATGAAGCTCGGCGTGGCGGACTATCCGCCGCTCGCGTTCCGCGCCATCTCCATCTGGCTCGGGCTGCCGGTGCTGGGCCTGGCGCTGGTGTGGATGAAGGTGCCCTTTCGCGTGCCGCGAAGCGCATGGCCCGAGCTGGTGTGGCTGGGCGCCACCAACATGTTCGTCTGGCATGCCTGCATTATTCTTGCGGTGAAGGCGCTCTCGGGCGGGCGCGCGGCAATCCTCGGCTACACGATGCCGGTGTTCTCGGCGGTGATCGGCGCCGTGCTGTTCTCTGCCGTGCTCACGCGGCGCGCGTGGATCGGCGTGGGTGCCTGCGCGGTGGGCGTGGGCCTGCTGCTCTGGCACGAGCTCACCGACTTTGCGGGGCGGCCCGGCTACGTCGCGCTCGCGCTGGCGGCCGCCGCAACATGGGCGCTGGGCACGCAGTTGCTGCGGCACACGCGCATCGGGCTCCCCACGCTCACGCTCTCGTTCTGGATGACGGCGATGACGGCCGTCGTGATGACGGTGCTCACGCTGCTCTTCGAGCGCGACCAGTGGCGCTGGCCGGGCTCCGTGACCTGGGGTTCGATTCTCTACAACGCGGTGCTGATCTTCGGCTTTGCGCACGCGGCGTGGTTCTACCTGGCGCGCGGCCTTCCGCCGGTGGCGTCGACGCTGAGCGTGATGTTCATTCCAGTGCTGGGCGTGTTCAGCGGCGCGGTGTGGCTCGGCGAGGTCGTGCACTGGCAGGACTGGGTGGCCGTCGCGCTGATGATGGTGGCCATTGCCTCGGTGCTCTGGCCTTCGCGCAGCGCCGCCGCCACGGGCTGACGAGGAAGACTCAGGTCGTCGTCTGCACGTGCAGGCGGCTCGTCTTGCAGCGGTGCAGCGCGCGGTAGTGCTCCAGCGGCCGGCCGTTGGCGCCGTAGGCAATCGACTCGATGCGCAGCAGCGGCTCGGGCTGCGGCAGGTCGAGCAGCTTGCAGGTTTCAGCATCGGGCAGCACCGCATCGATCCAGCGCTCGGCGCGCACCAGGCGCAGGCCGTATTGCCGGCGCAGCACGTCGTACAGCGACCGGTCTTCCAGGCGTGCACGGTGCAGCCCGGGTGCCAGGTCGGCCGGCACCACGGTCTCGACCAGCAGGCGCAGTTCGCCGTCCACGCTGCGCAGGCGCTTGAGCGCCACCACCTGCGTGTCGTCGGCCAGGCCCAGCGACGCGGCCTCTTGCGCAGTGGGCGCGCGCAGTTCCTGCGTGAGGATTTGCGTGCGCACCGAGCGGCCCTTGCGCTCCATCTCGTCGGAGAAGCCCAGCACGGTGGAAACAAAGTCTTCGTCGCGCTCGCGCGCCGACACAAAGGCGCCGCGCCCCTTGATCTTGTAGATGAGGTTGTTGCGCACCAGGTCGGCCAAGGCCTCGCGCACCACGATGCGCGAAATGCCGAACTGCTCGCCCAGCTCCGCCTCTGAGGGCAGCTTGGCGCCGATGGGCAGCACGCCTTGCAGGATCTGCAGGCGAATGGTGTCGCGGAACTGCGCCCACAGCGGCGATTCGGAATTGCGGTCGAGCACGGTCGACATGTCGTTGGGACTGTTCACTTTTAGGCTTGGCCAAGCACTGGGTTGGCCATCAATGATGCATCGAAAGAAGGTTGTTCGCCTGCCGGCACGGCATGAAGGCGTACGTTGTGCCGCTCGCGCAGCGCCGTGGCGCAGGCGCACAGCTCGTTATGGGCATGCACGGCGTCCCAGCCCAGCGCCTCGGCCGCAACACCCGCAATCTCGGCCAGGGCTGCGTCGGTGACCAGGCCGCGAATGGCCAGCAGCGTGCGGCGAATCACCAGGTCGTCCAGGTGCACCACGCCGGTTTCAAGGCACAGGTACGACAGCTCGGCGGCCGAATAATCCGGAGCGTGTTGCAGCGGCACATCGCCCGACGCCGCAAGGCGCTGCGCCAGCGGCAGCGCCTTGGAGCCGTAGCGCGCCAACAGGTTCAGCGCGCGCGTGCGGCCCATGCCGGAGGCCGCCATCATCTTCTCGATGAAACGGTCGGTCGCCGCTGCATCGGTTGGCAGTTCCGCACCGCCGCCGATGGGCAGCAGCTCGGTCGATGCGGTGCGCGAGCGGCCCAGCAGCTGCAGCACCTCGTTGGTGGCTTCTTCGGCCAACGAGCGAAAGGTGGTCCACTTGCCGCCGACCAGGCCGACGATGGCAATGTCGCGCGTTGCATTGGGCGGATCGACCACCACCGAATGGTCGCGCGAAATCTGGCCCGGCTTGTCGGCATCGGAGCGCGCGAGCGGTCGCACGCCAACGTAGGTGTAGACCACGTCGCCGCGGCCGAAGGCCATGTTCGGAAAAACCTCGCGCAGCACTTCGATCAGGTAGTCGACCTCGGCAGGCTCGGTCACGATCTGGTCCGGGTCTTCCACCGGGATGTCGGTGGAGCCCACCAGCACGCGGTCCAGAAACGGGTAGACGATGCACACGCGCCCATCCACCGCCTCGAAGTAGGCCATGCGGCCGTCGAGTGCATCGCGCAGCGCCGGGTGGTCGAGCACCAGGTGCGAGCCCTTGGTGCCCATCACGCGCGGGCCGGCACCGCCGAGCACCGCCGCGCTGCGGTCGAGCCACGCGCCGGTGGCGTTCACCACGGTATCGGCCGTCACGCGCACCAGCTCGCCGGTGATCTCGTCGCGCAGCGTGAGGATGTTGCCCGCGCAGCCCATCACGCGGCAGTAGTTCGCGGCCGCGGAGCGCGGCTGGTCGCGGCAGGCATCGCCGATGAGTTCGAGGATGAGCCATTCGGGATGGCTGATCCACGCATCGAAAAAAGTCGCGGTCCAGCGGATGGCCGCACGGAACAGGCCGCGGTCTGCCGAGGGCACGCGGCTGATGCGGTGCCCCGGCATCACGCGCTGGCGGCGCCCCAGCAGGTCATAGAGCCGCAGGCCCAGCGCCACGGCCAGGAGCCCGCGGGTGCGCTGCGGCGGTGTGCGGCCGAAGAACTTGAGCGCGCTGCTCATCAGCCCGCCGAAGAAGTTGGCAAGTGGCACCACCGTCTTGAGCGGCCGCACCAGGTGCGGCGCATTGCGCAGCAGCAGGTTGCGCTCGCGCGTGGCTTCGGCCACCAGAGAGAAGCTGCCGCTCTCCAGGTAACGCAAGCCGCCGTGGATCATGCGCGAAGGCGCGCTGCTGGCGCCGGCGCCGAAGTCGCCCTTGTCGACAATGAGGCAATCGACGCGCTGCAGCGACAGGTCGCGAAACACGCCGACGCCGTTGATGCCGGCGCCCACGATCACGGTGGAGAAATGCCGCCCCGCCAGCGAGGCCGGGCGTACGAAGGGAAGTTGCCAGGCGCTCATCTCTCGCTTCCCGAGATGTGGGTGAATACAGGTGACATGCTGTCGATCAGTTCGTTGAAACCGGCGTTGAAATCCGCATGAGCGCTGGCGTCCCGTGCATCGGGTTCGACCACTTCGCAGGGCGCGAGCAATGGGCTGCCTTGGCGCGCGTCGTCGAGACCTTGCGACATGGCCGCGTAGATTGCGGCGCCGCGCGCGCCGGTCTCGTCGTCGGCGCAGCGCTCGACCGGGCGGCCAAGAAAAGACGCCAGCAGGCGCACCAGGCGCGCATCGCCCGCGCCGCCGCCGAGCACCGTCGTCTCGCCAACCGCGAGGCCGGCCGCGGCAAGGCGCGCCGTGTGCCGCGCATGCAGGGCCGCAACGGCATCGACCACGGCGCGCGCCATGTCGGCGCGTGTGTGATGGCTCTTGAGGCCCACGAAGCCGGCGGTCACGCCGCCTCCGCCGTTGACGAAAGGAAGAAAGCGCAAGCCGCCGGCGCCCAGCGGCACCGTCATGGCCAAGTCGACCACCGCGCGCGAATCGGGCAGTGCGAGCACGCCGGCCAGCCAGGCAATATTGGCCATCGAAGAGGGGCTGTTCTCCATGTAGAGCCGCTCGTTGGTGCGGCCGAAATTCACGATGGCTGCGACGGCGGGCCTGGGCTCCAGCACCGGCCCGACCACGGCGTTGACGCACCAGGTGCCGAACACCGATACCGCGCGGCCGCGCGCTTCCGCGCCAATCGCCGTCATCGAGGCGAGCAGGTCGATGGCGCCCATTGCCACCGGAATGCCCGCCGGCAACCCGCACAGCGCCGCCTCCGAAGGCCACAGTTTTCCGATGACAGTGCCGCTCGGCACGACGGGGCCGAAGGCATGTGCGCCAAGCTCCGCAATGCCCGATGCATCGAAGGCCGCCCGCGACCAGCTGCCGGTGGCGAGCGACACCAGCCCGGCGGTGCTCGCATCGCTCGCATCGGTGGCAATTTCGCCGGTGAGCAGAAAGCCGAGGTAGTCCTTGGCGAACAGCAAACGGCGCAGTTCGCCGCGCAGCACGGCGTCCGTGCCCAGCAACTCGGCGGCGATCACCGTCGGCTGCCCGGGCCAGGGGCTGCAGCCCACCTCTTCGAACAACTGCGCACCGTGGCTTGCCGCCAGGGCGCGCGCTCGCGCATCGGCGCGCTGGTCGGTGGAGGCGACGGCGCGCCCGCCGACGAGCTGGCCCTCGGCATCGAGCGCATAGAGGCCGGCGCCGTGGCCGGTGCAGGCCATGGCGCGAACCTCGGCCGTGCGCGGGCCGAGTTGCTGGGCGACATCTCGCAGCACGTGCGTCAGTGCCGCGCGTATCGCCGCAGCACCCACCTCGCAGCCGCCGCCGGCCAGCCGGTCGTGCGGCAGGGGCATGCGGGACAACGCAACGGTGCGGCCGCTCGCAGCTTCGAGGGCCAGCGCCTTCAGGCTGCTCGAGCCCATGTCGACGCCGATCAATATATTTGGCTTCATGTCATAACAGCTTCTGCGACTTGAAAGCGGCTTGCCAGTAGCGTTTCCCCTAGTTATCGCGGCAAACAACCCGCGATTACATTCTACCTGTCATAACAACTGTCGTGACAACGAGGTCCCAAAGATCTGCTCTCCAAAGGCAGGTCGCAAGCTCTGCCAGTCAACGCGAGGAGACACAAGATGAGGCGAAATTTCCTGAAGTCCGCTGCGGCCGCCGGTATCGGCCTGGCCGGCACCAGCGCATTTGCGCAGTCCACCCCCACGGCCGCCGCCACCGGTTTGCGCGGCAACGCCAGCGACGTCTACGTGATGAACGTGATGGTGTCGGGCGTCGAATACTGGTTTCCGGTCTACGAAATGATGAAGCAGCTCGGCCGCACGCTGGGCGTGCGCACGCGCTACACCGGCACGCCCGAGTACGACGTGAACAAGCAGCTGGCCTCGTTCGAGCAGGAACTGGCGCGCAAGCCCGCGGGCATCCTGCTGCACCCGATGAACCCCGACCCGTTCATCGAGCCGATCAACCGGGCGGTGGCCATGGGCATCCCGGTCGTGACCTTCGCGGCCGACTCGCCCAACTCCAAGCGCGCATCGTTCGTCACCTCGGACAACGACCGCGAAGGCACGCAGGCGGCCGACGCGATTGCCGCAGCGTTGGGCGGCAAGGGCGAGTACGCGGTGCTCGAGAACCCCGGCCAGGACAACCACGACCGCCGCATCGCGGCCTTCATCAACCGCATGAAGACCAAGCACGCGGGCATGAAGCTGGTGGGCCGCGCCGCCAGCAACCAGGACCCGAGCAAGGCCTACCAGGCGGTGCTGAGCCTGGCGCAGGCCAACCCGAACCTGGGTGCGCTGTTCATGCCCGAAGCCAACTCGGCATTGGGCGCGGCTCAGGCCAAGATCGAATCGAAGAAGAACATCCGCGTGATGTGCTGCGACGTGAACGCCAAGATCCTCGACATGATCAAGGCCGGCGACGTGTTCGGTGCCATCAACCCCAACCAGGGCATGCAGGGCTACATGGGCATGATGATGCTGTTCCTGGCCAAGAACCCCTCGCTCATCGACCCGATGAACGACGCCAAGCGCAACGGCACCAACCCGATGTCGGTGCCGTTCCTGGACAACGGCCTGTCGGTGGTCAGCAAGGCCAATGCTGACGACTTCTACTGGGACAAATACCTCGCTCGCCGCGGCACCAAGGGAATCGGCGAATGAGCGCAGCGCCGGGCCGCCCCAAGCAAGCTCGCACCGCAGCGCATGGCGCGGAGGTTGCCGAGTGACCACGTTGCTCGAACTGCGCGGCATCAGCAAGCGCTTCGGCGCCTCGCGCGCGCTCTCGGGCGTGGACTTCTCGCTGCACGCGGGCGAGATCCACGCCCTGTGCGGCGAAAACGGCGCGGGCAAGTCGACGCTGATGAACATCATCGACGGCATTCACCGCCCCGACGAAGGCGACATCGTTCTCAACGGCGAGAAGGTGGCCATCGACGGCCCGGCGCATGCCATGCGCCTGGGCATCGGCCTGGTGCACCAGGAGATCGCGCTGTGCGGCGACGCCACCGTGGCCGAGAACATCTTCATGCCCGAGATCAACGCGGGCAAGCAGGCCTGGATGAACTACGCCAGCCTGAACGCGCGCGCCGCCGAAGTGCTGGCGCGGCTCGGGCAAGACATCGACCCTGCCGCGCCGGTAAGCGAACTCAGCATTTCAAGCCAGCAGCTGGTGGAGATTGCCAAGGCGCTCACGCTCGACTGCAAGGTGCTGATCCTCGACGAACCCACGGCCGCGCTCACCGACAACGAATCGGCCGCGCTCTTTCGTGTGCTGCACGACCTGAAGGCGCAGGGCATCGGCATCATCTACATCAGCCACCGCATGGCTGAAATATTCACGCACTGCGACCGCGTCACGGTGCTGCGCGACGGGCGCAACGTGCATTGCGGGCCGCTGGCCGGGCTGACGGCCGACGAGCTGGTGCGCCGCATGGTCGGCCGCGAGCTCGGCAACTACTACCCGCCCAAGCAAGCCGGCGTCGAGCCCTCAGGCCCCGTACTGGAGGTGGCCAACATCGGCGACGGTGAGCGCGTACACGGCATTTCGTTTGCACTGAAGCGCGGCGAGATCCTCGGCATTGCAGGCCTGATGGGCGCCGGCCGCAGCGAACTGGCCGAAACGCTGTGCGGCCTGCGCGCCGCCACGCAAGGCACGGTGCGCCTGAACGGCAAGGCGCTTGCAATCCGCAAGTACAGCGACGCGCTGCGCGAAGGCATTGCCTACCTCAGCGAAGACCGCAAGGCGGCGGGCGTGTACCTCGACCTGCCGATTGCGCAGAACATCTCCTCGATGGCGCTGCGGCGCGTGAGCTCCGCCTGGGGCCTCTTGCAGCGTTCGGCCGAACACCGCCTGGCACGCGAGCTGGGCGCCAAGCTCAACCTCAAGTCGGACGGCGTGGCCATCGAGGTGTCGAGCCTTTCGGGCGGCAACCAGCAGAAGGTGGCCATTGCCAAGCTGCTGGCCACCAACCCGTCGGTGCTGCTGATGGACGAGCCCACGCGCGGCGTGGACGTGGGCGCGAAATCCGAGATTCACCACATCCTGCGCGAGCTCGCGAACCAGGGTGTGGGCGTGATCGTGATTTCTTCCGAGCTGCCCGAGATCATCGGCCTGTGCGACCGGGCGCTGGTGATCCGCGACGGTCGATTGGCCGGCGAATTGAATTCCAACGAAATGACGGAGGAAGCCCTGCTGCGGCTCGCCTCCGGACTCTGCGAACAGGAGATGGCATGAACTACCCGGCACAACTCGATTCGGGCATCGCACCCAGGCAGTCAGGGGGCGGGCCCGCAAAACCCACCAACAAGCTCACCAGCATGCGCGAGATGGGCCTGCTGCTGATCATTGCGGTGCTGTGCGTGGCAATGAGCTTTGCGTCGCCCTACTTCCTTACCTGGGAGAACGTGCGCGCGATGCTGCTGTCGTTTTCCATCGAAGGCATCGTGGTGGTCGGCATGACCATTTTGCTGATCGTCGGGGGCATCGATCTTTCGGTGGGCTCGGTGGTCTGCTTTGCGATGGTGGTCACGGGCAAGCTCTTCCTGATGGGCGTGGACCCTTGGCTCGCGAGCCTGGTGGCCATCGGCGCAAGCGGGCTCATCGGCGCGATGATCGGCGGCTGCGTCACGCGCATCGGGCTCAACCACTTCATCGCATCGCTGGCCTTCATGGTCATCGTGCGCGGGCTGTGCCTTGCGCTCACGCAGGGCACGCCGCAGTCGCTGTTCTCGCTGCCGGCCGAATTCAAGTTCATCGGGCAGGGCACGCTGTTCGGAGTTCCCGCGGTCATCCTGATCTTCATTGCCATCGTCGTCGTGAGCGACTTCGTGCTGCGCCGTTCGACCCTGCTGCGCCGCGTGTTCTACACCGGCAGCAACGAGAAGGCGGCGCTGTATTCGGGCATTCGCGTGGGGCGCGTGAAGTTCTGGGTCACGGTGCTGTGCGCTGCTTCGGCGGGCCTTGCGGGCGTGATCTACACGGCGCGCTTCGGCGCGGCCACGCCCACCTTCGGCGTGGGCATGGAGCTCAACGTGATCGCCGCCGCGGTGATCGGCGGGGCCAGCCTCAAGGGCGGCTCCGGCACGGTGCTGGGCGCGGTGCTGGGCTTGGCGCTGCTGTCGGTGGTGACCAGCTCGCTGATCCTGCTGGATGTTTCGCCTTACTGGCAAGACGTGATCAAGGGCCTGATCCTGCTCGCGGCCGTGACCATCGACCACCTGTTGAACACGAGAAAGAAGACCAGATGAAGAGCGAAATGAAGCAGACCACGCTGGGCCCGTCGGGCATCGAATGCTCGGCCATCGGCCTGGGCACCTGGGCCATGGGCGGATGGATGTGGGGCGGCGGCGACAACGCGGCGGCCATGGTGGCCATCCAGGCTTCGCTGGATGCGGGCGTGAACCTGATCGACACCGCACCGGCCTACGGGCTCGGGCGCTCGGAAAGCATCGTGGGCACCGCGCTCAAGGGGCGCCGCCACGAAGCCGTCATTGCGACCAAGTGCGGTTTGGTCTGGCACACCCAGCAGGGCACACACTTCTTCGAGGAAGACGGCCACCCGGTGTATCGCTTCCTCGGTCGCGAATCGATCTTCCATGAATGCGAAGAGAGCCTGAAGCGCCTGCAGACCGACTACATCGACCTGTACATCACGCACTGGCAGGACAGCACCACGCCCGTGGCCGAGACCATGGACGCGCTGCTCGAGCTCAAGAAGCAGGGAAAGATCCGCGCCATCGGCGTGAGCAACGTGAGCCCCGAGACGCTTGCCGAGTACCTGCGCCATGGCCCGGTCGATGCGGCGCAGGAGCGTTACAGCCTGATCGACCGCGAGATCGAAACCACGCTCGCACCCTTGTGCAGCGAGCACAACGTGGCGGTGCTGGGCTATTCGTCGCTCGCGCTCGGCCTGCTTGCCGGCCCGATCGATCCGGCGCGCGAGTTCAAGGGCGACGACCAGCGTGCAAGCAATCCGCGCTTCAGCGAAGCCAACCGTTCGAAGCTCAAGGCATTCTTCGAAGAACTCGAGCCCGCGCGTGCAAGGCTCGGCTGCTCGTTCGGCCAGATGATGATCGCGTGGACCGTCGCGCGAGGCACCGTGGCCGTCGCGCTGTGCGGTGCGCGCGTGCGCCAGCAGGCCATCGAGAACGCCGGCGCCGGCGCGGTCGAGCTGGGCGACGACGCCCTGCGGCTCATCGACGCCGCGGCGAAGCGCCACCTGGGCGCGCTCGCCTGACCTTTCCCTTCTTTTTCCGACCCCCACAAGGAGTTCTTTCCATGTCGAAAGACAAGACAGCGCGGCTCAACCGGCTGCTGACCAACGGTCGATGCCTGGACATTGCCCTGGACCACGGCGTGTGCAACGAGCCCTCGTTCCTCGACGGCCTGGAAGACATGCCCCAGGTCATGGACAAGCTCCTGGCCGCCGGGCCCGACGCGATCCAGCTCAACTACGGCCAATCCGACCTGCTGCAGGACCGCCCGGGCCGCAACAAGCCCGCACTGGTGATGCGCATCGACATGGGCAACCCCTACAACGCCACGTTGCACCGCGTGATGTGGGCCCAGCTGCAGAACGAGCATGACCCGGTGCTGCCGGCTGTGCAGCGCGATGCGGCCTGCGTGGTGGTCAACCTCTTCATGCTGCCGAACGAGCCCGACCTGTTTCGCCAGTGCGTGCAGAACATCGCACGCGTGCGCGCCGACTGCGACCGCTACGGCATGCCGCTGATGATCGAGCCGCTGGTGATGCAGTCGCCCACGCCGGGCAGCCGCTACCAGGTCGATGGCGACGCCGAGAAGATCGTCACGCTGGTGCGCCTTGCGCGCGAGATGGGTGCCGACATCGTCAAGGCCGACCCGACCAGCGACCCTGCCGACTTCCATCGCGTGGTGCAGGCGGCGCGCTGCCCTGTGCTCGTGCGCGGCGGCGGCCGCGAAGACCTGCAGCAGGTGTTCGCGCGCTCGCGCGCACTGCTGGATCAGGGCGCCGTCGGCATGGTGTACGGGCGCAATGTGTACCAGCACGCCAACCCCTCCGCGGTGGTGAGCGCGCTGATGGCCATGATCCACCGCGGCGCGAGCGCCAAGGAGGCCTGGGCTCTCTACGAGTCGGGCGGCGCCAAGTAAGACAAAGAGCGAGCGCCGGCGCAAGAACCAAGAAGAAATCAGCACGGCAGGCGATGCACCCGTCGCCTGCCGGGGTGCGTCCTGCGCGCGCACTGGAGAGGGGTCGAGCAACGGGTTGCCCTGCGAACTTCTAACAATCTGGAGGCGACGATGAAGATCCGGTATTTCTTGATGGCGTTCCTGGCCCCGCTCGTCACATTGCTGACGCATGCGGCCATCACCGGGGTCAACCCGATGACCACCCTCGACAACATGGCGACGGCCGTCGCCGAAGCCATGGCCGATCCGCTCCCGCTGCAGGGGCCGGGCCTCGGCAATCTCACCTACACGTCGGCCGAGCTGTTCAAGCCGGTGTCGGTGATCACCAGCCCCAACCACCCGCTCGATCCGGCGCACAGCAGCGCCTACGAATCGCGCGAGGTGCCCGCCACGTACCCGGGCCGCAAGGACTACGGCATGAACGCGGGCATCATGATCAACGGCTACTTCCTCACCTCGTTCGCGCCGGACAGCGGCCTCGGCCCGGGCGGCTTCCTGCTGTACGACGTGTCGAATCCGCGCCAGATCCAGCTGGTCAAGAAGATCTACGAGCCCGAGGCCCGCACCAAGGAGTTCCGCGAAACGCATTCCTTCGGCACCGCGAAGATCGGCGGCAAGACCTACGTGGTGCTGCCCAGCATCAACGGTGTGGAGTTCTGGGACTTCACCGACATCAATGACATCAAGCAGGTGAAGAAGCTGGCGCTGCCCGGCGTCAACTCCGGCGACTATGAGAACGTCGCCTGGCAGCTCTGGTGGCAGGCGCCCTACCTGTACGTGGCCTCGGCGGGCCGCGGCATGTTCATCGTCGACGCCACCGACCCCGCGAACGCCGTGGTTGCGAACCGCGGCGCCGGCAAGCCCAACCCGGTGCCCACGGGCGAACTCGGCAACTTCCGGATCGGCCCGATTTTCACCATGGGCAACCACATGGTGCTGACGGCGATGGAAAGCAACGGCGGGTTCGCGAGCCTGGACATTTCCGACCCGCTCAACCCCAAGGTGCTCGATTCCATCGTGGGCACCACGCCGTTCTACTACGCCACCTGTTTCGACGGCAAGAGCCTGCACGTCTCGACGCGCGGCGGCGGCGCCAAGATGTACAGCTACGACCTGGGCGACCGCTCGCGCTTCGTGGCCGAGGACAACCGGCTGGTCATCGACGAGCAGCTGTACTGCGCCACGCAGGACAACTACGTCATCCAGGGCGCGCAGACGCGCATCCACAAGGTCGACGTGAGCAACCCGCTGAACCACGTGGAGGTGGGCCGCGGCAGCATCCTTCGCGAGGACGACCCGAACTTCTCGCATTCGGACAACGGCCAGGTCGCGATGTTCGGCAACCTCGTCTTCGTGGGCAACGACCACGGCTCGGGCAGCGGCTTCATCGTGCATGCGGTGGACCCCGACATCACCAAGCCTGAAGTGAAACAGGTGTCGCCGGCCAACGGCGCGAAGCAGCAGGCGCTCACCTCGCGCATCGGCGTCGGCATGACCGACAGCATCCGCCCCGAGAGCGTCAACGCCAACACCTTCGTCGTGCGCGCGGTGGGCGGCAACACGCTCGCGGGCACCTACAGCGTGCAGCTTGGCATCATCAACTTCCACCCCGAGCAGCCGCTGCAACCGGGCACCAGCTACGAGGTGTTCCTGCCCGCCAATGGCGTGAAGGACTATGCGGGCAACGCCATCGGCGTCGACTTCAAGTCGGTCTTCAACACCGGCAACGCGACCGACATCAACCTGCAGCACTACTGGACGCTGGCCGGCAACCTCTCCGACCAGATCGGCAGCAACAACGGCACGCCGGCCTCGGGCGATGCGTTCGAGAGCATCGGCATGAACTTTGCGGCGCGCACCGCCGGCGTGCCGCTGAAGAACGACACCGTGGCCACCGTGCTCGGCGGCACCGCCTCGCTGAGCTTCTACATGAAGACCACGCAGGCCGGCAGTGCCAACCCGTGGACCGCGCCCGGCATCTTCGGGCGCGACCAGGCCAGCGGTGCGGACGACGTGTTCTGGGGCTGGATCGACGGCAGCGGCTTCATGAACCTCTCGGTGGCCAACAAGGCCACCAACAACCCCGGCACCCGCTCGCAGGCGGCCGTGAACGACGGCAACTGGCATCACGTGGTGATGACCCGCGACGCGGCATCGGGCGCGCAGACCATGTACGTGGACGGCGTGAAGACCACCTCCACCGGCCTCACCGGCACCAAGGGGCTCGCGAACAAGTTCCAGGTCATGGGCCAGATCCAGGGCAACACCGATCTGTTCAAGGGCACGCTGGCGGAGGTGCGCGTGTACAGCCGCGTGCTCACCGACAGCGAGGTGACCACGCTGCGCGGCCAGGCCGTCATCGGCGACCCGGGCATCGGCGGCGGGCCGAAGATCGTCAACGGCCAGTTGGTGTTCGACCCCGCCACGCTCGGCAGCAGCGGTGCGCAGTTCCGCTGGAACTTCGGCGACGGCACGCAGACGGCCTACTCCACCCAGCCGCGCTACACCTACACCTACACGCGGCCGGGCCACTACACCGTGACGCTGACGGTGCGCGACGCGAGCGGACGCGAGACCTTCTACACCTACAACCTCACGGTGATCGTCCCGGTCACGGCGCGGGCGCCCACGCACACCACCAACATCGCGGGCGATGCGAATTCGGTCTACTCGGTCAACCCCGACAGCGGAACGGTCGCCGCCATCGACGCGCAGACCCTGGCCAAGCGCTGGGAAGTGCGCGTGGGCGACGAGCCGAAGACGCTGGCCGTGGGCCCCGATGGGCGCATCTGGGTCACGGTGCAGGGCGAGGACAAGCTGGTGGCGCTCAGCGCGGCCGACGGCAGCCTCGCGGCCACCGTGCCGCTGGCCTACGGCAGCGGCCCCTACGGCGTGGCCTTCACGCCCGACGGCACGAAGGGCCTGCTGACGCTGGAGAGCAAGTCGGTGCTGATGAGCTTCGACCCGAGCAACGGCGCCACCACCGGCGCGGTTGCGCTCGAAGGCAGCCTGCGCGGCATCGCGGTGAGTTCGGACGCACAGGTGGCGTATGTCACGCGCTTCAAGTCGAAGATGACCGGCGGCCAGCTGCACAAGGTGAACCTGCAGAGCATGAGCGCCATGACCGCCATCGCGCTGCCGGTGGACACCACCACGGTGGACACCGAGAGCCGTGCGCGCGGCGTGGCCAACTACCTGAGCCAGGTGGTGATCTCGCCCGACGGCCGACGCGCGGTGCTGCCTTCGAAGAAGGACAACATCGTGCGCGGCAAGTTCAGGGACGGCAACAACCTGCTGCACGACCAGACGGTGCGCTCCATCCTCTCGCAGGTCAACTTGCAGAGCGCCGCGGAAGTGTTCGACGAGCAGATCGACTTCGACGACCGCGCACCCGCGCGCGCCGCGCTGTTCTCTCCATCGGGCGACTACCTGTTCGTGGCGCAGATGGAAGGCAACCGCGTGGCCATCGTCGACCCCTACAGCCGCGCGGTTCGCGGCGAGATCAACGCCAGCAGCGCGCCGCACGGCCTGTACCTGGACGCGGCACGCAAGCGGCTGTTCGTCAACAACTTCCTGGCGCGCTCGGTGTCGGTGCACGACGTGGCCCTGGTGCTGAGCTCGGAGACCAATGCCGCAACCTTCCTGCAGAACGTGTCGACCGTGGCGCAGGAGCCGATGGCGGCCGCGGCCTTGCGCGGCAAGCAGGTGTTCTACAACGCCTCCGACCGGCGCATGAGCAAGGACAACTACATCTCGTGCGCGAGCTGCCATGCCGATGGCGGCGACGACGGCATGGTGTGGGACTTCACGCAGCGCGGCGAAGGCCTCCGACGCACCATCAGCCTCATGGGCAAGCGCGGCGCGGGCCACGGCAAGATGCACTGGACCGCCAACTTCGACGAGGTGCAGGATTTCGAGAACGACATCCGCAACGAGTTCGGCGGAACGGGCTTCCTGAGCAATGCCGACTTCGCGGCCACGTCCGATCCGTTGGGCACGCCCAAGGCCGGCAAGAACGCGCAGCTGGACGACCTTGCGGCCTACCTGAGTTCGCTGAACAAGTACATGCGCAGCCCGGCGCGCGCGGCGGACGGCAGCCTGAGCGTGGAGGCGGTGCGGGGCCAGACCGTGTTCAACACGGCGCAGTGCGCCACCTGCCACACCGGCGGCACCTTCCGCGACGGGCTCAGGCATGACGTGGGCACGATCCAGCTTTCCTCCGGCAAGGGCATCAACCAGCCGCTGGCAGGCCTGGGGTTCGACACGCCCACGCTCTCGGGCACCTGGAACACCACGGCTTTCTTCCACAACGGGCAGGCGGCCACCTTGCAGGACGTGCTGAGCGGCGGCCACGGCAACGCGTCGAGCTTGCCGGCAACGGATGTGGTGGCGCTGCGCGAGTACGTGCGATCGCTGGACACGGCCCCGGCCGTGGTCACGCGCCTGCGCTCGGACCTGAACCCCACGATGTGCGTGAACATCAAGGGAGCGCTCACTACCAGCGGCACCACGGCTGTGCAGTGGCCCTGCGGCAACGCGGCCAACGAGAAGTTCACGGTGAACAGCGTCACCGGCGGCTACGTGCAGTTCGTGGCCGAGCACAGCGGGCTGTGCCTGGCGCAGAACGGCACGGCGACCACCAATGCGCCCGTGGTGCAGGTGGCCTGCTCGGCCGGCAACACGGCGCAGTGGAGCCTGGTGGGCGGAAGCATCCGCAACCGCGCCTCGGGCTCGTGCCTGGACGTGCCGGGCGGCGCGACGGCGCAGGACACCGCGCTCATCACCTGGACCTGCAACGGCGGCACGAACCAGAACTGGACCCAACTCCCCTGACGCCCTGACGCGCTGACGCTCCCCTGAAAAGCCGGCCGCCTTTCGCGGCCGGCTTTTTTTCGCTTTGCCGATGACCTCCGGCGTCATGGACCGCACGCACCCGCTTTGAGAAAGTACCTCCATCGATCAACCAACCAGGAGAAAACACCATGACCGGCTTCAACATTCTTCCGCTTGCAGTGGCCCTGCTGATCGGCATCGCGGCGCTCGGTTCCTGCCTGGGCATTGCGCTCGTCGGCCAGAAGTTTCTCGAAAGCAGTGCGCGCCAGCCCGAGATGATCGACGCGCTGCAGACCAAGTTCTTTCTGGTGGCGGGCGTGACCGACGGCGCGTTCATCATTGCAACCGGCATCGGCCTGTGGTTTGCCACGGCCAGCCCCTTCGGCTGAGGCGAGCCGCGCACCAGGAAGTGACACGATTCACTGGCACCATTCGTGCTAGCACCGTTGACACCGAATTGTTTATGGTTAAAGTATTTAGCTATCAACGGTTCGATGTTCCTGGCACCGCATGGCGCGGTGCCGGTGCATCGTTTCACCCTTCCTTTGCCCGGAGAACCCATGAGCCACCCGTCCCCGAAGTTGCCCGCGCTGCCGCGCACCCTGCTTTCGTTGCTGCTCTGCGGTGCAGCCCTTGGCGGTGCGGCCTCCGCCATGGCCGCGCCCGTCAAGGTGGGCCTGGCACTCGACATTTCGGGCCCCTTTGCGGCGTTGGGCGCCGAGGCGCGCGACGGCTTTGCGCTCGGCATCAAGCAACTGGGCGGCAAGCTCGGCGGACAAGACGTGGAGTTTGTGCAGGCCGACATGGCCGGCAGCCCCGACCAGGCCAAGCAGCTGGTCGACCGCATGGTCCAGCGCGACAAGATCGATATTTTCAGCGGTCCCATCGGCTCGAACGTGGCGCTGGCCGTCGGCCCGACGCTGTTCAACGCCAAGGTGCCGTACCTTTCGGCCAATGCCGGCCCGAGCCAGTTTGCGGGCGCCCAGTGCAATGCGTTCTTCTTCGGCACCGCCTACCAGAACGACCAGTTCCATGAGGCTGCCGGCAAGTTCGCGCAGGACCGCGGCTTCAAGAAGACGGTGCTGATTGCGCCGAACTATCCCGCCGGCAAGGACGCACTCGGCGGCTTCAAGCGCCAGTTCAAGGGCCAGGTGGCCGACGAGCTCTACACCAAGCTCGGCCAGATCGACTACGCGGCCGAGCTCGCGCAGCTGCGCGCGGCCAAGCCCGACTCCATCTACTTCTTCCTGCCCGGCGCAATGGGCATCAACTTCATCAAGCAGTTCGTGGGCGCGGGCCTTTCGAAGGACATCACGCTCGTGACCAGCGGCTTCTCGGCCGACGAAGATGTGATCGGCGCCGTGGGCGAACCGATGCTCGGCCTGTTCAACACCTCGCACTGGGCGCACGACCTGGACAACGCGGCCAACAAGGCCTTCGTGGCCGCCTTCCGCAAGGAATACAACGGCCGCTATCCGTCGGTGTATGCGGCGCAGGCGTATGACGCCATTCTTGCAATGGACGCCGCCGTGAAGCAGGCCGGCGGCAACGCGCAGAACCGCGAAGCCGTGGTGGCCGCACTGAAGAAGGCCAACTACGCCTCGACGCGCGGCAACTTCAAATATGCGAACAATCACTTTCCGATCGAGAACTTCTATCTGCGCGTGATCGGCAAGGATGCACAGGGCAAGATCACGAACAAGCTGATCAACACCGTTCTCACGAACTACGGCGACTCGTACGCCGACAAGTGCCCCCTCAAGTGAGCGGCATTCTTGTTCTCGAGCAGCTGCTCAATGGCCTCGGCTATGGGCTGATGCTGTTCCTGCTGGCGGCGGGGCTCACGCTGGTGTTCGGCATCATGGACGTGCTGAACCTGGCGCACGGCTCGCTCTTCATGTCGGGCGCGTATGTGGCGGCAGAGGCGCACACGCGCACCGGTTCGTTCACCGCGGCCATCGTCATTGCGGTGGCGGTGACGGTGGTGGTGGCGCTGCTGCTCGAAGTGCTGCTGATGCGGCGCCTCTACACACGCGACCACCTGGCGCAAGTGCTCGCGACCTTCGGCGTGATCCTGGTGGCGGACGACATCGTCAAGATGGCGTGGGGGCCGTCTCCCGTGATGGCACCGACGCCGGCCGCGCTGTCGGGGCCGATCGAGCTGGTAGACGGCCTGCCCTACCCCGCGTATCGCCTCGTGATCCTGGCCGGCGGGCTGCTGGTGGCGCTCGCGCTCTATCTGCTGGTCAACCACACGCGCATCGGCATGCGGGTGCGCGCGGGCGCTTCCGACCGGCCGATGGCCGAGTTGATGGGCGTGCGCGTGGGCCGCATCTTCAACGGCGTGTTCCTGCTCGGCGCGGCGTTGGCTGCACTGGCCGGCGCGCTGATGGGCCCCATCGTCGCGGTGCAGGTGGGCATGGGCGAAGCCATCCTGATTCCGGCGCTGGTGGTGCTGGTGATCGGCGGCATCGGCTCGGTGCGCGGCGCCTTCGTGGCCGCATTGCTGGTGGGCGTGGTCGACACCATCGGCCGCGCCTTCGTGCCGATGCTTCTGCGCGCCACGCTGCCGCCAGCCACCGCGGCCGACCTGGGGCCGCTGTTCGCCGAAGTCGCGATGTACGCGCTGATGGTGGTCGTCCTCATCTTCCGGCCCTCCGGCCTTTTCTCGGCGCGGTCGTGAAATGAAGTCTTCCTCACGCTATATCGGACTCGGGCTGCTCTTTGTGCTGCTCGCGGCGTTTCCGCTGGTCGCACCGCTGCTCGGGCTCGACTTCTACATCGGCTTTGTGCGGCGCGTGCTCGTGGTGGCGCTCGCGGCCGCGAGCCTCAATTTCATCCTCGGCTTCGGCGGCATGGTGGCGCTCGGGCATGCGGGCTTCATCGGCATGGGCGCATACACGGTGGTGGCGCTCAGCGATGCGGGCGTGATGTCGGCCTGGGTGATGTGGCCGCTGGCAGCGCTGGTCGCCGGTGTGGTTGCGGCGCTGATCGGCACGGTCGCGCTGCGCACGCGCGGCGTGTACTTCATCATGACCACGCTGGCCTTTGCGCAGATGCTGTACTTCGTGGTGGTGTCGCTGCGGCGCTATGGCGGCGACGACGGCTACACGCTGATGAGCCGGCCTACGCTGCTGCCCGGGCTCGACCTGGGCAACGAGTCGAACTTCTATTGGGTGGTGCTGGTCATCGTGGCGCTGGCGCTCTGGTGGCTGCAGCGCGCAACGCAGTCGCGCTTCGGCCATGCGCTCATGGGCATTCGCGACAACGAGACGCGCATGCGGGCGCTGGGCTACCCGGTGTTCCGGCTGCAGCTGGTGGCCTTCACGATTGCCGGCGCCATTGCGGGGCTGGCGGGCGCGCTGCTTGCGGGCGGCAACGGGTTCGTGAGCCCGGCGACGATGCACTGGACGCAGTCGGCCACGCTGCTCGTCATGGTGGTGATCGGCGGGCTGGGGCGCAGCTGGGGCGGGCCCGTGGGTGCCATCGTGTGGCTGCTGCTCGAAGAATTTTTGAAGCAGCACACGGAGCATTGGCACATGCCGCTTGGGTTGCTGTTGATTGCTGTTGCGCTGTGGGCGCCTAAAGGGCTTGCTGCACTCTACAAGCGCCGCTTGCCCCTCACCCCAACCCTCTCCCCAGAGGGGCGAGGGAGTAAAGCATGAGCCTTTTCAGAATCGAAGGGTTGGTCAAGCGCTTTGGCGGCTTGCTCGCAACCGACCATGTGAACCTGACCGTAGAGCGCGGCGAAGTGCATGCGCTCATCGGGCCCAACGGCGCCGGCAAGACCACGCTGGTCAACCTGATCACCGGACTGCTCAAGGCCGATGCCGGGCGCATCCTGCTCGACGAGAAGGACATCACCGGCTTCAAGGACCACCAGCGCGTGGCGGCCGGCATGTCGCGCTGCTTCCAGGTAACGCGGGTGTTTGCCAAGGAAACCGTGCACGACAACCTGATGCTCGCGGCGCAGGCCCATGCGGGCAGCAGCCTGCGCTTCATGGCACCGCGTGCGAACGAGCGCGCCCTGGTGGAACGCGCCGTAACGCTTGCCGAACGCGTCGGCCTTGGCGCCGAACGCCAACGCATCGCGGGCACCCTGCCGCACGGCGCGCAGCGCGCGCTCGACGTGGCGCTGGCGCTTGCGGCCGAGCCCAAGCTGCTGCTGCTCGACGAGCCGATGGCCGGCATGGGCCCTGACGAATCGGCACGCATGGTGGAGCTGATCGAATCGCTTCGCGAGTCGATGGCCATCCTGCTGATCGAGCACGACATGGATGCGGTGTTCCGCCTGGCCGACCGGCTCACGGTGCTGGTGCAAGGCCGGGTGCTGATGAGCGGCACCGCCGACGAAGTGCGCGGGCACCCCGACGTGCAGGCGGTGTATCTCGGTACGGAAGCGGAGGGACACGCATGAACGCGGCCACCACATTGCTCGACGCGAAATCCGTCGAGGCCGGCTACGGTGCCAGCCAGGTGCTGTTCGGTATCGACCTGAAGATCGGCGCGGGCGAAGTGCTCGCGCTGCTCGGCCGCAACGGCATGGGCAAGAGCACGCTGCTGAAGGTGCTGACGGGCACGCTCGCGCCGATGCGCGGCAGCGTGCACTTCGGCGGCGATGCCATCGGCGGCCACAAGCCAGACGCCATCGCCCGGCGCGGCGTGGCCATCGTGCCCGAGGGGCGGCATGTGTTTCCGAACCTCAGCGTCGACGAGCACCTGCGCGCCTTCGCACGCCCCCGGCCGGGCAGCGCACCGCGCTGGACGGTCGATGCGCTGTACGCCCTGTTTCCGCGTCTCGCGGAGCGCAAGGCCAATGCGGGCAACCAGCTTTCGGGCGGCGAGCAGCAGATGCTGGCAATTGCCCGCGCGCTCTCCACGCATCCGCGCCTGTTGATCCTCGACGAGGCCACCGAGGGCCTTGCACCGGTGATCCGCGAGGAAATCTGGCACTGCATTGCCACGCTCAAGGCCGAAGGCGAGGCGATCCTGGTGGTCGACAAGTACGTGCAGCGCCTGCTGCCGCTGGCCGACCGCCATGTGATCCTGGAGCGCGGACGCGTGGTGTGGCAGGGCGACTCGGCCGCGCTCGACGCCGACCGTTCGCTCTGGACGCGCTACCTGGGCGTGTAGATTTCGGTTCGCTACAGCGGACGGCGCGCCAGGAAGTTGGCCCACGTCACGTTGTCGCGGCCGATCCACTGGCTGCTCCACTGCGTGTGCAAGCCCGCCGCTGCAAGCGCTTCGGCGAACCGGTCCTTCGCCCAGTACACGGTGTGATAGTCGTCGTTCGTCTCGCCTTCGCCGATGCGCATGGCCACCAGGAAGACGCCGCCGGGCTCGAGTGCGTTGAACACCTTGCGCAGGACTGGCGCGATCTGCTCGCGATCGACATGGATCAGCACGCACATCGCGACGACTGCGCTATACGGCCCGCCCAGCGCATCCGTGACGACATTTAGCAGCTCGCCCTTCTTGCCGCGTTCCGCCTGCAGGTCGAGAAACGCCTGGACCGCATCGGTGCGCCTGACGACACCGCCCAGTGCCTCGACGAAGTCGGCGTCCTGCCCCGATCCGGAACCGATCTCGAGCACGGCGCCGCCGGCGGGTATGAGCTGCATCATCCGGCGGAGCGCATCCTCGATTTCGGGCGGCCGGTGGCCTGCCACGATCGCGTTGTATTCGCGGGCCGCCCCTTCGTAGGACTCGATGGTGCGGCGCATGTTCTTCAGCGCAGGGTCGGGAATGGTCATGGGAGCCTTTCCGCGCGGCGGTTGCTGCTCATTCGGGCGCCGCGTCGAGCCTCAGGATAAGGTCTCGGCTGGCCTGGTTGAGCCCGGTCACGTTCACCACGCTGCCATGCTTGCGCAGTCGCTCGACCACCTTGTTGAGCGCGGCCACAGCGGTCACGTCCCAGAAGTGCGCTTGCGACACATCGATGTGCACGGGTGCGCCGTCGATCTCGCGCACGTCGAAGGCATCGACCAGCATGTCGGCCGAGGCAAAGAACACCTGGCCGCTCACGCGATAGACGCGCGGGCCGCCTTCATCGACGTCTTCTGCATGCACGTGCAGCAGGCGCGCGACCTTGAAGGTGAAGAACACGCCGCTCAGCATCACGCCGGTGGCCACGCCCGCGGCCAGGTTGTCGGTGGCGACAGTGACCGCCACCGTCGCGAGCATGACGGCGCTGGACATGCGCGGGTGGCGCACCAGCGTGCGCAGAGAACCCCAATCGAAGGTGGAGGCCGACACCATGACCATGATGGCCACCAGCGCCGCCACCGGCACTTGCGACACCCAGGGCTTGAGCAGCACCATGAGGATCAGCAGGAAGACGCCCGCGAACAGCGTGGACAACCGGCCGCGCCCACCGTAGCGCACGTTGCTCACGGTCTGGCCGATCATTCCGCAGCCTGCGATGCCGCCGAAGAAGCTTGCCGCGACATTGGCAACGCCCAGGCCGCTGCATTCGCGGTTCTTGGAGCTCGGCGTGTCGGTAAGGTCGTCCACCACGCTGGCGGTCATCATCGATTCGAGCAGCCCGACCATCGCGATAGCAAAGGCCGGCAGCGCGATGATGCGCAGCGTATCGAGCGACATGGGCACCGAGAGCCACGCAAAGGCGGGCAGCGCGTCGGGCAACTGGCCGAGGTCCGCCACGGTCTTGAGCGGCAAACCCAGCCAGTGGCCCACGAGCGTGACCACCACGATGCACACCAGCGGCGAGGGCACGGCGGTGGTGATACGCGGCAGCAGGTAGATGATGGCAAGCCCCAGCCCCACCATGGCCCAGGTGGCCGTGTTGGCGCCGATGAAGTGCGGCATTTGCGCCGCGAAGATCAGGATGGCCAACGCGTTGACGAAGCCCGTGCGCACCGACGTGGAAACGAAGCGCATCAGCACGCCGAGCCGCAGCAGGCCGAACACGATCTGCATGGCCCCGGCCAGCACGCCGGCGGCCAGCAGGTAGGGCAGGCCGTGCGCATGCACCAGCGGTGCGGCCACAAGCGCCACCGACCCTGCCGCAGCAGAGACCATGGCGGGCCGGCCTCCGGTAAAGGCAATGACGATGCTGATGATGAACGAAGCAAACAGCCCGACGGCCGGATCGACCCCGGCAACGAACGAAAAAGCGATGACTTCGGGAATGAGGGCGAAGGTGGCGACGGCACCGGCCATCAGTTCGCGCGGAATGCTCGGGAACCATTCGGCTCGCAAGCGGCTGTGTGGAGAAGACATGAGTGGAGAGCGGCCCGCGCGCGGCGACAAGAAAGGCCGCGCCACGCCTCACGGGCAGATGCTCTCGATTGTAGGTAGCGCCTCGGGCGCCCGCCCCCAGGGCGCTTACACCGAGCGCGTGATGCCGCCGTCTACGCGCAGGTTCTGCCCGGTGATGTAGCCCGCACCTTCCGATGCGAGAAAGCCGATGACGGCGGCAATCTCGCTGCTCTTGCCGTAGCGGCCCATTGGAATGCGCGAGCGGAACTCGGGCTTCTCGGGCAAGCTGTCGATGAAGCCCGGCAGCACGTTGTTCATGCGCACATTTTGTGCGGCGTATTTATCGGCAAAGAGCTTGGTAAAGGCCGCGAGGCCCGCGCGGAACACGCCCGAGGTCGGAAACACGGGGTCGGGCTCGAAGGCGGCGAAGGTCGAGATGTTGATGATGGTGCCGCCGCCCTGCTTGACCATGAGCGGCGCGACAAGGCGGCTCGGGCGCACCGCGCTCAGCAGGTAGACATCCATTCCCCTGTGCCAGTCTTCATCGGTGATGTCGAGAATGGGCGCGCGGGGACCGTGGCCCGCGCTGTTGACCAGCACATCGACGCGGCCCCATTCTTCAGTGACCTTGTCGACCAATCGCTTCAGGTCGTCGTTCGACTGGTTGGAGCCAGTCACGCCAATGCCACCAAGCTCTGCGGCAAGCGCCTCGCCCTTTCCCGATGATGAGAGGATGGCGACGCGAAAGCCGTCGTCCGCAAGTTTGCGCGCTGCGGCGGCGCCCATGCCGCTGCCGCCGGCGGTGACTATGGCTACTTTTTTGAGTGCTTCGGGAGACATGCTGGGTCCTTGGTTCGTTTCTTTTGAGAGGCGTATTTAGCCAAGGATTCGGGGCATTTGCATGGGCTGGGTTCTTTGTTCAGGACGCTGTTGTTCAGGGCTTGTGCAAAGGCCACCGGGTACTCCCCTCCGCGAATGTCCCCCGGGCTTCGCCCTCCTCCTTTATTTCGCTGCGCGGAGCACCCGATGCCCTGTGCACTTGGGCACGCTCGTGGTGTACCGCTGATCAACCACCGCTCTGGATGACGCACCCGCTGGCGGGGTGCCTTGCGCAGCGAAATAAAGGAGGAGGCCGCAGGCCGGGGGACATTCGCGGAGAAAGGTACCCCGTCGGCGGGTGCGCGCCCTGAACAACAGCGTCTCAGCGCTTGACCCGCAGCATCCCCTCTTGCGCCGTAGAAGCCACAAGCCGTCCGTCCCGGGAATACAAGCTGCCGCGGCACAAGCCCCGCGCGCCGCTGGCGCTCGGCGAGTCGAGTACGTAGAGCAGCCAGTCGTCCATGCGGAAATCGCGGTGGAACCACATGGCGTGGTCGAGGCTTGCGGGGCGTACCTGGCCGCTCATGAAACTCAGGCCGTGCGGCAGCATGGCGGCGCGCAGCAGGCCGTGGTCGGAGGCATAGGCGAGCAGCGCGCGGTGCACCACGGGGTTGTCGGGCAGCGGTGCAATGGCGCGCATCCAGATCGCGCTTTCGGACGGGCGAACTTCCGGCGTCAGCAGGTCGTCGGCCTCCACGCGGCGGTATTCGATGCCGTGCGGCTCCAGGCCCTTGATGCGCCAGCGCTCGGGCAACCGGTCGCCGAGCGCGATGCGCCGGTCGAGCTCGCTCACCAGGCCTTCGGGGCCTTGCACCGTTGGCATGGTGAACTGGTGTTCGACGCCGTCGTCCACCGTCTGGAATGACGCCGACATCTCGAAAATGATGCGCTCCTGCTGTCGCGCCACCACGTGCCGCGTGGTGAAGCTGCGGCCGTCGCGCACACGGTCCACGCTGTATTCGATGGGCGCATGCTCGCCGGGCAGCAGGAAGTAGGCGTGCATCGAATGCACCGGCCGGTCGGCGCCGACCGTGAGGCTTGCGGCTGCCAGCGATTGGCCGAGCACCTGGCCGCCGAACACAGCGGGCGTGCCGATGTCTTCGCTCTGGGCCAGGAATTTGTCGCCGCCCAGCGGCTCTAGCTGCATGAGCGCGACGAGTTCGTCGACAAGGCGGGCGGCGGTGGCGGGGTCGGTGGTCATCGGAAGAAAAGGCTGCAAGCGTCAGCAAAAAGAATCAACCCGCAACCATAGCAAAGGCCGGGCCCGCGGGCTGTCGCGGGCCGGTCAGCGCCAGCCGGCCCGGCCCCCGCAGGCTCAGCGGTCGAGATCGACGCCGTCGGCCGCCAGCTTGTCTTGCAGCGCCGGCACATCGACGTCCGCAAACCGGGCGCCGCTGCCCAGCGAAGCCGCCGCCGTTCCCGCGGCTTGCCCCATCACAAAGCAACCGCCGCTCGCACGTGCGGCCGACTGGCCCTCGTGCGTCATGGCGGCGCAGCGGCCGGCCACCAGCAGGTTGTCGACAGTGCGCGGCACCAGCATGCGCCAGGGCAGCTGGTTGTAGGTGCGATTTTCGTCGCGCGGAAAGGCCCAATCGATGCGGCCGTCGGCGTGCATTTCCATCGGCCAGGCATTGATGCCGATGGTGTCGTCGAACGTGGCCGACGAGAGGATGTCCTCGCCGGTGAGCGCATAGAGACCTTCGATCCGGCGCGTTTCGCGGATGCCGACCTGCGGCGCGATCTCGACGATGGCCGACTTTGCAAAACCCGGCACCTCGGCCTTCATGAACTTGAAGTACTCGGCAATCTGCCGCCGGCCTTCGAGCTCGCCTTCGGTGAGCTCGCGCGCATCCACGCCGTTCATCGCGCGGCCCGCGGCATTGCGGATCTGCGTGACGTTGGCGCGCCACTCGCGCGGATCGATGTTGGGCCGGAGGATCGCGCCTTCGCGCGGAAACTTGTACTTGCCGGGCTTCTGCTGCTGCACCGCGGCCATCAGGTCGTTGATGGCCTTGAACTCGCCGACGGCCGCAAGGGCCGGCTCTGCATCGACCTGGCCGACGCGGAACATCGTGGTGGGGAACAGGCCGCTGCCGTGGCCGTCGCCCACTTCGAAGGGCACGCCCGCAAAGGCCGCCACATCGGCGTCGCCGCTCGCGTCGATGAATGCATTGGCGCGAATGGCCTGCCGGCCCGACTTGGTTTCGACCACGAGCGCCGCGATGCGGTTGCCGTCGCGCACCACCGCCGCCGCCCAGGCATGGAACAGCAGGTTCACGCCGGCACCTGCCAGCAACTGGTCGGCCGCGATCTTGTAGGCCGAGGTGTCGTAGGAGCGCACGCGAATGCGGCCCTGCATGCCGTCCTGCGGCTTGTTGAGGCCGCCCAGCGCGTCGATGCGCGCGAGCAGGTCGTCGACCACGCCGCGCACCAGCAGCGTCATCTCGCCGTTGCGCTTGCCATACAGGCCCGCGAAGTTGGTCACGCCGCCCGCGGTGCCCATGCCGCCCAGAAAGCCGTAGCGTTCCACCAGCAGCGTGTTGGCACCGTGGCGCGCGGCGCTCACGGCGGCGGCAATGCCGGCGGGGCCGCCGCCGACCACCACCACGTCGTACTCGCCGAAGACCGGCAGCTCGCGCGCCGGTTCGGTCAGGGTGTTCTGGCTGGCTGCTGTCATCACTGGATCTTGATGCCGCGGGCCGAAATGATCTTGGTCATGATCGCGGCTTCTTCCTTCACGCGCAGGCGCATGCCGTCCGGCGAGGTGCCGACCGCCTGCCAGCCCTGCTCGAAGAGCTTCTGGCGCACTTCGGGCTGCTTCATGATGGTTTCGACCTCGCGGCTGAGGCGAGCCTGGGCGGTCTTGGAGAGGTTGGCGGGGCCGAGCAGCGCCACCCACACTTCCAGCGAAAAGTCGCGCACGCCGGCATCGGCCAGCGGCGGCAGCTCGGGCACCAGCGTGCTGCGTCCGCCCGTGAGGCCGATGGCCTTGAGCTTGCCGGCGCGCACCTGGGGCATGGCCACGCCCGGGGGAATGAGGGCCATCTGCACCTGGTCGCCCAGCATGGCGGTCACGACCTGCGGATTGCCCTGGTAGGGCACGTGTTCGGCGTTGAAGCCGGGTACGCGGCTCTTGAGGAGCTCCATGCCCAGGTGACCGACCGAGCCGACGCCCACCGAACCGTAGTTCCACTTGTCGCCGCCCTTGCGGGCCGCATCGAAGAAGGCGGTGCCCGAAGGCAGGCTGTTCTGCGCCACCAGCACCAGCGGCGCCGTGGCAATCAGCGAGAGATAGGTGAAGTCCTTTGCCGGGTCGTAGGGCAGCCGCGGATACAGCATCTTCGACGAGGTGAGATTGCCGTTGATGACGATGCCCAGCGTGTGGTCGTCATTGGCCTTGGCCACGATGTCGGCCGCGATGTTGCCGGAAGCGCCGGGCTTGTTGTCCACCACCACGGGCTGGCCGAGCGCCTTGGCCAGCGGCTCGGCGATGGTGCGGGCGGCGATGTCGGGCGTGGAGCCGCCCGGAAAGCCCACGAGCAGGCGAATCGGCTTGGTCGGCCAGGCGTTGTTCTGTGCATGGGCCGCCAGCGGCAGCGCGGCGGCGGCAGCCAGGCCGCAGGCGATCAGGAGGGCTCTCTTGGTTGCTTGCATGGAAGATGAAAAAGAAGAACTGTGAAAAAACGTAATGATGACAGCTACTCAAGGCTGATGTTGCCCCGGCGCACCAGGTCGCCGTACACCTTGGACTTGGCCTCGGCGTTGCGCTCGATTTCTTCGGGCGACCACGCCAGCGGCTCGAAGGCGAAGGTGTCGAAGCGGGCGCGGATCTCGGGGTCGGCAATCACCTTGGCCACGTCGGCGTTGATTTTGGCCTTGACCGCGGCCGGCACGCCCTTGGGCGCGAGCAGCGAGACAAATGAGTTCACCTCGAGCGATGCGGGCCCGCCCGCCTCGGCCATGGTGGGCACGTCGGACATCTGGGGAATGCGCTTCGGCGCCGCCACGGCGATGTAGCGCAGCTTGCCGGCCTTGTAGATGCCCTGGCTCGACGGAATGCTCGCGAAGGCCCACGGCACTTCGCCGGTGCCCACGTTCGAATACAACTGCGACACCTCGCGGTATGGCGCATGCCGCATGCGAATGCCCGTGAGCGCCTCGAGTTGCTGCGCACCCAGGTGGCCCGGGCTGCCCACGCCCCACGAACCGTAGACCATCGCCTCCGGGTTGGCCTTGGCTTCGGCGATCAGGTCGCCCATGTTCTTCAGCTTCGATTCGCTGGAAACCGCCACAAAAAACGGCGTGCGGAACAGCGAAGCGACCGGGTCGAAATGCTGCAGCGTGACGAAGTTGCGTGACTTGTACAGGTGCGGCAGCGCGGCCACGTGCTCGCTGTCGAGCTGCAGCAGTGTGTAGCCGTCGGGCGCGGCGCGGCGTGCCTGGTCGATGGCGATGAAGCCGCCGCCGCCCGGCCGGTTGTCGACCACCACGCGCTGGTTCCACAGGCGCGAGAGCTTGTCCGAGACGAGGCGCAGCACCGCGTCGGGCCCGCTGCCGGCGGCAAAGGGCGTGACCAGCGTCACCGGCTTGCTCGGATAGTCGCTGGCCTGCGCCAGGGCGTTGGAGCCGAGGACGGCGGTGGCCGCGGCAAGCACGCCTGCCAGCAATGCGCGTGAAGAAAAGTTCATGGTCGGTTGTCTCCTGGGCCTGTGGCCTCGAATAGTGATGGCGCGGAAAAAAATCGGTTGGTCGGCGGTGTCGGTCAGTGCGGCGAAAGCACGGCCGCGGCGTCGGCGCCCGCTATCGCCACCGGTCGCAGCCGCTCCGGCGCATCGTCCAGGCAATGCTCCGGCCGCCAGGCGTAAAGCCATTCGACCGCATCGTAGAAGCGTTCGGGCGTGCGGCCTACCCAAAGGCTGTTGCGCACCAGCCGCTCCACGCCCTTGGCGTGATACAGGCGCCCCATTTCGCGCACCGAGAGCACCACGCGGGCGGTGCGCGGAATGCGCGCGGCCTCGTAGAGCTTGAAGGCGGCGGGCATGTCGAAATTGCAGGCCTGCACCGCGGCGCCGAGCGTGACGGCGTCTTCGATTGCCATGCAGGCGCCTTGCGCAAGGTACTGCATCATCGGATGCGCGGCGTCGCCGAGTAGCGTGGCCGGCCCTTCGCTCCAGCGCTCCACGGGGTCGCGGTCGGCCGTGCTCCAGCGCCGCCACGAGGTCGGCCGGTCGAGCAGCTGGCGCGGTCGCGCATGCACGCCCTCGAAGTACGAAAGCACTTCTTCCTTGCTGCCGTCGGAAACGCCCCACTCTTCCTGCTCGCGGCTGTGAAAAGTGACGACCAGGTTGTATTGCTCGCCATGGCGCAGCGGATAGTGCACCAGGTGGCAGTTGGGCCCGGCCCAGACCACGGGCGCGTTCCAGCGCAGGTCGGCCGGCATGTCGGCCACCGGCACCACGGCGCGGTACACCACGTGGCCCGAAACGCGCGGCTCGTCGCCGACGAGCTTTGCCCGCACCACCGATTTCACGCCGTCGCAACCCACGATGGCGTCGGCCTTGAAGCGCCGGCCGTCGCGCGTGACGGCGACCACGCCCTGCGCCTTGCCGCCTCCGATGTCGATCGACTCGACCTGCGCCGACGTGTGAAAGCGAATGAGCGGATGCTGCTTCACCGCCTCGTGGATGGCGCCGTGCAGGTCGGCGCGGTGGCTCACCGCATACGGATTTTTGAAGCGCGCGCGGAAGGCCTCGCCCACGGGCACCGAGGCGACCTCGCCGCAATCGACGGCATCCATCATCACGAGACGGTCGGTGAATACCGAGTTGCGGCGCACCGCTTCGCCCACGCCCAGCGCGTCGAGCGCCGCAAAAGCGTTGGGCCCGAGCTGCAGGCCGGCGCCGATCTCGCCGATGGTGGCGCTCTGCTCGAGCAGGTCGATGGAAACACCGAGGCGCGCCAGCGCCAGCGCGGCCGCCATGCCGCCGATGCCGCCGCCGACGAGCAGCACGCGGGGTGGGTTCTTCGTGGGAGATGTGCTCATTGCGGGACCTCTTCTGCGCGGCGTTCCGTCAATCGATGCGCACGGTGAGCGAGGGCAGCTTGTCGATGCTCACCTTGAGCGTCTGGCCCGGCTTGACCGCGCCCACGCCTTCGGGCGTGCCCGTGAAGATCAGGTCGCCGGGCTGCAGCGCGAAGAGCGTCGAGAGATTGGCGATCACCTCGTTCACCGACCAGATCAGGTGCGTGATGTCGCTGTTCTGGCGCACCTGGCCGTCGACTTCGAGCGTGATGGCGCCGGCATTGATCTCGCCCACGTCGGCCAGCGTGCGAAGCGGCGCAATGGGCGCCGAGAAGTCGAAGGCCTTGCCGATTTCCCACGGCCGGCCGGCTTCGCGCATCTTCATCTGCAGGTCGCGTCGGGTCATGTCCAGGCCCACGGCGTAGCTGTGGATATGGCCGGCCGCCTGTTCCGCCGCAATGTTCTTGCCGCCCTTGCCGATGGCCACGACGAGCTCGGCTTCGTAGTGGTAGTTGCTGGTGAGCGGCGGATACGGAATGGCGCCGGTTTCGCCTTCGGCCACGGGCACCACCGAGGCGTCGTCATTGGGCTTGCAGAAGAAGAACGGCGGTTCGCGGTCAGGGTCGAAGCCCATTTCGCGCGCATGCGCCGCATAGTTGCGGCCCACGCAGTAGACGCGGCGCACCGGGAACAAGTCGCTCGAACCCACGATGGGCAGGCCGACGATGGAAGGAGGCGTGAAGACGAAGGACATGAGGGCTCCTGCCGCGCGCGGCGGCACAGGGTCAAGACAAGAGAAAGAAAAAAATGCGGACGGCTTTCAGGCGTCTTCGAGAAAGGCTTCGCGCAACACGCCCATGGCCTGCTGCACGGGACGGTCCGAGAAACTGAAGAGCACCACGTCTTCGCCGGCGGCCGAGAGGCGCAGCGGTGCCCACGACGGCACGACGAAGGTGTCGCGCGGGCCGAATTCGAAGCGCTGGCCGGCGATGTGTGCCGTGCCGCGGCCTTCGACCACGCTGTAGACGGCGCCGTCGGTGGCGCGGTGCGTCTTGCCGGCAAAGCCCTTGGGCAGCAGTTGCAGGTGGGTGCCGATGGTGGGCATCGGTGCGCCGCCGGTCAGCGGGTTGATGTAGCGCAGCTTGTGGCCGAGCCAGGCATCGGGCGCCTCCTGCTTTTGCAGCAGGGCCAGCGCCTCGCGGCTGCGGGCATAGGGGTAGTTGAAGATCGGCGAGGTGGGGGACACGTGGTCGTGGCGCACCGGCACCATGTTGTGGCCGAAGCGCGCAAGGCTGTTGCCCTCGGGGCGCGCCACGTGCTGCACCTTGGCGTCGTCGTTCTCGGCAAAGCCGGCGTCGAAGAAGCGCAGCATCGGAATGTCGAGTCCGTCGAGCCATACCACCGGCTCCACCGTGCCGCCGATGCCCTCGTTGCCGTGGTCGTGCCAGGCCCAAGAGGGCGTGATGATGAAGTCGCCCGGGTACATGGTGGTGCGTTCGCCGCCCACTGTGGTGTAGGCGCCCTTGCCGTCGACGATGAAGCGCAGCGCCGATTGCACGTGGCGGTGCGAAGGCGCCACCTCGCCCGGCATGATGAGCTGCAGGCCGGCGTAGATCGATTGGGTGATGGACGAGTTGCCGGGCAGCGCGGGGTTTTCGAGCACGAGCACGCGGCGCACTGCTTCTTCGGCGGTGATGAGGTCGGCCGACTCCATCAGCAGCGGGCGGATTTCGTCGTAGCGCCACAGCGCCGGCACGCACGGGGTGGTGGGCTCGCGCGGCACCAGGGCGTGCAGCGACTCCCACAGCGGCGTGAGGTTCAGCGGGCGGATGCGCTCGTAGTAGTTGCGGCGCTCCGCGGCATTGGCGGGGGCCACGGCGGCTGGTTTCTGGGCTGATGGATTCATGGCGGTTCGGCCCTTGGCGCGGCCTTTTGTCTCCGGGGAAGCGGCTATCTTCCGCCGGCACTACTATTGGCGCAATGCAGCCACGGCGATAGCTGCGATCCTGTTTTTCGATAGTGGTGGCTTCATTTGGCCGCCGAGGAGAAGCTTCATGGCCCAGCTCGATCTCGAATGGCTGCTGGTTTTCGACGAGGTCTACAAGACGGCGAACGTGTCGAGCGCGGCCGAGCGGCTGGGCATTTCCCAATCGGCGGCCAGCACGGCGCTGGCCCGGCTGCGAACGCACTTCGGCGACAAGCTGTTCGTGCGCACCTCGCGCGGCATGGAGCCCACGCCCTATGCGCGGCAGATCCAGCCGCTGGTGCTGGACATCCTCGACCGGCTGAACCGGGCCAAGGGCGGGCGCGCCAGCTTCGACCCGGCCACCGCGGCGCGCAGCTTTCGCATCTGCATGACCGACATCAGCGAGGTGGTGCTGCTGCCCGGCTTGCTCGACCATCTGCGGCATGCGGCGCCGGGGGTGCGCATCGAGACCGAGATCATCTCCACCGACAGCGGCCGGCGGCTGGAAGACGGCGCGGTCGACCTGGCGGTGGGCTTCATGCCGCAGCTCGATGCAGGCTTCTACCAGCAGACGCTCTTCATGCAGAACTTCGTTTGCCTGGCGGCGCGCAACCATCCGCGCATCGGCGAACGGCTCACGCGCAAGCGCTTCGAGACCGAGGCGCATGCGGTGGTGGCCTCGTCGGGCACCGGCCACGCCATTGTCGACAAGACCATCGCACGGCTGGGGCTGAAGCGAAATGTGGTGACCAGCCTTTCGAGCTTTCTGAGCGTGGCGCGCATCGTGGCGCACACCGAACTCATCGTGATCGTGCCCAGCATCCTTGGAAAGGTGCTGGCCACGCAGGAGCCGGTGAAGCTGCTGGAGCCGCCCTTCGAGTTGCCCGCCTATGCCGTGAAGCAGCACTGGCACGAGCGGTTCCATGCGGACGCCGGCAACGCATGGCTCCGGCGCACGCTGGCAGAGCTGTTCGGCGGGGGCTGAGCGTGCGCGCGGCGCCGACCGGCGGCGCGCATTTGCGGTGCCGGGCGCTCGCATAATCGGGGTTCCCACCAACACAGCCCACGAAAAGGCGGCGCATGTCCTCCATCACACTTCGATTTCTGGCCGAGCCCAGCACCGTCAACTTCGGCGGCAAGGTTCATGGCGGCACCGTCATGAAGTGGATCGACGAGGCCGGCTACGCATGCGCCACCAGCTGGGCCAAGCGCTACTGCGTGACGGCGTTCATCGGCAGCATCCGCTTTCACCACCCGATCATGATCGGCGACCTGGTCGAGGTGGAAGCCCGCCTGGCCTACACCGGCACCACCAGCATGAACATCTCGGTGGAGGTGCGCAGCGGCGACATGAAGGGCGGCACCATGGACAAGACCACCGAATGCCTGATCGTCTTCGTCTCGGTCGATTCGCACGGCCGGCCGCTGCCGGTGCAGGCGTACGTGCCGGGCACCCCCGGCGAAATGGCGCTGGCCGAAAGGGCCAAGGCCCACCTGGAAGCCAGCCGCGCAGCCGGAAAGGCCTAGCCCCGCGAAGGCTGCGTTCATAGACGTGAAGCTCTAAAGGCAGAGGCGTCTTGCGGCTAGAGTAGCCCGATTGTTTTCACAGGAACATTTCGCATGGCTACCCAGGACGACGAGAACGGCAGCAACAAGGGCGCCGACCGCATCAAGGATTCCGCGCAGCAGATCTGGCTGGCAGGGCTCGGTGCCTTTGCCAAGATGCAGCAGGAAGGCAGCAAGGCTTTCGAGGCGCTGGTGAAAGACGGCGCCGGCATGCAGAAGAAAACCCAGGCCGCCGCCGAAGAAACGCTTGCGCAGGCGCAAACGCGCATGGCCGGCTTTGCGAGCGAATTCGGCACCAAGGCCGCCGGCCAGTGGGGCAAGCTCGAGAACATCTTCGAAGAGCGCGTGGCGCGCGCCCTCGAAAAGCTGGGCCTGCCTTCGGCCGCCGACTATGCCGCGCTGCAGGCCCGCGTGGCGGCGCTCGAAGCCGAACTGCAGCGCAGCGAGAAAAAGCCGGCCACCGCCCCCGCGCGGGCAAGCCGCAAGACGGCGGGCCGCAGTGCGGCGCCCGCTGCCGCCCCCAAGAAGACCGTGCGGCGCAGCACCAAAGCCGGCTAGGCACGCGAGCCCGGCCACGGCCGGGTGCCTGCCCCCTTCTTTTTGCGGCACTGCACAACGCGTGCTGCCGCAAAACATTGCCCCGCGTTGTTCAAGGTGCGGTGCACATACGCTAGAGTGTCCCCACAAGAGACAAAACGGGGACTGACATGGCCAAGAAGGCGCCACGCCGCACAGCGCAACGCATTCTCGAAGCCGCACTGGAGCTGTTCAACCGCTTCGGGGAGCCGAACGTCTCCACCACGCTGGTGGCGGGCGAGCTCAACATCAGTCCCGGCAACCTCTACTACCACTACCCCGCCAAGGAAGAGCTGATCAACAAGCTCTACGAGAGCTACGAGGCCGAGCTCAACGAGCTCCTGCATGCCAGCGAAGGCGTGCACGACGTGGAAGACGCCTGGTTCTTCATGCACAGCCTGTTCGAGCTGATCTGGCGCTACCGCTTTCTCTACCGCGACCTGAACGACCTGCTCAGCAAGAACCGTCACCTGGAGACGCAGTTCCAGCTGGTGCTGAAGAACAAGGCGCGCGCCATCCGCGTGCTCATTGCAGGGCTGAGCCGGTCCGGGCACCTCGACATCGACGCGCACGAGGTCGACACGCTGGCGCAGAGCATGGTGGTGGTGCTGACCTACTGGCTGAGCTACGAATACGTGCGCAACCCGCGCGAAGCGCTCGAACCCGCGCATGCGCAAGGCGCCCTGATGCGCGGCGGTCAGCACACGCTCCACCTGCTCGCGCCCTATCTCGGGAGAGACCAGCGGAGGCATTTGCTGACACTCAGCAACGCCTACAGCGGCGAAGATCCGGCAAGCGATGCGCCGTCGGTTGCACCCATCGATCTGGCGGCCTAGATGACCATGCCCCACCCAGACTTCAAACCGCTTTCGCTGATGTCCGCCGGCCCTGTTGCCGCGGCGGCACCGGCGGAACCCTGGACGCCGCTGCCCTACGCCGACGTGCCGCGCTACGACGCGAGCACGCTGCTGTCGCAGTGGCTGCGCCTTCATGCCGGCCACCCCTTGCCGCCGCCCGAGAAGGAGCATCCGCTGGCGGACGGCTGGGCGCTGTACCACAGCGGAGAGTTCGAACGCGCCGCCGCGCTCGGCCTGCTACACGGCCCCGAGGGCCTGGTGCTGGCCAACCAGGCCACCGCCATCTATGCCAACTACCTCGAGCCCCGCGAGGCGGTGCGGCTTTCGATGTTCCGCCAGGTTATCGAACGCGCCGGCGCGCAGGCCACCGCCGAGCCCGACAACTGCCAGGCGCTTTACTGGCAGGCCTACGCCCTCGGCCGCTACAGCCAGGGCATCAGCGTGGCGCGGGCCTTGGCGCAGGGCCTGGGCAGCAAGCTCAAGGGCGCGCTCGAACGCGTGATCGAGCTGCAGCCGGACCACGCCGACGCGCACATCGCACTGGCCGCCTTCCATGCCGAAGTGATCGACAAGGTGGGTGCGCTGGTCGGGCGCATGACCTACGGCGTGCGGGCCGAAGCATCGGTCGAGCTGTTCGAGCGCGGCCTCGCGCTGAACCCCCATTCGGCCAGCGCGCTGATGGAATACGGCCGCGCGCTGCTCATGCTGCATGGCGACGCGCGCATGGGCGAGGCCACGCAGCTGTACGAAAAGGCCGCGGCGCTGGAGCCGGTGGATGCGAAGGAACGGCTCGACGTGGAACTGGCGCGGGCGGGACTCGCCGACTGACGCGCCGGAGGGCTGGTACCCGCAGGTACCGCGCCACTTAAGATGCGTACTCTTCGCTTTTCAACAGACCGCCCATGTCCGACCTCAACGCCCAATTCGAAGCCGCCCAGGCCAACTCCAAGCTGCTGGCCGAGCGGCCCGACAACCCGACGCTGCTCAAGATCTACGGCCTCTTCAAGCAGGCCACCGAAGGCAACAACACCGCCAAGAAGCCCAGCTTCAGCGACATCGTCGCGCGCGCCAAGTGGGACGCGTGGACCGCGCAAAAGGGCTTGAGTGCCGACGAGGCCAAGCAGAAGTACATCGACCTGATCGAGTCGCTGCGCGGCTGACCTCCACCCTTCAGCCGACGATCCCGCGTTCGTGCAACGCGGCGATCTGCTCGGCGCTCAGGCCGATCTCCTTCAGCACGGCATCGGTGTCCGCGCCGAGCGCAGGTGCGTTATGCCGGTGGCCGGCCGGCGTGAGCGACAGCTTGGGCACGAAGCCCGGCACGGCCAGCGTGCTGCCGTCCGCCATGCGCACCTGCTGCAGCATGCCGCGCGCGGCGTAGTGCGGGTCGGCCGCAATATCGGCAATGGTGTAGATGCGACCCGCCGGCACGTGCGCGGCATCGAGTGCGGCAAGCACTTCGTCGACCGTGCGCTGCGCGGCCCATTCGCCGATGGCGGCATCGAGCATTTCCACCTGCGCCACCCTGCCGGTGTTGCCGGCCAGCGCCGGATCGGCGGCGAGGTCGGGCCGGCCTATGCATTCCATCAACCGGCGGAAGATGCTGTCGCCATTGCCCGCCACGATGGCATAGCCGCCGTCGGCACAGCGGTAGGCGTTGGTGGGCGCAATGCCGGGCAGCGCGCTGCCGGCCGCCTCGCGCACCGCACCGAACGCGCTGTATTCAGGCAGCAGGCTTTCCATGCAGTTGAAGACGGCCTCGTAGAGCGCCACGTCCACCACTTGCCCCCTGCCCTTCGGATATTCGGCGCTCACCGTGGCGTGGCGGTGCTGCATGGCCATGAGCACGCCGATCACGCCGTGCAATGAAGCCAGCGTGTCGCCGATGGAAACGCCCACGCGCACCGGCACGCGTCCGGGCTCGCCCGTGAGATGGCGCAGCCCGCCCATGGCCTCGGCCACCACGCCGAAGCCGGGGCGGTCGCGGTAGGGGCCGGTCTGGCCGTAGCCGCTGATGCGCAGCATCACGAGCGCGGGGTTCGCGGCCAGGAGCTCATCGGGCCCCAGGCCCCAGCCTTCCATCGCGCCGGGACGGAAGTTCTCGATCAGCACGTCGGCCTCGGCCGCAAGCTGCCGCACGATGGCCTGGGCTTCGGCCTGGCGCAAGTCGAGCGCCAGCGAGCGCTTGTTGCGCGACTGCACCTGCCACCAGACCGAAGTGCCGTCTTTCAGCAGGCGCCACGTGCGCAGCGGATCGCCCGCGCCGGGCGGCTCGATCTTGACGACCTCGGCGCCGAAATCGGCCAGCGTGCGTGCCGCGAAAGGCCCGGCGATGAGTTGGCCGAGCTCGACGACCTTGAGGCCGGCCAGGGGACCGGCGGCTGCTGGTTTGGCGGGCGAAGAAGAGGTGTGGGTCATGACACCCGAGTGTGCCGTGGCGCCAGGCGGCGCTCGTGGGGCGGGAAAACACCTATGAATTCTTGACAAGGCATCTCCGGTCTTTTCCGCAGTGCAGCAATCGCCTTGCAGGAACGGCTCTCCCCCGAGGAGAAAGCGGCTTGCTGCACCGCAATGCGTGCGTGTTGCATCTCACCTGAACGTCAAAAAAGTATCAGTTTCGGTCTCTAACTCTGGTTGTGGGCGTCCGGGACGATTCGTACAGTCCGCCCACTGTCATACGCTGCAAACCACAACAAGGAGACGAGAAAACGCCATGCAACCCGATCTGGAAATCGTCGAAGTCCGCGGAGATGAATCGTTCACCGCCTGGGCGCACGGCTATCCGTATCGCACGGTGCGCTGGCATTTCCATCCCGAGTACGAAATCCAGCTGATCGTGGAAACGCGCGGCGTGTACTTTGTGGGCGACCATGTCGGGCACTTCGAGCCGGGCAACCTGGTGCTGATGGGCCCCGACCTGCCGCACAACTGGATCAGCGACGTGCCCGCGGGCCAGAGCGTCGAGCGGCGCGGCATCGTGATCCAGTTTCCGGCCGGGCTGGTCGACCGGATGGCGGGCACCTTTCCGGAGTTCGCCCGCATCGTCCCGCTGCTGGCCGAGGCCGGCTCGGGCCTTCTCTTTTCGGCGGAAACAGCCGTCACGGCCAAGCCGATCATGGAAGCGCTGCTCGAAGCACGCGGACTGCGCCGCGTGATCCTGCTGCTGTCGCTGCTCGAACTGCTGGAAGGCAGCAACGACCGCCAGCGGCTCGCGAGCCCGGCGTTCAAGCCCGATCCCAAGGCCTTCATGTCGCACGCCATCAACAACGTGCTGGCGCACATTGCGGCCAACCTGGGCGACGACCTGCGCGAGCCGATGCTGGCCGAGCTGGTGGGCCAGAGCCCGAGCGCCTTCTCGCGCTCGTTCCGCAAGCACACGGGCCAGTCGTTCGTGCGCTATGTGAACCGCCTGCGCATCAGCCGCGCCTGCGAGCTGCTTACCAGCAGCGAAAAACCTGTGCTCGACGTCTGCATGGACGTGGGCTTCAACAACGTGTCGAACTTCAACCGCCAATTCCTGCTGCACAAGCGCATGCCGCCGACGAAGTTCCGCAGTTTCCATCGCATGCAGGCCGCGGCCTCGCGTGCGGCAAATCCGCCGTAGCCGGCTTTCTTCCCTGTTCCCGTGCCCTCATCGGCGCGGCGCTCCGAGCGCCGCGTGGGGGCGCCTTTGCCCCGAGTTTTTCGACAGCCATCACAAACCAGGAGACACAGCACCATGAAGAATTTTCTCAAAGCCACCGCCATCCTTGCCGCGCTGGTCTGCGGCGCCTCCGGCGCGCAGGCGCAAACGCCCAAGCAGCCGCTGCGCATCGGCATGACTTTCCAGGAGCTGAACAACCCCTACTTCGTGACGATGAAGCAGGCGCTCGAGGAAGCCGCGGCCAGCATCGGCGCAACCGTGGTCACCACCGACGCGCGGCATGACGTTTCCAAGCAGATCGGCGACGTGGAAGACATGATCCAGAAGAAGATCGACATCCTGCTGCTGAACCCGACCGACTCCACCGGCGTGCAGTCGGCGGTGCGCTCGGCCAAGAAGGCAGGCGTGATCGTGGTGGCGGTCGACGCCAACGCGCAGGGGCCGGTCGATTCGTTCGTGGGCTCGAAGAACCTCGACGCGGGCCGCCTGGCCTGCGAATACCTGGCGAAGAACATCGGCGAGAAAGGCGACGTGGCCATTCTCGACGGCATTCCGGTCGTGCCGATCCTCGAGCGCGTGAAGGGCTGCCGCGAAGCACTCGCCAAGTACCCCGGCATCAAGGTGGTGAGCACGCAGAACGGCAAACAGGAGCGCGCCACCGCGCTCACCGTGACCGAGAACATCCTGCAGGCCAACAAGGATCTGAAAGGCATCTTCAGCGTGAACGACGGTGGCTCGATGGGCGCGCTCGCCGCCATCGACGCAAGCGGCAAGGACGTGAAGCTCGCGAGCGTGGACGGCGCGCCCGAAGCCATCAAGGCCATGCAGAAGCCCAACTCGAAGTTCATTGCCACCACCGCGCAATACCCGCGCGACCAGATTCGCCTGGCCATCGGCATTGCGCTGGCCAAGAAGTGGGGCGCGAACGTGCCGGCCGCGGTGCCGGTGGATGTGAAGCTGATCGACGCCGAGGGCGCGAAGACCTTCAGCTGGTAACCCGCGCCGGCCATGAGCTCCCCCGCAGAAGAAGGCCTCGAGATGCTCCGGCTGGAAGGCGTGTCCAAGCGCTTTCCGGGCGTGAAGGCGCTGTCGGGCATCGACCTGTCGATCCGCAAGGGCGAGGTGCATGCGCTGCTCGGCGAGAACGGCGCGGGCAAGTCGACGCTGATGAAGATTCTCGGCGGCATCTACCAGGCCGACGAGGGCCGCATCTTCATCGAAGGCCGCGAGCGGCAGTTCGCGGGCTACGCCGATGCGATTGCCGCGGGCGTGGGCATCATCTTCCAGGAGTTCAGCCTCATTCCGTACCTGAACGCGGTGGAGAACATCTTTCTCGGCCGCTATCTGAAGAACCGGTTCGGGCTGCTCGACAGGGCCGCCATGAAGCGCTCCGCGCGGGCGATCTTCGAGGAGCTGGGCGTGCAGATCGACCTCGACGTGCCGATCTGCCGGCTCTCGGTGGCGCAGCAGCAGTTTGTCGAAATCGGCAAAGCGCTGTCGCTGAAGGCGCGGCTGCTGGTGCTCGACGAGCCGACCGCCACGCTCACGCCCAATGAGGCGGGGCATCTGTTCAAGATCATGCGGGAGTTGCGCGCCAAGGGCGTGGCAATGATCTTCATCTCGCACCACCTGGATGAGATCTTCGAGGTGTGCGACCGCATCAGCGTGCTGCGCGACGGCGCGAATGCAGGGCATGCGGAGGTGGGCGCGACCGACGTGAATGCGCTGGTCGAGATGATGGTCGGCCGCAAGATCGAGCACAACTTTCCGCCCAAGCCGCAGCCTGCGCCGCGCGGGCGCAAGGTGCTCGAGGTGCCGGAGATCCAGCTCGCCAAGGGCGGGCCGGTGAACAGCTTCGATCTGCACGAGGGCGAGATCCTCGGCTTTGCGGGGCTCGTGGGCTCGGGGCGCACCGAACTCGCGCTGGGAATGATGGGCGCCGACCGCGTGCACCGCAAGACGGTGCTGCGCAACGGAAAGCCGGTGCGGCTCAACGACCCGACGCAGGCGCTGGAGAACGGCATCGGCCTGCTGCCGGAGAGTCGAAAGGTCGAAGGGCTGATTACCGACTTCACGATCCGCTTCAACATTTCGATGAACAACCTCGGCAAGCACAAGAGCGCCGGGCTGGTGAGCCAGAAGTCGGAGAAGCAGTCGGCCGCCGAACTCTCGAGGCGCGTGGGCGTGAAGGCACCAGGCATCGAGACGCGCGTGGCCACGCTCTCGGGCGGCAACCAGCAGAAGGTGGTGATTGCGCGCTGGCTCGACCACGACTGCGAAGTGCTGATCTTCGATGAGCCGACGCGCGGCATCGACGTGGGCGCCAAGGCGGAGATCTACAGCCTGATGCGCGACCTCACGCAGCAGGGCAAGGCCATCATCATGATTTCGAGCGAGCTGCCCGAGATCGTGGGCATGTGCGACCGCGTCGCCGTGTTCTCGGGCGGATCCATCGTGGCCACGCTCGAGGGCGACTCCATCAACTCCGGCGACATCATGCGCCACGCAACGACAGGGGGCTCGCAATGAATGCAACCGCCATCCACCCCACATCGCCCACGCCCGACGGCGGATTGTTCACGCAGCTTCGCCGCTCCACGGCCTTTCTGCCGCTGGTCGGCCTGGTTGCGATCTCGGTCTTCATGATCGTTGCAACCGACAACTTTCTATCGTGGGGCAACCTGCAGAACATCGCGCTGCAATCGTCGATCAACGCGATCATCGCGGTGGGCATGACCGCCGCCATCCTCACCGGCGGCATCGATCTCTCGGTGGGCGCGGTGGTGGCGCTGTCGGGCACGCTGGCCTCGGGAATGATGGTGCAGTTCGGGCTGCCGCCGATGCTTGCGGTGCCGCTCGGGCTGGCGGTGGGCGTGGTGATCGGCCTCTTCAACGGCTACTGCGTGGCTTACCTGCGCATGCCGCCGATCATCGTGACGCTGGCCACCATGGGCATTGCACGCGGCATCGCGCTCATCTACACCGGCGGCTACCCGATCGACGGATTGCCGGAGTCGTTCGCCTTTCTCGGCGGCGGCGTGCTGGCGGGCATCAAGGTGCCGATCCTCATCATGCTGGCCACCTACCTGGTCGCATATGTGCTGCTGAACATGGCGCCGTTCGGCCGCTATGTGTATGCGATCGGCGGCAATGAGGAAGCGACGCGGCTCTCCGGCGTGCGCGTGTCGCGCTACAAGCTGCTGGTGTATGCGCTGAGCGGTTTTACCGCCGCCGTGGCCGGCATCGTGCAGGCGGCGCGCGTCACGAGCGGGCAACCCGGCGTGGGCGTGGGCTTCGAACTCGACGCCATCGCGGCGGTGGTGATGGGCGGCACGTCCATTGCCGGCGGGCGCGGCGCCATCGTGGGCACGCTGGTCGGCGCGCTGCTTCTGGGCGTGCTGAACAACGGACTCAACATGATCGGCGTGTCGCCGTACCTGCAATTGATCATCAAGGGCGGCATTGTCTTGCTCGCGATCTTCATCAGCCGAGAAGCCAAGCGCTGACTCCCCTGTCTTGCTCCTTCCCCTTCCGGGGGAAGGCTGGGATGGGTGCAGGCAGGGCGTGCCCAGTAGTGACGCCGCTTGCCCCCACCCCTGCCCTCCCCCGGAAGGGGAGGGAGAAATTTCCAACACCCCTCTGACCACAAGGAACCCATGTCGTACCAAAAACTCCAGCCCGGCGCATCGGGCGCGATCGGAAAGCTCGCCGCCATGCAGGCCGTCGTCTGCCATGGCCCGAAGGACTACCGGCTCGAAACCGTCGACGTGCCCGCCATCGGCCCGAACGAGCTGCTGATCTCCATCGCGGCCTGCGGCATCTGCGCCTCCGACTGCAAATGCCATTCGGGCGCGAAGATGTTCTGGGGCGGCGACGGCCAGCCCTCTTGGGTCAAGGCGCCCGTGGTCCCCGGCCATGAATTCTTCGGCTACGTGGAGGCACTCGGCGAAGGCGCAGCCGAACACTTTGGCGTGGAGAAAGGCGACCGCGTGATCGCCGAACAGATCGTGCCCTGCGACAAGTGCCGCTTCTGCACATCGGGCAAGTACTGGATGTGCGAGGTGCACAACATCTTCGGCTTCCAACGCATCGTGGCAGACGGCGGCATGGCCGACTACATGCGCCTGCCGCCGACCTCGCGCGTGCACAAGATTCCCGATGGCATTTCGCTGGAAGACGCGGCCATCATCGAACCGCTCTCGTGCGCGATCCACACGGTGAACCGCGGCGACATCCAGCTCGATGACGTGGTGGTGATCGCAGGCGCCGGCCCGCTCGGGCTGATGATGGTGCAGGCGGCGGCACTCAAGACGCCGAAGAAGCTGATCGTGATCGACCTCGTGCCCGAACGGCTCGCGCTCGCGAAGCAGTTCGGCGCCGACGTGACGATCAACCCCAAGACCGAGAACGCCGACGCCATCGTCAAGGGCCTGACCGAGGGCTACGGCTGCGACGTCTACATCGAGACCACGGGCGCGCCCATCGGCGTGACGCAGGGGCTGGACATGATCCGCAAGCTCGGCCGTTTTGTCGAGTTCAGCGTGTTCGGCTCGGAGACGAGCGCCGACTGGTCGATCATCGGCGACCGCAAGGAGCTCGACGTGCGCGGCGCGCACCTGGGCCCCTACTGCTACCCGATTGCCATCGACCTGCTGGCGCGCGGGCTCGTCACGTCCAAGGGCATCGTGACGCACGACTTTCCGTTGACCGAGTGGGAGCGCGCCTTCAAACTGGCCAACTCTCTCGATTCGATCAAGGTGCTGCTCAAGCCGCAGCCCAAGTCCTGAAAGACGGTGTTGCCATGAAGTACGTGATCGGCGTCGACATCGGCACGCAGAGCACCAAGTGCCTGCTGGTCGGCATCGACGGCAAGGTGCTTTCGCAAAGCAGCATGGCCTACCAGCCGGAAACGCCGAAGCCGCTGTGGGCGCAGCAAGACTGCGAGGTGTGGTTCAACGCGGTGTGCGAGAGCGTGCGCGCCTGTGTCGCGAAGAGCGGCATCGCGCCAGCCGATATTGCCGCCATGTGCGTGAGCAGCCTCTACGGCGGCGCGGGCATTCCGGTCGACGAGGCGATGCAGCCGCTGCATCCCTGCCTGATCTGGATGGACCGCCGTGCCACCGCAGAGGTCGACACGGTGAACGCGACCGTCGACGTGGCGCGGCTGCAAGCGATTACCGGCAACGGCATCGACAGCTACTACGGCTTCACCAAGATGCTGTGGATTCGCGAGCACCTGCCCGATGTGTGGGCGAAGACGCGCTACTTCCTGCCGCCCAACAGCTATGTCAACTGGCGGCTCACGGGTGAACTCGCGGTCGATCACAGTTCGGCCGGCAACATCGGCGGTGTGTACGACGCGGTGCAGCGCAGCTGGTCGGAAGAAGCACTCGGCATGCTCGGCATCCCGGCGCGCATGATGCCGCCGCGCCTGGTCGAATCGAGCGACGTGGTCGGCGGGCTGAGCGCCGAATGGGCCGCGAAGCTGGGTCTCGCCGAAGGCATGTCGCTCATGGCCGGCGGCGTGGATGCGGCCGTGGCCACCTTCTGCGCCGGCGTCACCGGCAGCGGCGACCACGTCGCGATGATCGGCACCAGCATGTGCTGGGGCTTCGTGAGCCCCACGGTGGATGCCCGCCACAAGCTCATCACCATGCCGCATGTGTACCGGGGCGCAGACCGCAGCTACGTGTTCGGCGGCGCCATCACCGCGGGCGCAGCCGTCACTTGGTTTCGCGAAACCTTCTGCCAGGCCGAAATGGCCGAGGCCGCACGCACCGGCGAAGACGCGCACGCACTCATCGAACGCAAGGCCGTCGACGTGCCGCCCGGTGCGGAAGGCCTGGTCTTCCTGCCCTACATGATGGGCGAGCGCAGCCCCATTTGGGATGCACAAGCCAAGGGCGCGTTCATCGGCCTCTCGCTTGCGCACAGCCGCGCGCACCTGTACCGCGCGGTGCTCGAAGGCGTGAGCTTTGCGCTGCAGCACAACATCGAGGCCGGCCGGCAAAGCGGCCAGCCGCTGGACAACCGACTGATCGTGGTCGGTGGCGCGGCGCATTCAAACCTGTGGATGCAGATCGTCGCGGACATCACGGGCTACCCGGTATTCACTATCGAGGAAGAAGTCGAGGCGGCCCTCGGCGCTGCGATGCTCGCGGCGCTTGGTGCCGGGCTGGTCGATGCGGCGACAGCCGAACGCGGCTGGGTCACGCTGGTGGAACGCGCGCGGCCGCAACCTGAAGCGCAGGCTGTCTATCGCAAGCGCTTCGATATCTACAAATCCCTTTATCCCGCATTGCGCGACGCGATGCACGGACTGAAATGAATTCCTGTCGTGTTCGCCGTGCTGGAAGGCATTCTGGGTGCGCACCCGCCGACGGGGTACCTTTCTCCGCGAATGTCCCCCGGCCTGCGGCCTCCTCCTTTATTTCGCTGCGCAAGGCACCCCATCGACGGGTGCGTTATGAACGGCGGTCGTTGATCGGCCGAGCACCATGAGCGTGCCCTAGTGCACAGGGCATCGGGTGCTCCGCGCAGCGAAATAAAGGAGGAGGGGCGCAGCCCCGGGGGACATTCGCGGAGGGGAGTACCCGGTGGCCTTTGCACCCGCCCTGAATGCATCCCAGCGCACCCCACGCCACCACACTGAACAACAACCGACATGAAAACCTCCTTCGATTTCTCCGCCAAACGCGCCCTGGTCACCGGCGCCAGCAGCGGCATCGGCCGCGCAGTAGCAGTACGGCTCGCACAATCAGGCGCATCGGTAACGACCGTGGGCCGCAATGCCTCAGCACTCGACGCCCTGCACACAGAAGCCGGCTGCACCCCACTGGTGATCGACGTCGAAGATACGGTCGCACTGGAACGACGACTCGCAGACTTGCCGGCCTTCGACCTCGTGGTGAACTGCGCCGGCATCGCACTGCTCGAATCGGCGTTCGACTTTCAGCCCAAGAACTTCGATGCCGTGATGGCTGTCAACGCGCGCGCCGCGGCGTTGGTGGCCTCGCGCTGCGGCAAGGCGATGGTCTCGGCCGGCGTGCGCGGCAGCATCGTCAATGTGTCGAGCCAGGCTTCACTGGTCGCACTCGATGCGCACCTTTGCTATTGCGCGTCGAAGGCTGCCATGGATGCGATCACGCGTTCGCTATGCCTTGAATTCGGACCCTATGGCATTCGCGTGAACAGCGTGAACCCCACCGTCACGCTCACGCCCATGGCCGAACAGGCCTGGGCCGATCCCGCAAAAAGCGCGGCTGCGCTCAAGAATATTCCGCTCGGGCGGTTTGCGCAGGTCGACGAAGTGGTGGCGCCGATCTTGTTTCTGCTCTCGGGCGGCGCATCGATGATCAGCGGTGCAGCGCTGCCGGTGGACGGCGGCTACACCATCGTCTGAAGCTGCTGCAGCGAAGAGTCGTCAGGCAAAGCGGCTTTTGCCGCCGGGCGCATCGAGCAGCGCGTCGAGGTTCTTCGCGATCTTCTGCTCGATCTGGTCGCTGAAGCTGCTGAACAGAAAACCCAGCGTGGCCTCCAGCGTGAGCGTGTTGGCAGTGACCTCCACGGTGCCGTCGATGCCGGCGCGGCTGAACTGCGCAACGTCGCTGGTCTCGCCCTCGGTGTAGGTGCATTCCAGGCCGTAGTCCTGCTCGACCTGCTGCATCCACTGGCGTGCGACTTCGCGTGCGCCGGCAATGCCCAGCGCGTGGTTTCGTTCGATATGGATGTCAGGCACCGTGATCTCCGTGGTTGTCTTGGTTCTTGCGGATGGAATTGTTGTTCGTCTGCAGGATGCCGGTGGCCGTTTGCAATGCGTGGCGCCGCTCCTCCATCGTCGGCAGCGCGGCAATGCGGCGCACCTCCTTGTAGAAGCGCGGCCAGTTGCGGCCCTCGCGCTCGAACAGCGCCTCGAAACCCGGAACCAGGTCGTCATACGCACCCTGGGCTGCGAAGGTCGCATTGTTGGCGCGTGCCACCCAGAGGTCGTAGGCACCCTGGCGCGGGCCCAGCCATTCTGCGCGCAGCCGGGCGTAGCGCTCGCGAAAGTCGTCCATGGCCGCCTTCTTCATGGCGTCGACCGCCGGCCAATCGTCCGCCTTGGCCTGTGCGGATTCATAGACCTGGCTGAGAGCCCGGCGCGTGTTGAGGGCCAGCGCGCGGAACTGCTGGCGCTGCGCATCGAAGCGCGCATATTCGCTTCGCGCGGCGTCGCTGGCCTCGCGCTGCAACCACAGGGCGCCGCCGATGCGCTCCACCGCCGTGGCGTACGACTCGTTGAAGACCGTGTCGCCCGGCACGTAGAGCACCTGGTGCGCGAGTTCGTGGAACACGATGCGCGCCAGCTCGCCTTCGGGGTAGCCGATGAAGGTGGAAAGCAGCGGGTCGCCGCCGGCCCAGTTCATCCAGCCCAGCGTGGAATACGCCGGCACGGGGTAGACGGCGGTTTCCAGGCCCTTGGCGCTTTGCGCCTCGGCTTCGGCCTTGGCCGCGGCCTCGTCGTAGTAGCCGCGGTACCCCACGCAGCCGGCCACCGGAAAGCACCAGTTCTTGAGCGTGAGCGAATACGGCGGCGCGGCCACCACGTTCCACACCGCGGCGCGGCGGCGCAGGTCGGCGTACGCGGTGTAGCTCGGGTTGTCGGGCAGCGCCAGTTCGGTCACGGCAAAGCGGCGGATGCGCTGCGCGAGTTCGAGCTTGGCTTTAAGCGGCTCGGAAACCGCCGGATCGGCCAGCCACTCGGGCACCGGCTTGGCGGCCCGCATGATGCCGATGTGGCCGCTGGCCGACTGCCAGTAGTACCCAAGGTCGGCGCAGCCGCTGAGCAGCAACAGCCCGGCGGCCAGGGCGAATGCGGGGGCAGCCCTCACCCCAACCCTCTCCCGGAGGGAGAGGGAGCAACGCGCTCCACTTCGACCAGGCAGTCGTAAAACGTGGGTCCGCGGCCGATGTCGGTCAGGCGCTGGCTGGTGAGCTGGTTGACGTTGGTGCCATCCATGCCGAGCTTGCGCCACCAGATGCCCATGCCGTGCACTACGCCGGGCCGCGCGCGGCGCGAGACTTCGGCGCGGCAGCGGTGCTCGCCGCGGCTGTTGAACACGCGCACCGTGGCGCCGTTCTCGATGCCGCGCGCGGCGGCGTCCGACTCGTGAATCTCGAGCAGCGGCTCGCCTTCGATGGCGCGCAGGCTCGTCACGTTGACGAAGGTCGAGTTGAGGAAATTGCGCGCCGGCGGCGAAATCATTGCCAACGGAAATTCGGCCGAGCCGCCCGCCGGCTCGTAGTTGGGCACGTGGTCGGGCAGCCCGTCCATGCCCTGCGCCTGAAGCCGTGCGCTGAAGAATTCGCAGCGGCCCGAAGGCGTCGGAAACTTGCCGTCGGCAAAAGGCGCTTCGGGCAGTGGCAGGCTGGTGAAGCCTTGTGCGAGCAGCTCTTCGTAGTCGATGGCCCCGGGCGCAAAAGCGGTGCGGCACAGCGACTCATCGTCTTCCGAGAAGCAGGGCTCGTCGAAGCCCATGCGGCGCGCCAGCTCGCGGAAGATCCAGGCGTTGCTGCGCGCCTCGCCGCGCGGCGCGACCGCGGGGCGGTTCAGCAGCACGTCGGTGTGGCCATAGCTGCAGTGGATGTCCCAATGCTCGAGCTGGGTGGTGGCCGGCAGCAGGTAGTCGGCGTAGTCGGCGGTATCGGTCTGGAACTGCTCCAGCACCACGGTAAAGAGGTCTTCGCGCGCAAAGCCCGCCACCACCTTGCCCGACTCGGGCGCCACCGCGACCGGGTTGCTGTTGTAGACCACGATGGCCTTCACCGGCTTTGCCTGGGCGAGCAGCGCGTCGCCGATGGTGCTCATGTTGATGGTGCGCGGCTGGCGGCCCGCGAGCAGGTCGGGGCGCTGCAGCGCGGCACGATCGGCCGGATAGTGGCCCGAACTGCTCAACAGGAGCCCGCCCGCGCGGTCGCGCCAGGCGCCCACGAGAGCGGGCAGGCAGGCAATGGCGCGCGCCGCGTTGCCGCCGCCGCGCACGCGCTGCATGCCGTAGTTCAGGCGAATGGCGGCCGGCTTGGTGGTGCCGTAGGCCTGCGCCAGCGCCACGATCTGCGCCTCGGGCACGCCGCACACGGCGGCGGCGCGCGACGGCGGCCATTGCAGGGCACGCTCGCGCAGCTGCTCCCACCCCAGGGTGTGGTTGGCAATGTAGTCGTGGTCGAGCCAGTCATGCACGATGAGTTCATGCATCAGCGCCAGGGCCAGGGCCGCGTCGGTGCCGGGCAGCAGGGCGATGTGCTCGTCGCACTTGTCGGCGGTTTCGGTCTTGCGCGGGTCGATGCACACCAGCCGCGCCCCGGCGCGCCGGGCGGCCTGGGCATGGCGCCAGAAGTGCAGGTTGCTCGCTATGGAGTTGCTGCCCCAGATCAGGATCAGCTTGGCCTCGGCGAAAAACTCGATCCGCATGCCGATCTTGGCGCCCAGCGTGTAGACCATCGCCTCGCCGCCGGCCATGGAACAAATGGTGCGGTCCAGCAACGTGGCGCCCAATTTGTGGAAAAAACGCCGATCCATGGACTCGCCCTGCACAAGTCCCATGGTGCCTGCGTAACTATAAGGCACAATTGTTTCTGGATCTGTCTGCAATGCACGGAGATGCGCGGCGATGTCGTCAAGAGCGGCGTCCCAGCTTACGGGTTCGAACTGGCCGCTGCCTTTGGGACCGATGCGTTTCATGGGCTGCACGAGGCGCTCGGCATGGCTGTTGCGCTCGATGTAGCGTGAAACCTTGGTGCAAAGGACGCCGCCGGTGTGCGAATGGGCCGGATTGCCCTGCAGCTTTATGGCCACGCCGTCCTTGACGGTGGTGACCAAGGCGCAGGTGTCCGGACAGTCGTGCGGGCAAGCGCCCAGAACCGTGGAAGTTTCGGTGGGGAGAACAGCAGTTGTAGAGACCGGGGCATCGTCCATCCGGCAAGTCTAAAGTTTTCCAGGTAGTGCGCGGCATTGCGCAAAAGAGGTTTTCACCATGATGAATCGCAGACATTTTTCACTGGCCACCGGCGCGGCGGCGCTGGGTGGTTTCCAGCTGGCCCGGGCGCAGGGCGACACCCCGCTGGTTCTGGGCCAATCGGCGCCCTTCACCGGCCCGGCTGCGCAGCTCGGCATCCAGTTTCACCAAGGCGCCAAGCTGTTCCTGGACCAATACAACGCCCAGCCCGGCCGCCGCCAGGTGGTGATCAAGAACCTGGACGACGGCTATGAGCCCGACCGTTGCGCGGCCAACACGCAAAAGCTGATCGAGGAAGACGTGTTCGCGCTGTTTGGCTACATCGGCACGCCCACCAGCATGGCGGCGCTGCCGCTCGCGGTGAAGGACAAGGTGCCTTTCATCGCGCCGTTCACCGGCGCGATGTCGCTGCGCGAGCCTTTCCAGAAGAACGTGTTCCACCTGCGCGCCTCGTACAACGACGAGACCGCGCTCATCGTGAAGCAGCTCACCCATCTGCACCTGAAGAAGATCGCGGTCTTCTACCAGAACGACGCCTACGGCAAGGCCGGGCTCGACGGCGTGACGCTGGCGCTGTCGCAGCAGGACCTCAAGCCGGTGGCGCTGGCCACGGTGGAGCGCAACTCGGTCGACGTGGCCTCGGCCGTGAAGAGCATCGTGGCGGCGCGCCCCGACGCGGTGGTTCAGGTGGGTGCCTACAAGGCGTGCGCGGCTTTCATCCGCGAGGCCCGCAAGGCAGGCTACGGCGGCACTTTCTTCAATGTGTCGTTCGTGGGTACCCAGGCGCTGGCCGACGAGCTGGGCAAGGGCGGCGCGGGCGTGATGGTGACGCAGGTGGTGCCCTCGCCCTACAACCCCGCCAACGCGATCACGCGCGAGTTCAGCGACGCGGTCAAGAAGGCCGGCGCTGCGGCGAGCGCCAATTTCTCGAGCATGGAAGGCTACCTTGCCGCCAAGGTGCTGACCGAGGGCCTGCGCCGCGCGCCGGGCAGGGCCTCGCGCGAAGGCCTCATTGCCGGGCTGGAGAGCATCGACCGCCAGCAGTTCGGCGGCTTCGAGGTGTCGTTCTCGCCCAAGAACCACGTCGGCTCGAAGTTCGTCGAGCTGTCGATGATCACCGCGGACGGCAAGATCAGGACCTGACCACCGGGGCATCGCGCCCCACTTCTTGCTTCTTGCGTCAGCTGCTCAAGCCGTCCACGGCCTGGAACATGGCCTGGCGGGCCTGGCTGACGACCTGGCCGCGCCAGGCGTCGGTGTCGGTATAGAAGGCATCGCGCATTTGCGCGCGAATGCCGTCGGCCAGCTCGGCCGGCGCGTCGGGGTGCTTGTGCAGCCAGTGGTCGGCGCGCAGCGCGCCCAGAACGTCGAGCATGGGCAGCGTGCCGTATTCGAGCGCAATGCCGGTGTATTCGGCCTGCGGGCATTCCTGGTACACCGCTTCGCTGATGAGGCCGCTCAACCGCGCCGAGGTGGAAGAGCCGTCGTAGATCGACGTCACCGGCGCCGCGGGCGCGCCCCACCAGGCATTGGCGCGCGCGTAGGCTGCCTTGTCGTCCCGTCCCGCGAAGATGCGTTCGCCGATGCCGTTCGGCCCGAGCCCGGTGTGCAGATCGATCCAGCCCAGCCGGCGCGTGCCGGCCGCATGGCGGCGCAGCACATTGCGCAGCGTCTTGTTGCTCCAGGTTTGCGCCTTGCCGCCAAAGAACAGCCCGTCGTCGAACTGATATTGCCCGCCGGTGACAGCCGCCTGGAAAGCAGCGACGCCATGCTTTTCAATCCACTGATCGACCGCGGCCTGGTTCTCGGGCGTGGGCGGCCAGGCGTCGGGCAACAGCAGCGGATGCAGCTTGGCATAGGCCTGGTTGACCGGCAGCGGCTTCGAGAAATCGACGAAGTTGCGATTCAGGTCGACGTTCTCCTGCGTGACACGCCGCCCGTACGAAAAGCCGTGCGGGTTGAGTGCGTGCACGTACAGCACCGCAACACCCTGCGCCTTGGCCTTCTCACGCCACTCGGCGTCGTGCAGCGCAAACACCTGCACGCCGCTGCCGCAATGGCCCTCCACGCCATGGCAGGCGCTGGAGACGATCAGCAGGCGCTCGGCGTTGGCATCGCCGTCGAGCGCCACGTCCATCGAAAGCTCTTCGCCGCCCTGCCCCTTGGCCGGATGCGCATGCGGCTCGACTGTGAGGCCCGCGCTCACGCAGGCCTGCAGGAATTTCTGGCGCGCCTGGGCGTAGCGCGGCGAAAACGCCTCGCCGATGCCGATCAAGATGCGCTTCCTTCGGGCTTGAGGAACTGCTCGGCCAGTTGCACCCAGCAGGTGGCGCCCAGGGGAATGAGGTCATCGTTGAAGTCGTAGCTCGCGTTGTGCAGCGTGCACGGCCCTTCGCCGTGGTGCACGTCGCGGTGCGAGCCGTCGCCGTTGCCGATGAAGGCATAGGCGCCCGGCTTGGCCTGCAGCATGAAGGCGAAGTCTTCCGAGGTCATGGCGGGTTCCTGCCGCAGCACGTTCTCGGCGCCCACGATCTCGCCCATCACGCGGCGGGCAAAGTGGGCCTCGGCCTCGGTGTTGACCGTCGGCGGGTAGTAGCGCTCGAAGCGGAAGTCGCAGGTGGCGTCGTGCGCCGCGCAGATGTTCTCGGCAATCTTCTTCATGCGCGCTTCGATCATGTCGAGCACCTCGATGGAGAAGGTGCGCACGGTGCCCGTCAACTCGCAGTTGTCGGGAATCACGTTGTTGGCCTCGCCCGCGTGAATGGTGGTGACCGAGATCACGGCCGAATCGGTCGGCTTCATCTTGCGCGTGAGAATGGTCTGGAAGGCCTGCACGATCTCGCAGGCGATCGGCACCGGGTCGATGCCGGTCTGCGGCAGCGCCGCATGGCCGCCCTTGCCGATCACGTTGACATAGAACTTGTTGCCCGACGCCATCACCGGCCCCGGGCTCACCGCGAACTGGCCGGCCTTCATGCCGGGCCAGTTGTGCATGCCGAACACCGCGTCCATGGGGAACTGCTCGAAGAGCCCTTCCTTGATCATTTCGCGCGCGCCACCACCGCCCTCTTCGGCCGGCTGGAAGATCAGGTACACCGTGCCGTCGAAGTTGCGGTGCTTGGCCAGGTGCTGCGCCGCGGCCAGCAGCATGGCGGTGTGGCCGTCGTGCCCGCAGGCGTGCATCTTGCCGTGGTGCTTGCTGGCATGGGCGAAGGTGTTGAGCTCCGTGACCGGCAGCGCGTCCATGTCGGCGCGCAGGCCAATGGCGCGGTTGCTGGTGCCGTTCTTGACGATGCCCACCACGCCGGTGGTGCCCAGGCCGCGGTGAATGGGAATGCCCCATTCCGTGAGCTTGCCTGCCACCACATCGGCGGTGCGGACTTCTTCGAAGCAGAGTTCGGGGTGGGCGTGAAGGTCACGTCGCACGGCGGCGATGCCGGCCGCCTGCGTGACAAGCGAATCGATGAGTTTCATGGGGCACAGTCTAGACTTTGCGGCTCACCGCCGCAAAGACCGTGCCGGGTAATTTCGCACTCCCCCAGGCTTCGCGCACTTCGTGTCGCTTCTCCCTCCCCCTCGCCGGGGGCAACACCAGCGGCCCGGCAAAGCCGGTTCCGCGGTGTTCCCCGCAAAAACTCAGCGCCCCATGCTCTTCAGGTAGTCGGCGCGCGCGGCAATTGCCGTGTCGGTGAAGTCAGTGAAAACGCCGTCCACGCCGAGCTTGTAATAGATCGCGTACTCGTTCTTGCCGTCCTTGTTGTAGTCGGCCGCCAGTCGGCGCGACTCGTTGCGGAAGGTGAACGGGTGCACGAACAGGCCGGCCTTGTGGGCATCGGCCACCAGCGTGGTGGGCGAAACCGAAGTGGCATCGGCATCGTTGATCTTGCCGTCCTTGTTGACGTCGATCGGCTTGCCGTCGGCGCCGACGCTGCCCTTGATGCTCACGATGTAGCGCTTCCACGGGCCGATGCCGTCGGCATAGGTCTTGATTTCGGCCAGGCCCGCGGGCGTGACCATGACGTCGAAGTTGCGCTTGTCGCCCGCCTTGGTCCATTCGTAGGGACGGTCGACCGGCACGGCATAGGTCATGGCGCCGGTCTTCATGTCGATGCCGTCGCCGTCGATCAGTTGGATGAGCCGGGTGTTCAGGCCCTTGCTCTTCATGTACTTGAGGCTGCCGGGCTCGAACGACTGCACATAGATGGGCGCGGTCTTGCTGTTCCAGCCGGCGGCATTGATGGCGGCAATGACCTTGTCTTCCATCGGCAGGCCCAGGTCGCGGAAGTAGGTCGGGTTCTTGGTCTCGGGGTAGATCGCGATGGTGCGCCCGGTTTCCTTCGACTTGGCCTTGGCAAAGTCGATGATCTCCTAGAAGGTGGCAATCTTGAACTTGCCGTTGAACTCCTGCGCCCGCTCTGCGTCGGTCGAAATGCCGCCCAGCGTCTTGATCTCGGCCAGCGTGAAGTCGTTGCTGAACCAGCCGGTCTGGGTTTCGCCGTCGACCTTGATGGTCTTCTTGCGCGAGGCGAAACGCGGGTGCTTGGCCACGTCGGTGCTGATGGCCAGGTTGGGGTCGTGGCGGGCAATGAGCACGCCGTCCTTGGTGGAGACCAGGTCCATCTCGATCACGTCGGCACCCAGTTCGATGGCGCGCGCGTAAGACTCGAGCGTCTGCTCCGGCAGCAAGCCCGAGGCACCGCGGTGCGCAATGACCAGCGGCGGCTGGCCGTCGAGCGTCAGCAGCTTTCCGGGCGAGCCGGCGGGGCCGGTGGTACCGCAGGCGGCAAGGCAGAGGGCTGCGGTTGCAGAGAGAGCCAGCTGAAGGGTGCGCATCGTCTTTTTCTCCATCCAAAAGAGGCGCAGGGTACCCGCTTCGCATGACAGCACCGGCAACTGCGGCGCGCGGCGCCGACTTCTTGGACAATCTGTTGCATGCCCCATACGCTTTCCCCTCAAAGCCTCGCCCTGGCCCAGGCGCTCGTGCGCATGAATACCATCAGCGCGAACAGCAACCTCGAACTGATCGACCTCGCGCAGAGCCACCTGGCCGCGCTCGGCGTCAAAAGCCGCATCACCTACAACGCCGAACGCACCAAGGCCAACCTGTTCGCCACCCTCGGCGAAGGCAAGCCGGCCGGCGTCATCGTTTCGGGCCACACCGATACGGTGCCCTGGGACGGGCAGGAATGGAGCGTCGACCCGCTCTCCGCCGTGGTGCAGAACGAGCGCCTCTACGGCCGCGGCTCGGCGGACATGAAGAGCTTCATTGCCATCGCCCTTGCCAACGCCAGGCGCTTTCTCGAAAGCGACTCGCCTTACGCGGTGCACTTCGCGTTCAGCTATGAAGAAGAAATCGGCTGCTTCGGCGTGAAGGAACTCATTGCCGACATGCGCGACGCCAACATCAAGCCGCTGGCCTGCATCGTGGGCGAGCCCACCAGCATGGTGCCGGCCATTGCGCACAAGGGCGTGTACCGCTACAAGTGCTGCGTGCGCGGCAAGGAGGCGCATTCGTCGCTCACGCCGCATTCGGTCAACGCCATCGAGATGGCGGCCCGCGTGGTCGGCAAGGTGCGCGACATGGCCGAGGGCTTCGAGCGCAGCGAACAGCGCTACGAAGGCTTCGACGTGCCCTTCAGCACCGCGAGCGTGGGCCAGTTCCACGGCGGCATTGCCGACAACGTGGTGCCGCGCGATGCCGAGTTCCGCTATGAATTTCGCGACCTTCCCACGGCCGACGCAAAGCGTATGCAGGCCGACGTGCTGGCCTATGCCGCGAGCATCGAGCCCGCGATGAAGAAGGTGGCGCCCGATGCGGGCTTCAAGTTTGAAACGATCTGCGAGATCCCGAGCTTCCTTGGTGCGGCGGACGACCCCATCACGCTGCTTGCCCAGCGCCTGGCGGGCGAAGACCGCACCACGCTGGTGGCCTTCGGCACCGAAGCGGGCCTTTTCAAGAATGCCGGCATCCCCACCGTGGTGTGCGGCCCGGGCAGCATCAACCAGGCGCACCAGCCCGACGAGTTCGTGAGCCTGGAGCAACTGGCGCGCTGCGAACTGTTCATGGAACGCCTTGCGGCCACGCCGACCATTGGCTGAAGACCACCACGGCAGCGGCGCGCTGCAACGCATGAAGCGCGTCGCGCTCGGCCTGCTGTGCGCCGCGGCGCTGCTCTATGCGCTGGCCAGCGCGCTGCACGGCGAGCACGTGGCCTGGGGCTACGTGGCCGCCTTTGCAGAGGCCGCGATGGTCGGCGCCATTGCCGACTGGTTTGCGGTGGTGGCGCTGTTCCGGCACCCTCTCGGTCTGCCGATTCCGCACACGGCCATCATCCCCAGCAACAAGGACCGCATCGGCGCCAAGCTGGCCGGCTTCATCTGCAACAACTTTCTCGGCACCGAGCAGGTGCTGGCCAAGCTGCGGGCGTTCGACGCAGCCGGCCGCATCGCCGACTGGCTGGCCCGCCCCGCAAGCGGCGAAAAGCTCGGTGAATGGGGCGTGGCCGCCACGCGCTACGGCCTCTCGGCATTCGACGACGAGCGGGTTCGCGCCTTCATGGGCCGTGCCGCGGCCGCGGGCCTGGAGAAGATCGACCTCTCGCGCCTGACCGGCCAGGCGCTGGACGCACTCACCGCGGGCGGGCGCCACCAGGCCCTGCTCGACGATGTGCTGCAGCAGGTGGCCGGTCTGCTCGAAGGCGAAGAGGTTCAGGCGCACATCACCGAAGCCATTGCGCGCGAGATAAAAACGCTGCGCTACGTGGGGCTCGACCAAGTGGCGGCCAAGCTCGCCACGCGCAAGATCGTGGCGGCCGTGGCGCGCACCATTGCCGAGTTGGCGGCCGAGCCCGGCCATCCGATGCGCAAGCGCTTCGACCACTTTGTCGACGACTTCGTGGTGCGGCTCAAGCTCGACCCCGAGTTCCAGCAGCGCGGCGAACAGATCCGCGCCGAGCTGATGGCGCACCCCGCCCTCGGCGACTACCTGCATGGCCTGTGGGGCGAACTGCTCGCGTGGCTACATGACGACCTGGGCCGGGGCGATTCGACGATCCGCCGGCGCATCGCGTCGATGGCCGGCGCGCTGGGCGCGCGCCTGCAGGCCGACGAAGCGATCCGCCGCTGGATCAACGAGCAGATCGAGGCCGCCGCGCCGCTGGCCATCGAGCGCTACCGCGAAGACATCCGCCGCTACATCGAGGAGCGGGTTGCCGAATGGAATGCGGAGGAGATGACGGTGGAGCTCGAACGCAACATCGGCCGCGACCTGCAGTTCATCCGCATCAACGGCACGCTGGTGGGCGGGCTGGTGGGGCTGTTGATCCACACGGCGACGCAGCTGCTGCGCGGGTAATCCACAGCGGAAGAAAGTCCGCATGTCTTGACACATGTAGTGGCACATGTCGCAGTAGAGACTGCGCCGCATCCCCCTCCTCCTTCTAGACTGCGCGCGCAACCACAAGAAGGAGAAGGCATGCCCCGTCGCCTGTTGCGCGCTGCCGCCGCGCTGACCGCTACGCTCGCCCTGCTGGGCGCCTGCAGCACCGTTGTCGCACCGCCGCCCACCACCCGGCCCGCGTCATGGGCCGCACCCGAGGCGCTGGTGCCGCCGTCCTCCTTCTCGGGAGTGCACGGCCTGGCCATCGACCAGAAGGGCCGGCTGCTCGCCGGCTCCGTGCTCGGCAACACGCTCTGGGAGGTGGACCGCACCACCGGCGCGGCCAAGGTGCTGATCGATGCGCCCGAAGGCCAGGCCGACGACATCGCGGTCGGCCCCAAGGGCGAGCTGGCCTGGACCAACTACCTCATGGGCATGCTGCGCTACCGCGAGAGCGACGGCGCGCCGATGCGCGTGCTCGCCAAGGACCTGCCCGGCCTCAACTCCCTCGACTTCGACCGCCGCAACAACAAGCTCTACGCCTCGCAGGTGTTCCTGGGCGATGCGCTCTGGGAGATCGACCGCGAAGGCCAGAAGCCGCCGCGGCTCATCAAGAAGGACATGGGCGGCTTCAACGGCTTCGAGGTCGGCCCGGACGGCATGCTCTACGGGCCGCTGTGGTTCAAGGGCCAGGTCGTGAAGATCGACCCGGCCAACGGCCAGATGACCGTGATTGCCGATGGCTTCAAGATTCCCGCAGCGGCCAACCTGGACGGCAAGGGCAACCTCTGGGTGGTCGATGCGCGCAGCGGCGAGCTGGTGCGCGTGGACCTGGCCACCGGCCGCAAGACCGTCGCGAAGCAACTGCGCCCGTCGCTCGACAACCTGGCCATTGCACGCGACACGCCCGACGGCACCATCTACATCTCGAACATGGCCAACAACGAGGTGCAGGCCTTCAACCCCGCCACCGGTGCGCTGCGCACGCTCACCAGCGGCAAGCTCGCGGCGCCGGCGGGTCTGAAGATGGAGGGCCACACGCTCTGGGTGGCCGATGTGTTCGGCTTTCGCCAGGTGGATGTGCGCACCGGCGAAGTGCGCGACGTGTTCCGCATGCAGCGCGATCCGGACCTCGACTATCCCTTCGCCATCGGTCTCTCGGGCAAGCTGTTTGCGCTGACCTCGTGGTTCACAGGCACGGTGCAGCTGGTCGACCGCCAGACGCTGCGAACCGTCGAGACCATTCACGGATTGAAGGCGCCTTTCGACGCCCTGCCCATGGCCGACGGCAGCGTGATCTATGCCGAGATCGCCACCGGCAGCATCACGCGCGCCCGCGGTGCCAAGTTTGCAGACAAGCAAGTGCTCGCTAGCGGCCTGAGCGGCCCGGTGCAGATGATCATCGGCCAGGACGGCGCACTCTATGTGACCGAGGCGGCGGGCAAGCTGACCCGCATTCCGCTCGACGCGAGCGCGCCGCTCCGTGCCATTGCGGAGGGACTGGCGCTGCCTGAAGGCCTGGCGCAAACGCCTTGGGGCAGCTTCATCGTGGCCGAGAGCGCGGCGCGCCGGCTGGTGGAAATCGACCCTGCGAACGGCTCACGCCGCACCGTGGCGGAAAACCTGCCGATCGGCCTGGCCGCGGGACCCGGATTGCCGCCGCCTTATGTGGTGACGGGCGTTGCCGTGGGCGGCGACGGAAGCATCTACGTGGCGGGCGATCGGAACAGCGCGATCTACCGAATTCGTCCGCAACGGTGAGGTGTGAGAAGGTAAACAAAACCCCATCGAATTCGATTTACTTTTAAAAACAACTATTACAGACTGCCCGGCGAACGACTCGTTACAACCCTTTCTGACCCAATCCACGGCGGTGAGTCGTTCTTTTTCTAGGAGAACAAAAGTATGACCCCCCTCGTTGTTGGCCAGTTGCTGTCGCCCGAGTATTCGCTCGGCCTGGTGGCGCTCTCGTTTCTCATTTCGTTCGCGGGTTCCCTGGTGGCGCTGATCTGCGCGGGGCGCATGGTCGGTGCGGACGGCAAACCCAACCTGGCGGTGGTGGCGTGCGCCGCCGTGGCGCTGGGCGGCATCGGCATCTGGTCGATGCACTTCATCGGCATGCTGGCTTACCGGCTGCCGGTGGGCATTTCATACAACGTGCCGCTGACCGTCGTGTCCCTGGTGGCGGCCATCCTCATCTCCGGCATTGCGCTGTACCTGGCGGGCGGGCGAAGCAAATTCAGCAAGCCGGGCTGGCTGGCCGGCAGCCTGCTGGCGGGCGTGGGTGTTTGCGTGATGCACTACATGGGCATGTTTGCCATGAACATGCGCGCCTCGATGGATTTCGATCTCAACATCGTCGGGCTGTCCGTGGCCATTGCCATCACTGCCGCGGGCGCGGCCCTGTGGCTGGCCTTCAACCTGCGCCGGTTGAGCCACAAGGTCGCCGCGGCCGCGGTAATGGGCGTGGCGGTGTGCACCATGCATTACGTGGGCATGAGCGCCGCCAACATGATCTGCACCGCGGCCGCCCCGACCGACGCGCTGGCCATCGGGGGCAGCTACATGGGGCTTTCGGTGTTCGGCACGGCCGGTGCGGTGCTGATCTTCATCTATTGGGTGATCACAGGCACCAGCCTGGACGCACCGGCCGCGCCGCGCCGGGTCCGCACCAGCTAATTGGCGCAAGCCGGGCGCGCACGGGCGCCCTAGAGTCGGTGCAGAGCGAAAGCGATCTGCACTGACTCCTTCATGCCCGCCATCGAATCCCGGCTGCACGCGGCCAGCGAATCCTTCCAGGCCCATCGGGCCGGCATGCTGGCGCTGCTTGCCGAAGTCCGGTCGCATGAGGAGCGCTCCGCGGCGGCGTCGAATGCCTCGGCCGAGCGCTTCGCCAAGCGCGGGCAACTGCTGCCGCGCGAGCGCCTGGCGCTGCTGCTCGACACCGGCGCGCCTTTTCTGCCGCTGGCTTCGCTGGCCGGCCTGGGCCACGACAACGAAGACCTCGGCAAGAGCGTGCCCGGCGGCGGGGTGATCGCGGGCATCGGCCGGGTGGCGGGCGTGCGCTGCATGGTGAGCGCGTCCGACTCCGGCATCGACGCCGGTGCGCTGCAGCCGATGGGCCTGGACAAGCAGCTGCGCATGCAGGAGATCGCACTCGAAAACAAGCTGCCCTACGTCCAGCTGGTGGAAAGCGCGGGCGCCAATCTCATGCAATACCGCGTGCAAGACTTTGTGCGCGGCGGCGGCATCTTCCGCAACCTGGCGCGGCTCTCGGCCGCGGGGCTTCCGGTGGTGACCGTGACGCACGGCTCCTCGACCGCGGGCGGTGCCTACCAGACGGGCCTTTCAGACTACATCGTGATGGTGCGGGACCGCACCCGCGCGTTCCTGGCCGGCCCGCCGCTGCTCAAGGCCGCCACCGGCGAAATTGCCACCGAAGAAGAACTGGGCGGCGCCGTGATGCACACGCACACCTCGGGGCTGGGCGACTACCTGGCAGAAGACGACCGCGATGCCATTCGCATCGCGCGCTCGATCCTGGGCGGCATCGATTGGGCACGCGACGAAGCCCCGCGCAAATTTGCACCGCCGCTCTACAAGGCCGAAGAGCTTCTCGGCATCATGCCCGGCGACGGGCGGCGGCCGGTCGACATGCGCGAGGTGATTGCGCGCATTGCAGACGGCTCCGAGTTTCTCGAGTTCAGCGAGCACTACGGCAGCGCCACCGTGTGCGGGCACATCCGGCTCGAAGGCCACGCGGTTGGCATCGTCACCAACAACGGCCCGATCGATTCAGACGGAGCCACCAAGGCCACGCATTTCATCCAGGCCTGCTGCCAGTCGCGCACGCCCATCGTCTACCTGCAGAACATCACGGGCTACATGGTGGGCCGCGCGCACGAGGAGGCCGGCATCATCAAGCACGGCGCCAAGATGATCCAGGCGGTGACCAGCGCCACCGTGCCGCAGATCACGCTGCATTGCGGCGCCTCTTACGGCGCGGGCAACTACGGCATGTGCGGCCGGGGCTTCGCGCCGCGCTTCTGCTTTTCGTGGCCCACCGCGCGCACCGCCGTGATGGGCGGCGAGCAGGCGGCAAGAACCATGGCCATCGTGATGGAAGCGGGCATGGCGCGCAAAGGTGCCGTCGATCACGCGAAGATCGACGCGATGCAGCAGCAGATCGTCGAGCGCTTCGAGCGGCAGATGAGCGTGTTCACCACCAGCGCGCTGCTGCTGGACGACGGCGTGATCGACCCGCGCGACACGCGGGCGGTGCTGGCCGAAGTGCTCTCCGTTTGCCGAGATGCCGATGCGCGCATGCCGCAGCCCATGCAGTTCTCGGTGGCGCGGCCATGAGCTTCAGCAAGATTCTCATAGCCAACCGCGGCGAGATCGCGGTCCGCGTGATGCGCACCGCGCGCGCCATGGGCTGCCGCACGGTGGCTGTGTATTCGACGGCCGACGCCGATGCGGAACATGTGCGCCAGGCCGACCAGTCGGTGTGGATCGGCGAATCGCTGCCCGCGCAAAGCTACCTGAACATTGCCGCCATCGTCGACGCCGCGCTTGCAAGCGGCGCGCAAGCGGTGCATCCGGGCTACGGCTTCCTGGCCGAGAACGCCGCGTTCGCACAGGCCTGCCGCGATGCGGGTCTGGTCTTCATCGGCCCCTCGCCCGAAGCCATTCGCGCGATGGGCGACAAGGCCGGCGCGAAGCGGCTGATGCAGGCGGCCGGCGTGCCGTGCATTCCCGGCTACCAGGGTGAAGACCAGAGCCAGCCCACACTCGCCGCCGAAGCCGCGCGCATCGGATGGCCCGTGATGATCAAGGCAACGGCCGGAGGCGGCGGACGCGGCATGCGCCTGGTGCCGTCGGCCGCGGCCTTTGCCGAGCTGCTGCAGAGCGCGCAGTCGGAAGCGCTCAATGCCTTCGGCAATGCGGCCGTGATCCTGGAGCGTGCCATCGAGGCGCCGCGCCACATCGAGATTCAGGTGTTCGCCGACCGGCACGGCAGCGCCATTCACCTGGGCGAGCGCGACTGCTCGGTGCAGCGGCGACACCAGAAGGTGATCGAAGAGTCGCCCTCGCCGGCCGTTTCCGCAGCCTTGCGCGAACGCATGGGCGCAACGGCCGTCGCCGCCGCAAAGGCCATCGGCTACGAAGGTGCGGGCACGCTGGAGTTCTTGCTCGATGCCGACGGCCGCTACTGGTTCATGGAAATGAACACGCGGCTGCAGGTGGAGCATCCGGTGACCGAAGCCGTGACGGGGCTCGACCTCGTCGAGTTGCAGTTGCGCATTGCGGCCGGGGAAGTGCTGCCACTCACGCAACAGGATGTGCGCATGAGCGGCCACGCGATCGAAGTGCGCCTGTGCGCCGAAGACCCGCGGCAGGGTTTTCTGCCGCAAAGCGGCACGCTCGCCGCGTGGCGTCCGTCAGCCGCCTTGCGCACCGAGCACGCGCTGCGCGATGGCGCTGCGGTGCCGCCCTTCTACGACTCGATGATTGCCAAGCTGGTGGCGCACGGCCGCACGCGCGACGAAGCCCGGCAACGGCTGCTCGCCGGCCTGCAAGACACGGTGGCGCTGGGCGTTGCCACGAACCAGCAACTGCTGCAGCGCGCGCTGGCGCACCCGGTGTTCGCGAGCGGCGCGGCGACCACCGCCTTCATCGCCGAACAGCTCGACGACTTGCTCGCGCCCAACGCCGCGGCCGAAGCGCGCGCCACGTTGCTCGCTGCGCTGTTGCTCCAGCTGGGAGAGCACGGCTGGCCCTCGCCGCTCGCGCACAGGCTGCCGAATGCATTGCGCTTTGCGCTTGATGGAACGAACTGCCAGGCGCGCGTGCAGCCTCTTGGCGCGGCCCGTTTCGACATTTGCATCGGCGACCAGGCGCCCGTACGTGTCGACTTGCTTGCACTGCCTGGCGAAGGGCATGTGCGCTCCTCTTGCAACGGGTTGGCCGAACAAGCGGTGGTGGCGCACGGACCGACGGGGCGCCTCTTCTTTCATTTTCGCGGCCGGCCGTTTCAGCTCGACAACCTCACCCACGTTGCGGTAACGCGCGAGGGTGCCGCTGCCGCCGACGGGCTGCTGCGCGCCTCGATGAACGGCCGCGTCATCGCGCTGCTCGCGGCGGAGGGCGACACCGTCGCCGCCGGCCAGCCGCTCGTCACGCTCGAGGCTATGAAGATGGAACATGTGCACTGCGCGCCGCGCGCCGGCCGGCTGGCCGCGCTGCATGTGGCGGTTGGCGCACAGGTGGCCGCGCGCCATGTTGTGGCGGAAATAGCCGATGCCTGACAACGCTGCTTCTGCGCAGATATTTGTTGAAAGCCGTCCGATGAACTCGCCCTCCCGGTACCGCTCCGTTTTTTCGCCCGGCGTTTTTGCCGGCCAGGTGATCGTCGTGACCGGCGGCGGCTCCGGCATCGGGCGCTGCACTGCGCATGAACTCGCTTCGCTCGGCGCTCAGGTGGTTCTGGTCGGCCGCAATGCAGAGAAGCTCGAGTCGGTGCGGGCCGAAATCACCGATGACGGCGGCAAGGCGAGCACGCAGCCCTTCGACATCCGGCAGGAAGAGGCCGTGCGCAACGCGGTGGCCGCCATCGCGGCCGAGCACGGACGCATCGACGGGCTGGTGAACAACGCGGGCGGCCAGTACATCACGCCGCTCGCGGCCATTTCGGCCAAGGGCTGGGAGGCGGTGATCCACACCAATCTCACGGGCGGTTTTCTCGTGGCACGCGAGTGCTTTCTGCAGAGCATGCAGGCGCACGGCGGCGCCATCGTCAACATCGTGGCCGACATATGGGGCTCGATGCCCAACATGGGCCACAGCGGTGCGGCGCGCGCCGGTATGGTGAGCTTCACCGAGACCGCGGCGCTCGAATGGGCGGCGAGCGGCGTCCGCGTGAACGCCGTGGCGCCAGGCTACATCGCATCGAGCGGCATGGACCACTATCCACCCGAAGCCGGCGACATGCTGCGCGCGATGCGCAGCACGGTGCCCATGGGCCGCTTCGGCAACGAGGCCGAGACCTCCGCCGCCATCGCCTTCCTGCTGAGCCCCGCGGCAAGCTTCATCAGCGGCAGCGTGCTGCGCGTGGATGGCGCTCGGCCGCAGGTGCGCATGGGCTGGCCCATGGCAGCGCCAGACGCGCAGGTGCAGCAGCGCCGGGCCGTGCGGCCGTTCGACGGCTTTCACCGGGCCCAGACGCCGCGTGTTTTCAAGGACGCCGACGAACCGAACGACTGACTGGAGACAACCGCATGCAGTACACCCACGAGCACCTCGAGATTCAGAAGACGCTGCGCCGCTTCATCGATGAAGAGATCAATCCGCATGTCGACGAATGGGAAGAAGCCGAGATCTTTCCCGCGCACGATGTCTTCAAGAAGCTCGGCAACCTGGGCATGCTGGGCCTGAACAAGCCCGAAGCCTTCGGCGGCGCCGGGCTCGATTATTCGTATGCAATGGCCATGGCGGAAGCGCTGGGCCATGTGAGCTGCGGCGGCGTGCCGATGGCCATCGGCGTGCAGACCGACATGTGCACGCCCGCGCTCGCGCGCTTCGGCAGCGACGAACTTCGGCGCGAGTTCCTGGCGCCCGCCATTGCGGGCGACATGGTCGGCTGCATCGGCGTGAGCGAGCCCGGCGCGGGCAGCGACGTGGCGGGCCTCAAGAGCCATGCGCGCAAGGACGGCGGCGACTACCTCATCAGCGGCCAGAAGATGTGGATCACCAACAGCCTGCAGGCCGACTGGATGTGCATGCTGGTCAACACCGGGGATGGACCCGTGCATCGCAACAAGTCGCTCGTGATGGTGCCCATGGACAGTCCCGGCATCGAGAAGGCGAAGAAGATCCGCAAGATCGGCATGCATTCGAGCGACACGGGCCTCATCTATTTCGACAACGTGCGCGTGCCGCAGCGCTATCGCATCGGCGAGGAAGGCCAGGGCTTCGTCTACCAGATGCAGCAGTTCCAGGAGGAGCGGCTGTGGGCCGCCGCCAGCTCGCTCGAACCCATGGAAGACTGCATTGCGCAGACCATCGAATGGGCGCAAGAGCGCAAGCTGTTCGGTGCCACGCTGGCCGACCAGCAGTGGGTGCAGTTCAAGCTCGCCGAGCTCAAGACCGAAGTGGAAGCATTGCGCGCCCTCACCTACCGCGCGTGCGACCTGCATGTGCAGGGCCAAGACGTGCTCGAACTGGCCTCGATGGCCAAGCTCAAGACCGGGCGACTAACGCGCCAGGTGGCCGACACCTGCCTGCAGTTCTGGGGCGGCATGGGCTTCACGCTCGAGAACCGCGTCTCTCGCCTTTATCGCGATGGGCGCCTGGGCTCCATCGGCGGGGGCGCGGACGAAGTGATGCTCGGCATCCTCGCGAAGACGATGGGCATTGCCAAGCGGCCACCACGCGGCTGACGGCGGCTGAAGCGCACATGGACGCCGAACTGCAAGCCGACCGGGCGGCCCTCGCCGACACGGTGCGGCGCTTTGCCGAAGACGAGATCGCGCCGCACGTGCAGGCCTGGGACGACGCGGGCGAGTTTCCCCGGGCGCTGTATGCGCGCGCAGCGGAACTCGGCTTGCTAGGCCTCGGCTACCCCGAGGCGCTGGGCGGCACACCGGCTTCCTATTCGCTGAAGCTCCCCGCATGGATCGCGCTCGCGCGCCACGGCAAGAGCGGCGGCGTGCTCGCAAGCCTGTTCTCGCACAACATCGGGCTGCCGCCCGTGGTGCTGCATGCGAGCGATGCGGTGCGCGGCGAAGTCGTACCGCCGGTGCTGCGCGGCGAGAAGATCGCCGCACTTGCCATCACCGAACCCGGCGGCGGCTCCGACGTGGCGGCGCTGCGCACCACGGCGCGCCGTGACGGCGAGCACTACGTGGTGAACGGCGAAAAGACCTTCATCACCTCGGGCATGCGGGCCGACTGGATCACGGTGGCGGTTCGCACCGGCGAGGCGCGCGGCGCCAGCGGTATCTCGATGCTGCTGGTGCCCGGCAGCGCCCCCGGCCTCACGCGCACGCGCCTCGCGAAGATGGGCTGGCTGTGCTCAGACACCGCGCAGCTTCACTTCGACAACGTGCGCGTGCCTGCGCGCTACCTGCTCGGCAGCGAAGGCGCGGGCTTTCGCATGGTCATGGGCAACTTCAACGGCGAACGCATCGGCCTGGCCGCGGGCGCACTCGGCTTTGCGCAGGCCTGCCTCGACGAGGCGCTGGCCTGGTCACAAGGGCGCAAGACCTTCGGCGCCGCGCTCATCGAACACCAGGCGGTGCGCCACAAGCTGGTGGACATGCAGATGCGCATCGCGTCCACCGAGGCGTGGCTGGAGGCCGTATCGGCGCAAGGCGATGCGCACGAGGCGGCGGGCCGATTCAACGCGCCCGAGTGGGTCGCGCAGGTTTGCATGCTCAAGAATCACGCGACGCAAACCATGCAGTTCTGCGCCGACCAGGCCGTGCAGATCCTGGGCGGCATGGGCTTCATGCGCGGCACCGTCAGCGAGCGCATCTACCGCGAAGTGAAGGTGATGATGATCGGCGGCGGCGCCGAGGACATCATGAAGGAGTTGGCGGCACGGCAACTGGGCTGGCTGTAGCCGCGCGGCTTCAGTCGTTCTGCTCGCTGTCGCCCTGCCGCGCCGCGGCCAATGCGTTCGCCGCACGCAGCTTGTCCTTCTTGCTCGGCCGCTTGCCCTTGATGCCACCCGTGCCCGAGTTGTCGACCACCGGCACCGCCATTTCGGTCGGCTCGAAGCCCTCGATGCGCTCGCGCGGCAGATGGAGCCCCTGCCGCTTTTCGATCACGCGAAAGTGCGCCTCGGTGGCCGCGCTCACGAAGCTGATGGCCAGCCCGCTTTCGCCAGCGCGGCCCGTGCGGCCGATGCGGTGGATGTAGTCGGTGGGCGAGCGCGGCAGGTCGTAGTTGATCACCACGGGCAGTTGCGCAATGTCGATGCCGCGCGCCGCAAGGTCGGTGGCAATCACCACATCCCAGCGGCTCTCCTTGAACTGCGCGAGGATGCCGGTGCGCGTGCCCTGCGCAATGTCGCCATGAAAGGGCACCGCGTACACGCCGTTCTTGTAGAGCTTCTCAGCCACAGTCTGGGCCGCATGCTGCGTGGCGACGAAGACCAGCACGCGGTCCCACTCGTTTTCTTTCAGCAGGTGGCGCAGCAGCTGGGTGCGGCGGTTGGCGTCGACCTCGATCACGCGCTGCACGATAGCGGGCTCGGTGCCGGGCTCGCCCTGCACGTCGATCACCGCCGGGTCGCGCAGCGTGCCGTCGGCCAGCGCCTGGATGGCGGGCGGAAAGGTGGCGGAAAAAAGCAGGTTCTGGCGCTGCGCCGGCAGCAGCGCGAGGATGCGGCCCAGCTCTTCGGCAAAGCCGAGGTCGAACAGGCGGTCGGCCTCGTCGAGCACGAGCATGGACACCGCGCCGAGCTTGAGCGCGTTGTGGTCCACCAGATCGAGCAGCCGGCCCGGCGTTGCCACCACGATGTCGGCGCCGCCGCGCAGGCTCATCATCTGCGGGTTGATCGACACGCCGCCGAAGGCAATGGCGATCTTGAGCCGCTCGGGCAGGTGCTGCGCCAGGCTGCGCATGGTTTCGCCGACCTGGGCGGCCAGCTCGCGCGTGGGCACGAGCACCAGCGCGCGCAGGCGGCGCGGCGACGCTGCGCGCTCGGCGGCCAGGCGCTGCAGCAGCGGCAGGGAAAATGCGGCGGTCTTGCCCGAGCCGGTCTGCGCCGAACCCCGCACGTCGCGGCCTTGCAGAATTGCGGGAATGGCCGCGGCCTGGATGGCGGTCGGCGCGGCATAGCCGCTTTCGGCGGCAGCCTGCACGAGCGCGGGGGCCAGGCCCAGTGAATCGAATGGCATGTGAGCAGACAGAGAAAGATGAACCGGGAACCAACAGGAACCGAAGCGTTGAAGAAGAGATCGACCGAATGACGATGAAGAGCAATCAGTCCACCGCCCTGGTGTATTCCACCGAAGCCGGAGGCCGCATGTGCCCCGAGTGCCGCGCGCCCATGGCGCAGTGCCGCTGCAAGGAGCTCAAGGCGCGCGTTCCGGCCACTGACGGCATTGTGCGTGTATCGCACGAGACCAAGGGCCGCAAAGGCAAGGGCGTGACGGTGGTCAAGGGCCTGGCGCTCGATGCGGCGGCGCTCGCGGCCATGGGCAAACAGCTCAAGACGGCTTGCGGCACGGGCGGCACGGTGAAGGACGGCACCATCGAAATCCAGGGCGACCACCGAGAACTGGTGATCGCGGCCCTCACCAGGCAAGGCCACGTGGTGAAGCGCGCCGGAGGCTGAATCTCGTCATGAAACCCGAAGACCTGCAGCGCCTTGTCACGCTCGAAATGCCCTTCGGCAAGCACAAGGGCACGTTGATTGCCGATTTACCCGGCAATTATCTGAATTGGTTCGCACGCGAGGGTTTTCCCGCAGGTGAAATCGGCCGGCTGCTCCATTTGATGCATGAAATAGACCACAACGGGCTCTCCGGCCTTCTGGAACCGTTGCGAAACCGCCCGCCAAGGCGTGATGTTTCGTAAGAAGCGCGAATTTCATCACCCTTTTTCCAGATCGCATTGATAATCGTGCCTACGTGTCTGTGAGCTTGCCTCCCGTGCACGTAATTCGGTGATCGGTCAGTTTCGCGCCACAGCGCATTTGTTTGTTGTGATTCTGGGACTCCATCGCTTTGTTTTGTTGGTTTGAATTAGGAGTCCCTCAATGGGCAAGAAACTCTACGTAGGCAACCTCGCCTACTCTGTGCGTGACAACGACCTGGAACAGGCTTTCGGCGAGTTCGGCTCGATCGTCAGCGCCAAGGTCATGATGGAACGCGACACCGGCCGCTCCAAGGGCTTCGGTTTCGTGGAAATGGGCACCGACGCTGAAGCGCTGGCTGCCGTTGAAGCCATGAACGGCCATTCGCTCCAGGGCCGCGCCCTGACCGTGAACGAAGCACGTCCGATGGAAGCTCGCCCCCCCCGTACCGGTGGTGGCGGCGGCTACGGCGGCGGCGGCGGTGGTGGTTACGGCGGTGGTGGCGGCGGCGGCTACGGTGGTGGCGGCGGCGGCGGTGGCCGCAGCGGTGGTGGCGGCGGCTACGGCGGCGGCGGCGGTGGTCGCGGCGGCTACTAAGCCCTTCCCCCGAGACCTCGCTCTCAAATAAAAAAGCTCCTTCGGGAGCTTTTTTCGTTTCTGCGCCCATCGCTCGCGCGAAGGCTTGGGCCACCTTGTACGCATTTGTCCTTACCGCGCCGGTCAGCCCAAGGTCAGCCGCGGGCGACGACCCTCACCCGTCCAATCAAGAGGGTCGAGGCAATGCGCATCAAGAGTCAGGCGGACTTCTTTTCAGGAGTCATGTTTACAAGTGTCGGCGGTGCTTTCGCCATCGGCGCCACCACCTACACCATCGGCGACGGTGCCCGCATGGGCCCCGGCTACTTCCCGCTCATGCTGGGCATTTTGCTGGCGGTGCTCGGCGGAGCCATCATGTTCCAGGCCATGGTGATCGAAACCGCCGGCGGCGACCCGATCGGCAAATGGGCCTGGAAGCCGGTGGCTTTCGTGCTGGGCGCCAACCTGGCGTTCGGCGTGCTGCTCGGCGGGCTGCCGAGCATCGGCCTGCCCGCCATGGGAATGATCGTCGCGATCTACGCCCTCACCATCATCTCGAGCATGGCGGGGGAGCACTTCAAGCTGCGCGACGTGCTGGTGCTCTCCACCATCCTGGCGGCCGGCAGCTATGTGGCCTTCATCTGGGCGCTGAAGCTGCAGATCCAGGTCTGGCCTACTTTCATTTCGGGTTGAGGAGCACACCGCCATGGAACTGTTCCACAACCTCGCGACGGGCTTCGGCGTCGCCTTCACTTTCACGAACCTGCTGTACTGCCTGGTCGGCTGCATCCTGGGCACGCTGATCGGCGTGCTGCCGGGCATCGGCCCGGTCGCGACCATCGCGATGCTGCTGCCGGCCACGTACGCGCTGCCGCCCGTATCGGCGCTGATCATGCTCGCCGGCATCTACTACGGTGCGCAGTACGGCGGCTCGACCACCGCGATTCTGGTGAACCTGCCCGGGGAATCGTCCTCCGTGGTCACGTGTATCGACGGCTACCAGATGGCAAGGCAGGGCCGCGCGGGGCCCGCGCTCGCCGCTGCGGGTCTGGGTTCGTTCTTTGCCGGCTGCGTGGGCACGCTGATCCTGGCCGCCTTCGCGCCGCCGCTGACCGAGCTGGCCTTCAAGTTCGGCCCGGCCGAATACTTCTCGCTGATGACCCTGGGCCTGATCGGCGCCGTGGTGCTGGCTTCGGGTTCGCTGCTCAAGGCGGTGGCCATGATCGTGCTCGGCCTCTTGCTCGGCATTGTCGGCACCGACGTCAATTCGGGCGTGGCGCGGTTCAGCTTCGACATCCCCGAGCTCACCGACGGCATCGGCTTCGTGGTGATTGCCATGGGCGTGTTCGGCTATGGCGAAATCATCGGCAACCTCTCGCAGCCCGACGACGAGCGCGAGGTGTTCACGCACAAGGTGAAGGGCCTGTGGCCCACCAAGGACGACTTCAAGCGCATGACGCCCGCGGTGCTGCGCGGCACCGCCCTGGGTTCGGCGCTCGGCATACTGCCCGGCGGCGGCGCGCTGCTGGCCGCCTTCGCGGCCTATGCGCTCGAAAAGAAGATCAAGATGCGCCCCGGCGAAGTCCCCTTCGGCAAGGGCAACATCCGCGGCGTGGCATCGCCCGAATCGGCCAACAACGCGGGTGCGCAGACCTCCTTCATTCCGCTGCTCACGCTGGGTATTCCGCCCAACGCGGTAATGGCACTGATGGTGGGTGCGATGACCATCCACAACATCCAGCCCGGCCCGCAGGTGATGACCAGCAACCCGGAACTGTTCTGGGGATTGATCGCTTCGATGTGGATCGGCAACGCGATGCTGATCGTGCTGAACCTGCCGCTGATCGGCATGTGGATCAAGCTATTGACGGTGCCCTACAAGTTCCTGTTCCCCGCCATCGTGCTGTTCTGCGCGATTGGCGTGTACTCGACCAACAACAACACCTTCGACATCTGGATGGTGGCGGCCTTCGGCTTCATCGGCTACCTGTTCATCAAGCTGAAGACCGAGCCCGCGCCGTTGCTGCTGGGCTTCATTCTCGGGCCGATGATGGAAGAAAACCTGCGGCGCGCCCTGCTGCTGTCGCGCGGCACATGGAGCGTGTTCGTCACGCGGCCGCTGTCGGCGGGCTTGTTGGTCGCGGCGGCGTTGTTGCTCGGCATCGTGCTGCTCCCCTCAATCAAGGCGAAACGCGAAGAAGCCTTCGTCGAGGAATAAGCCCTCGAGCGGTCAGCGCATGAGCAGTTGCCAGGCCATGCCCGCGAGTGCCGATGCAAGCACCACCGGAATCACGCCGGCCTTGAAGCGGAAGAGCGCGATGGCCGCGAGCGCGCCGATGACGGCGGAGGGAAACTCGAAGGGCCCTGACAAGCCCTTCGGCCAGAGCACGTGATAGGCGAAGAAGACCGCCAGGTTGACGATCACGCCGACCACGGCCGCGGTAATCGCGGTCAGCGGCGCGGTGAATTTCAGGTTGCCGTGGGTCGACTCGATGAAAGGCCCGCCCAGCAGAATGAACAGGAACGACGGCAGGAAGGTGAAGAAGGTCACCACCGCCGCGCCCGCAACGCCCGCCGCGAACAGCGCATGGGGGCCGAACAGCGCCTGGCCCCAGGCGCCGACGAAGCCCACGAACGACACCACCATGATCAAGGGGCCGGGCGTGGTTTCTCCGAGCGCAAGGCCATCGATCATCTGCGTGGCGCTGAGCCAGTGATAGTGGTCGACCGCCCCTTGGAACACATAGGGCAGCACCGCATAGGCGCCGCCGAAGGTCAGCAGCGCCGCCTTGGTGAAGAACCACCCCATCTGGGTGAGCGCGCCGCTCCATCCGTACAGCGCCGTGAGCGTGCCCAGCGCGCCGAGCCACAGCAGGAAGAACACCGCCAGCACGCGCGCGAAACGGCCCCAGCTAAAAAGGGCATGCGGCGGCGTCGGCGTGTCGTCGTCGATCAGCGAGGGGCCGGCCGAACCCGCCGCCGCTCCATGCCCGCCGCCAGGCGCGAAGTACGCCGGCGCGAACCGGCTGCCGAAGTAGCCGATGACCCCGGCGGACAGCACGATGATCGGAAACGGCAGCCGCAGCGCGAAGATCGCGACAAAGGCGGCAACGGCAATCGCCCAGAGCCAGGCGTTCTTGAGCACCCGCGAGCCGATGCGCCATGCCGCGAAGAGCACGATGGCCGTGACCGCGGGCTTGACGCCGTAGAGCAGGCCCGCCACCGCCGGCACGTGCCCATAGGCCATGTACGCCCACGACAACCCGATCAGGATGAAGAGCGAGGGCAGCACGAAGAGCACGCCCGCCGCAAGGCCGCCCCGGGTGCGATGCATGAGCCAGCCGATGTAGGTGGCAAGCTGCTGCGCCTCAGGGCCCGGCAGCAGCATGCAGTAGTTGAGCGCATGCAGAAAGCGCTTTTCCGAAATCCAACGCCGGCGCTCCACCAGTTCCTGGTGCATGAGCGCTATCTGCCCCGCCGGGCCGCCAAAGCTGACGAAGCCGAGCTTGAGCCAATAGGCGAAGGCCTGCCAGAAGCTGACGGCTGCGGGGCGTTCAACGGGTGCAGCGGACTCTGGCAATGCCATGAATGGGACTTTCTCGTTGTGCTATTTCAGGAATGCGTCATAGGCGGTCTTCAGGATGAGCGCGCTCACCACCACGATGAACACCACCCGCACGAAACCGGCCCCGTGCTTCAGCGCAACACGCGTGCCCAGCAGGCTGCCCGCCACATTGGCCACCGCCATCACCAGCCCATAGTGCCACCACACATGCCCCTTGACCGCGAGCAGCAGCAGGGCCGCGGCGTTGGTGAGCGTGTTGATGATCTTGGCCGATGCAGAGGCATTCAGGAAGTCGTAGCCCATCCAGCGCACGAACAAAAAGACGAGGAAGCTGCCCGCCCCGGGTCCGAAGAAGCCGTCGTAGAACCCGATCGACAGGCCGATGGCGCAGGCCGCCAGCGTTTCGGCGCGGCCGCTGAAACGCGGTACGTGGTGGCGGCCCAGGTCCTTGCGCGCCAGCGTGTAGAGCAGCACGCCAAGCAGCACGATGGGCAATGCGCGCCGCAGGAAGTCGCCCGGAAACAGAGTCACGCCCCAGGCGCCGAGCATGGACCCCGCGAATCCGAGCAGGGCGGCCGGCCACAAAGCGCCCCAGCGCATCTGAACCCGCTGGCTGAACTGGGCGGCCGCGGCCGCCGTGCCCCAAATAGAAGCGCTTTTGTTGGTGCCCAGCAACGTGGCCGGCGGTGCGCCCGGAAAGACGGCAAACAGCGCCGGCACAAGGATCAAACCGCCGCCGCCCACGATCGAATCGACAAACCCTGCGAGCAGCGAAGCGCCCGTGACCACCAGCATTTCCATGCCAGGATTGTCGCACCCAGGGCGCTACCAAAAGAGGAGCTTCGATGAAAGGCAGGGCGGGCCTGCAAGCGCGCTTCCGTCAGTCAGGAATCGGCAGGCGAACGGGCTGCGCCGGGCAATAAAAAAGGCGCCGACCAGCGGCGCCTTTCAAGTTCAAACACGGCTTCTCGAACGGAAGCCTTGAAGAATTTTTCTTGTAGACCGAATTTTGTCTCCTCGGACCCTCGGCAGCACGAGCTTGGCCCGTTCGCGAGTGGGCAGACTTTAGGCGGTGCACCGGGCCAGTGCATTGGGAATTACCCGCTTTGCCTTACGTTCGAAGGCCTCTTGGCAAACAAAAGTGTTTCGGGGCGTTAATGGCGGGGCTTGGACATGGCACGACTTGTGCACGCAGCGGGTTCGAGCCATTCATGGAGCCCCTCGAACCATGTCCATGTCCGAAAGCGAACGCATCGCCCTTGCCGCACGGCTGCACGTGGCACTGCGGCGAAAGCACGGGCGCGTGACCGACACCGAATGGATGGCCACCAACGCCGAATACGCCGCCGAGATCGTGCGCATGACGCGCGCCCATGCCGCCGAAACCAAGGACGAGGATCTCTACCTGCTCGCCACCCGCCTCGAGCAGGCCATGGAGCCCTTGGCCCGCGCCGCACGGCTGGCCGCGCGCATGCCCGACGGCAATCCGCCAAAGCCCCGGCCGCGGTTTGCTGGCGGCCTGGGCTGATCTTTTTTTGACGCCAAGCGTCCGCCGCCAGGCGCTCAGCCGGCAGCCAGTGCCGCCTTGCGAATGCTCTGCAGCGTGCTGGCCGGCGTGATGGCTTCCGGATCGAGCAGGCAATGCAGCACCGCGGGCTTGCCGCTGGCACGGGCGCGCGCCAGCGCGGGGCCGAACTCCTCCGTGCGGGTCACGCGCTCGCCATGCCCACCGAACACTTCGGCATAGCCCCGGAAGTCGGGGTTCTTCAGCTGCGTGGCGCTCACGCGTCCCGGATAGTGCTTTTCCTGGTGCATGCGGATGGTGCCGTACATGGCGTTGTCCAGCAGCACCACGATGATCGGCAGGCCGTACTGCACGGCGGTCGCGAACTCCTGGCCGTGCATCATGAAGTCGCCGTCGCCCGCGAACACCACCACCTCGCGCTGCGGCCACAGCCGCTTGGCGCCCACGCCCGCCGGCAGGCCATAGCCCATCGATCCGCTGGTGGGCGCCAACTGGCTCGCGAACGAGCGGAACGGCCAGAAGCGATGCACCCAGGTGGCAAAGTTGCCGGCGCCGTTGCAGAAGATGGTGTCGGCCGGCAGCACCTCGCGCAGGTGCTGCATCACCTCGCCCATCTGCAGCGGGCCCGGAATGCGGATGGGGGCCGGATCGCTCCAGCGCAAGAAGTCTTCGCGCGCGGTCTTTGTCTCGGCCTGCCAGGCCGGCGGTGAAGCCGGGCGCAGCGCAGCCACTGCCTCGGCAAACGCCTGCGGCGTGGCGTGGATGCCCAGCGCCGGACGATAGAGCTTGCCGAGCTCGTCGGCATCCGCATGCACATGCACCAGCGCCTGCTTCGGCTGCGGAATGGCAAGCAGCTCATAGCCCTGCGACGGCACCTCCGACAGGCGTCCGCCCACCAGCAGCACCAGGTCTGAATTGCGAATGCGCTCCAGCATGCGCGGGTTCGCGCCAAGCCCCAGGTCGCCCGCATAGCAAGGATGCTCGGCCGACAGCAGCATCTGGCGGCGGAACGAGCAATACACCGGCAGCGAGAACGCCTCGGCAAAACCGGCGAACTGCCGCGTCGCGGCTTCGGACCAGCGGCTGCCGCCGAGGATGACCACGGGCCGCTGCGCTTGCGACAGGCGCTCTTGAAGTTGCGTGATTTGCGTCGCGCCCGGATAGGTTTCGGTCACCGCATAGGGCTGCGCATCGCCCACCGCCGCGGCTTCGGTCAGCATGTCTTCGGGCAACGCAATCACCACCGGCCCGGGCCGGCCCGAGGTGGCGACGTGGAAGGCGCGCGAGACCAGCTCAGGCACCCGCGCCGGATCGTCGATCTGCACCACCCACTTGGCCATGGTGCCGAACACCGCGCCGTAGTCCAGTTCCTGGAAGGCCTCGCGGCCCAGCGCCTCGCGCGCCACCTGGCCCACGAAGAGCAGCATCGGCGTCGAATCCTGGTGCGCGATGTGCACGCCGGCCGCGGCGTTGGTGGCGCCCGGCCCGCGCGTGACAAAGCACACCCCCGGTTGGCCGGTGAGCTTGCCCTGCGCCTCGGCCATCATCGCGGCGCCGCCTTCCTGGCGGCACACCGTCACGTCGATGGAGGCATCGTGCAGCGCGTCGAGCACGGCCAGAAAGCTTTCGCCGGGCACGCAGAAGAGCTGCTTGACGCCGTGGGTGATGAGCTGATCGACCAGGATCTGGCCGCCGGTGCGGGGAGAAGTCATGCTGTGTCCAATGCAATGAAGGTCTTTGTATTCGCTCCTTCCCCCTCTGGGGGAAGGCTGGGATGGGGGCAGGCGGCGCTGGCCGGGCCAACAGCGATTGATACGCCGCTTGCCCCCACCCCCGCCCTCCCCCGGAAGGGGAGGGAGAAATTCATTCGAGAGCTTCGCATGCCGCGGCAATGCGCGCACACGCCTCCTCAAGCTGCGCCATCGACGTGGCATACGAAATGCGGAAGTACGGCGCCAGCCCGAACACGCTGCCCGGCACCACCGCCACTTCAAACTCCTGCAGCAGGTAGTTGCAGAAGTCGCTGTCCGTCTGCAGCAGCGCGCCGCCGCGTGTGCGCAGGCCGAGCACGCCGGCACAGCTCGCAAAGGTATAGAACGCGCCCTCGGGCACGCGGCAATGCAGGCCGGACGCGCGGTTCAATGCGGCCACCACGAAGTCGCGCCTCGCCTGAAAGTCGGCGCACCGCTCGGCCACGATGTCTTGCGGCCCGGTCAGCGCCTCGATCGCCGCGGCCTGGCTCACCGACGACGGGCACGAGGTCGACTGGCTCTGCACCACCGCCATGGCCGCGATCAGTTCGCGCGGTCCTGCGCCGTAGCCCACGCGCCAGCCTGTCATTGCATAAGCCTTCGACACGCCGTTCACGGTGAGCGTGCGTTCGCGCAGCCGCGGCTCCACGGCCGCCGGGGTGGCAAATGCAAGGCCGTCGTAGAGGATGTGCTCGTAGATGTCGTCGGCCAGCACCCAAACCTGCGAATGCCGCAGCAGCACCTCGCACAGTGGCGCGAGCTGGGCCGCGCTGTAGGCCGCGCCGCTCGGATTGGACGGCGAGTTCAAAAAGAGCCAACGCGTGCGCGGCGTGATGGCCGCTTCGAGCTGCACCGCATCCAGCCTGAAGCCGTTGACCTCGCCGCACGGCACGCTCACCGGCACGCCGCCGCAGATCTGCACGATGTCGGCGTAGGACGTCCAGTACGGCGCCGGCAAGATCACCTCGTCGCCCGCGTTCAGGCTGGCCATGAGCGCGTTGAAGATGACCTGCTTGGCGCCCGCACCCACGCTGATTTCATTCAACGCAAAATCCAGCCCGTTGTCGCGCTTGAACTTGAACTGCACCGCGGTCTTCATGGCCGGGCTGCCGTCGAGCACGGTGTAGCGCGTGTCGCCACGCTCCATGGCACGAGCCGCGGCGGCGCGAATGTGCTCGGGCGTGTCGAAGTCCGGCTCGCCCGCGCCCAGCACGATCACCGGCCGGCCGGCGCGCTTCAATGCATTGGCATGGTCGGTGATGCGCAGGATTTCCGACACGCCGATGGCGCGCACGCGCTCCGCGGGCTCGAACGTGCAAGCCGACGCAAGCGCGGAATCGAGCACGGCGGACATCACTTCGCGTAGGCCTCGAGCGGCTTATCGTTGGGCTCGGCAATCAGCTGCTTCAGCGCCGTGCTCATCGGCAGGTTCAGGCTCGTGTTCTTCGGCGGAATCGGCGCGACGAACCACTTGGTGTAGATCTTCTCGAGCTCGCCGGTCTTCATGAGCTTGCGCAGCGAGTCGTCCACCGCGGCCTTGAAGGCCGGGTCGTCCTTGCGGAACAACAGCGCAATCGGCTCCGAGCCCAGCGCCTCTCCAGTGATGCGATAGGCCGTGGGGTTCTTCGAATTCGCGATGATTCCGGCGAGCAGGTTGTCGTCGAGCACAAAGGCATCGGCGCGGCCCGACTCCATCAGCAGAAAGCTCTCGAGATGGTCCTTGCCGAGCATCGTGTTGATGGTGGTGTTCTGCGCGCGCTCGCGCTTGCGCAGCAGCTGCACGGCGGTGGTGCCGGTGGAGGCCGACACGGTGCGGCCCGCCAGCTGGTCGAGCGAGTTGATGCCCGAATCGGCCTTGGTCGCCATGCGCACTTCGCTCACATACGTGGTGAGCGCAAAGGCCACCTGCTGCTGGCGCGCGGTGTTGTTGGTGGTGGGGCCGCAGCCTATGTCCAGCGTGCCGTTCTGCACCAGCGGAATGGTGTTCTGCGCCGTGACGGCCATGTATTCGAGCTTGGCAGAAGGCGCGATGTCCTTCAGCACGCGTTCGCAAAGCTCGACGTGGTAGCCCACGTATTTGTCGTTCGCGCCCAGCATGTAGGCCATGGGCGGCGAGGCCTCGCGCACGCCGAGCACGGCCTTGCCGCTGCTCTTGATCTTGTCGAGCGTGCCGCCGGCAGGGGCTTGCTGCGCCGAAGCGCCGAATGCGAGCGCAAGCAGCGCTGCGGCGGTGGCGAGGGTCTTCAATTGCATCTTCATGTTCTCTGTCTCCTGGTTGTTTTATTGGGGCTCGCGCAGCGTTCTGCCTTGCCGGCGCAGCAGAACGCTGCGCGGCAAGGGCAAAGGCCTGGGTTGGATCAATCTCCGATATCGAAGGTCACGCCTTGTGCAAGAGGCAATGCCGTCGAATAGTTGATGGTGTTCGTCGCGCGGCGCATGTACGCCTTCCAACTGTCGGAGCCGGCCTCGCGGCCGCCGCCGGTTTCCTTCTCGCCGCCGAAGGCACCGCCGATCTCGGCACCGCTCGGGCCGATGTTGACGTTGGCAATGCCGCAGTCGGAACCGGCGCTCGAAAGAAAGCGCTCGGCCTCGCGCACATTGAGCGTGAAGATCGACGACGACAGGCCCGCGCCCACCGCGTTGTGCCGTTCGATGGCATCGTCGAGCGCGCTGTAGCGCACTACATAAAGAATGGGCGCGAAGGTTTCGCGCAGCACCGGGCCGTCGTGCGACTTCAGCTCCACCAATGCGGGGCGCACGTAGTAGGCGTCCTTGGTGCCGATGCCTTCGACGCGCTCGCCGCCGTGCACCTTAGCGCCGATCTCGCGGCTTTCGCCCAGCGCCTTCTGCATGCCGTCGAACGCAGCGCGGTCGATCAGCGGCCCCACGAGCGTGCCAGCCTCGCGCGGATCGCCGACCCGCACATTGCCGTACACCTTGGCGAGCTTGGGCACCAGCGCGTCGTACACGCTGTCGTGCACGAAGAGCCGGCGCAGCGTGGTGCAGCGCTGGCCGGCCGTGCCCATGGCCGAGAACGCAATGGCGCGCAGCGTGAGGTCCAGGTCGGCGGATGGCGTGACGATGGCGGCGTTGTTGCCGCCGAGCTCAAGAATGGCGCGCGCAAAACGTGCGGCCAGCTTCGGTCCCACCTGCCGGCCCATCGCAGTCGAACCGGTCGCCGAGAGAATCGGCACGCGGTGGTCGTCAACCAGCACTTCGCCGATGTCGCGCTGGCCCAGCAGCAGGCCGAGCAGGCCTTCGGGTGCGTCTTCGCCAAAGCGCGCGATGGCGCGCTGCGCGATGGCGTGCGTGGCCAGCGCGGTGAGCGGCGTTTTTTCCGACGGCTTCCACACCACCGGATCGCCGCACACCAGTGCCAGCGCCGCGTTCCACGACCATACGGCCACCGGAAAGTTGAAAGCCGAGATCACGCCGCACACGCCCAGCGGATGCCAGGTTTCCATCATGCGGTGCTCGGCGCGCTCGGTGGCGAGCGTCAGGCCGTAGAGCTGGCGCGAGAGGCCGACCGCGAAGTCGCAGATGTCGATCATTTCCTGCACCTCGCCCGCGCCCTCGGTCGGAATCTTGCCGGCCTCGAGCGTGACCAGGCGGCCGAGGTCGGCCTTGGCGGCGCGCAGTTCTTCGCCCAGCAGCCGCACCAGCTCGCCGCGGCGCGGTGCCGGCACGCTGCGCCAGGCCTTGAAGGCTTCATGCGCCTGGCCGATGGCGGCTGTCGCTTCGGCCGGACTGGTTTGCGGCACCTGTGCAATCACCTCGCCCGTCACCGGCGAACGCACCGTCAGCTCGCCGCCGGTGTAGGCGCTGCGGGGCACGCCCAGGCGCTGCAGCAGCTGTTCGATTTCGGCGGCAAGGGAGACAGGGGCTTGGGCTTCGGACATGGGCGCGCTCCGGCAAGGGAGGAAGAGAGAAAAGGAAACGGCAAGACGGGACCGGCGCAATATCTTCCAATCCCGCGCGCTTGCCTAGTGAAAAAAAGGAAGGACTTGATGCGTTTGCCGAATGAACTCGGCATGCGCCCGGTGAGGGACGGGCTTCGCGCCTACGCGCGAAGCGCTGGCTGGCACCGAAGATCGCGCATCTCACTTTCCGTAGAGCCATGAAAGCGATCCTCACCCTGTACGCCGCAATCCATGCCCTGATGGCTCTCGCATTTGCCGCCGCGTCGCTCGTCCTCGTCGTGATTGCGGCGCGGGCTGGCTGGGGTGCCGTCATGCAGGGGCTCGACCTGCCCGCGGCCGAGGCGATCATCGAGGCGGTGGGCCTGCTGGCAGCCGGCGTCGTGGCGCTGCAGATCTCACAGACCGTGCTGGAAGAAGAAGTGGTGCGCGACGCGCACATCGGCGCGCCGACGCGGGTGCGCCGCTTCCTTTCCAGGTTCATGGTCGTCATCGTGGTTGCCGTCGCGGTCGAAGGGCTGGTTGCGACCTTCAAGGCGCGTGAAGCGCCCGAGCTGATGCTGCATGCCGCCGCCATGCTGGGCTCGGTCGGCCTTCTCATGGCGGGCTGGGGCATCTTCATCCGACTGAACCGCTCCGCCGAGGAACTGGAACCCGAGGCCATGGCAGAAGCCAAGAGCGAAGACCGGAAGCTGAAATGAACGCAGCGCCTATCGGGGCTCCGGCGCGTCCGGCAAAGGAATTTTCTGCCCTGCCGGCGACCCCGCCAGGCTCTGCGCCGGCCTTCTGAGCGTTGCATCGAAGGGGTTGATCTTCGGCCCGATGGCTGCGGCCTCGCGCTTGAGCAGCTCGACCACGGTGGGCATGCGGTCGGCGTTGAGCCGGTCCGCGATTGTGCCCACGCTCAGCGCGGCCACCGCGCGGCCCTCGCGGTCGAGAATGGGTACCGCCACGCCGGCCATGCCTTCGAGCAGGCCGGTGTTGCGCCCCGCATAGCCGGCTTGGCGCACGCGCTCGATCTCGGTGCGCAGATAGACCTCGTCGTACACGCCGTACTCACGCACGCGCGACAGATTGAAGCGGATCACTTCCTCGCGCTCGGCCTCCGGCAGAAACGCCAAGATGGCGAGCGCGCCCTGCCCCACGCCCAGCGCAATGCGCCCGCCGATATCGCCCGTGAACGAACGAATGGGAAACGGCCCTTCGCTACGGTCGAGGCACACCGCGTCGAAGCCGCTGCGCGCCAAAAGAAAGATGCTGTCGCCCAGGCTGGCACACAGGCGCAGCAGCACCGGGCGGCAAATGGAACGCAGGTCACCCGGGTTGCCGGCACTGGCCGCCAGCGCGAAGAAATCGATGCTCAGGCGGTAGAGCTTGCTGCGCTCGTCCTGCTCGACCATGCCCTCGGCCATGAGCGACTGCAGCAGGCGGTGCGTGGTTGCCTGCGTGAGGCCCACCGACCGTGCAATTTGCGTCACGCGGCCACCTTCGGCCTGCACCGCACCCAGCGCGCGAAGCACTGAAAACACACGCGGCACACCGCCGCTCGCGGCCGCGGGGCTTTCCATGGCTTCTCCTGTGGAATTCTTTGGGTCCATTGTTCGCATGATATTCCGTTGAACGGAATAAATCATAGAAAGATTCTGATTAATGGAATACCCGAGGCGAGTTGGCGCAATCGTTGCAATAGAGTGAATTGAAAGTTCTCTCTTGTCCATGGCGCGCACCAAGGTGCGGCACGCCGTTCACGACACCGCGCAGAAAGGCTCTTCCATGTCATTCCTACGGCTCACCGACGTGACCAAGTTCTACGGCGCCACGCGCGCCGTGTCGGCCATGAACCTTGCGGTGGAAAAGGGAGAGTTCGTTTCGCTGCTCGGGCCTTCGGGCTGCGGCAAGACCACCACGCTGCAGATGATTGCGGGCTTCGAGGCGGTTTCGAGCGGGCGCATCGAGCTTGCCGGCAAGGACATCACCCATGCCAAGGCCAACACGCGGGGCCTGGGCATCGTGTTCCAGACCTACGCGCTGTTTCCGCACATGACCGTGGCCGACAACGTGAGCTTCGGCCTCGAGATGCGCAAGATGCCCAAGGCCGAGCGCGCTGAACGGGTGAAGCAGGCCCTTGCGCTGGTTCACCTGGAAGCGCATGCCACCCGCTACCCGCGCGAGCTCTCGGGCGGCCAGCGACAGCGCGTGGCACTGGCGCGTGCACTGGTCATCGAGCCGCCGGTGCTGCTGCTGGACGAGCCACTGTCCAACCTCGACGCCAAGCTGCGCGAAGAAATGCAGTTCGAACTGCGCCAGATCCAGCGCAAGGTCGGCACCACCACCGTGATGGTCACGCACGACCAGAGCGAGGCCATGTCCATCAGCGACCGCGTGGTGGTGATGGAAGGCGGCTGCGCCACGCAGATCGACCATCCGCACCGCGTGTACGAGCATCCGAGCACGCGCTTCATTTCCACCTTCGTGGGCAAGGCCAACCTGCTGGACGCACGCGTCACGGACTGCGGCGCACGCAGCTGCCGTGTCGAGATCGGCTCGCTCACCGTCGAGGTCGAAGACACCGGCTACAAGCCGGGCGACCCGGTGCTGATGAGCGTGCGTCCTGAAAAGCTGCAGCTGGTGGAAGCCGGCCGCGGCCGCCTCGATGGCACGGTACGGGAGCGTTTCTTCCTGGGCAGCCAATGGCTCTACCGCCTGGGCACGCCCGCCGGCGACCTGATGGTGCTGAGCCCCAACGACGGCCGCGAAGCACTGGACGAAGGCAGCCCGGTCGGCATCGACTGGCCCGCGCATTGCACGCGCCTGTTGCCGGCCGAAGAGGCGGTGGCGGCATGAGCGGTGCCATGCACAAGGCCACGCCCTGGTGGCTTTCGGCGCCCGCGCTGCTGCTGTTCGCGGCCTTGCTGGTGGTGCCGCTCGCGCTCACGGCGGTGCTGTCTTTCAATGTGTACGACCCGGCCACCGGGCCGAAGACGGGCGAGTTCACGCTCGAGCACTACACGCACGTGTTCACCGACTCGTACTATCACGGCATCTTCTGGCGCACCTTCTGGATCTCGGGACTCGTCACGCTGATCTGCGTGCTCGTCGGCGCGCCCGAGGCCTATGTGCTGAGCCGCATGCGCAACCCGTGGCGATCGATCCTGCTGCTGGTGGTGCTGGCGCCGCTGCTGGTTTCGGTGGTGGTGCGCGCGTTCGGCTGGAGCATGCTGCTAGGGCCCGAGGGCGCCGTGAATGCGTTGCTGGGCCTGGTGGGCATCGGGCCGGTGAAGATGCTCTACACCGAGATTGCGGTGATCGTGGCGCTGGTCCACGTGATGCTGCCGTTCATGGTGATTCCGGTGTGGACCTCGCTGCAGAAGCTCGACGCGGGCGTGGAGAACGCCGCGCTTTCGCTCAGGGCCTCGCACTTCACCACGCTGCGTCGCATCGTGCTGCCGCAGGTGATGCCGGGCATTCTCTCGGGCAGCCTGATCGTGTTCGGCCTGGCCGCAAGCTCGTTTGCGATACCGGGCCTGCTCGGCGGTCGCCGGTTGAAGATGGTTGCAACCGTCGTCTACGACGAATACCTGCACGAGCTCAACTGGCCGCTCGGCGCCGCCGTTGCGCTGGTTCTGCTGGCGGCCAACCTCATCGTGATGCTGAGCTACAACCGCTTGGTCGAAGGCCGCTACAAGAAAGCGCTGGGCTGATCCGATGAGCAAGAACGGCCCCCTCGCCCTCGCGTTCAACGCGCTCGTCATCACCTTCATGCTGGCGCCGCTGGTGGTGGTGTGCATCGTCGCGTTCACGCCCGAAAACACCTTGACCATTCCGACCACGCACTTCTCGCTGCGCTGGTTCAAGGCGGTGTTTGCACACCCCGACTTCATGCAGTCGTTCTGGAACAGCCTGTGGCTTGCGCTGGCCTCGGCCACCATTGCCACGCTGCTCGCGGTACCGGCGGGCATGGCGATCACGCGCTATGCGTTTCCGGGGCGCGACTTCCTGAACGGCCTCTTCCTCTCGCCGCTGATCATTCCGCATCTTGTGCTGGGCGTGGCGCTGCTGCGGCTGTTCGCGCTGGTGGGCGGCACCGGCAGCTTCGGCTGGCTGGTGATGGCGCATGCGCTGATCGTCACGCCCTACACGCTGCGCCTGGTGGTGGCCGCGCTCGTGGGCTTCGACCGCAGTGCCGAGCAGGCCGCGCTGTCGCTGGGCGCAAGCCAGGCCACGGTGTTCCGGCGCATCACGCTGCCGATGATCCTGCCGGGCGTCACGGGTGGCTGGCTGCTGTCCTTCATCAACAGTTTCGACGAAGTGACGATGTCGATCTTTGTCACCTCGCCCAGCACGGTCACGCTGCCGGTGCGCATGTACATGTATGCCACCGAGTCGATCGATCCGCTGATGGCGGCGGTGTCGGCGCTGATGGTGGCGGTGACGGCCATTGCGATGGTGGTGCTCGACCGCGTCTACGGGCTGGACCGCGTGCTGGTGGGGCGGCGGTAGATGAGCTTGCCGACCGTCACTCAACCGCTGCTGCACCGCGTGGCCGAGACCGGCCGCGCCGCGGTGCCCTTCACGCTCGACGGCCGGCCCGCCTCCGCGCTCGCGGGCGACACCGTGCTCACGGCCGTGCTCACGCAAGCCGCCCAGTTGCGCCGCAATGAGTTCAGCGACGAACCGCGTGCCGGCTTCTGCATGATGGGCGCCTGCCAGGATTGCTGGATTGCCACCGAGCAGGGCGAGCGCCTGCGCGCCTGCTCCACCTTCATTGCGCCGGGCATGGCGCTGGTCACGGGAAGGACCGGCGCATGACGGCTCCTTCTTCTAAGTCCCCATTGCAGCCGGTGATCGTCGGCGCGGGGCCTGCGGGCGTGCGCGCCGCACAGGCGCTGGTGGCGCACGGCATTCGGCCCGTGGTGATCGACGAGGCCTCGCGCTCCGGCGGCCAGATCTACCGGCGCCCACCTGCGAACCTGGCGGAGCGCAGCGCGAATGTGCTCTACGGCTTCGAGGCCCGCCGCGCCGATGCGGTGCACACCGCCTTCGACGCCTTGCGCGAACGCATCGACTACCGCCCCGACAGCCTGGTGTGGAACGCGCAAGGCGGCCGGCTCGACGTGTTGCACGGCCCCACGCGCAGCACCTCCAGCGTGCCCTACAGCCAATTGATCGTCGCCACAGGCGCGACCGACCGCGTGCTGCCGGTACCTGGCTGGACGCTGCCCGGCGTCTACACGTTGGGCGGCGCGCAGGTGGCGCTCAAGTTCCAGGGCTGCGCCATCGGGCAACGCGTGGTGTTCATGGGCACCGGTCCGCTGCTCTACCTTGTCGCGTACCAGTACGCCAAGGCCGGAGCAAAGGTTGCTGCGGTTCTGGACACCTCGCGGTTCGCGGACCAGCTTGCCGCCACACCCGCGATGCTGCGGCAGCCGGCGGTGTTCGCCAAGGGCGTGTACTACGTGGCCTGGTTGCGCGCACACGGCGTGGCGCTGCATGGCGGCGTGCGGCCGTTGCGCGTGCTCGGCGATGCCGCCGAAAGCCGCGTGGCCGGCGTGGCGTGGCACGACGGACGCGAAGAGCGCACGCTCGCCTGCGATGCCGTCGGCTTCGGCTATGCGCTGCGCTCCGAAACCCAGCTGGCCGACCTGCTGGGCTGCCGCTTCGAATTTTCGCCGCTGCACCGTGCGCACCTGCCCGTGCGCGACGCGGCCGGCCGCTCCAGCGTGCGGGGCGTGTTCCTCGCGGGCGATGGCGCCGGCATCATGGGTGCCGATGCGGCCGAATGGGCCGGCGAACGCGCCGCGCTCGCGCTTCTGGCCGACGGCGGCGTGGCCGTCGACACCGCACGCGCGGCAATGCTCGAACGCAGGCTGCACAAGCTCGGCACCTTCCGCCAGGGGCTGGAGCGAGCATTTCCGGTGCCGCACGACTGGGCTGCGCATGCGCCCGATGAACTGGTGGTGTGTCGCTGCGAGAACATCACCGCGGGCACGCTGCGCCAGACTGTTGCCGAGCAAGGCGCCGATGAAATGAACCGGCTCAAGGCGCTCTCTCGAGTAGGCATGGGCCGCTGCCAGGGCCGCATGTGCGGCGTGGCGGCGGCAGAGATCCTTGCGCACGCCACGGGGCAGCCGGTGCAGCAGGTCGGCCGGCTGCGCGGGCAGGCGCCGATCAAGCCGATTCCGATTCACCTGGCCACCCCGGCGCCTTCGACCGAAGGAGCCGGCGCATGACCAATCGCAAGACATTGCGCACCGACGTCGCCATCGTCGGCGGCGGCATCGTCGGCGCATCCGCCGCGCTCGCCTTGCGAAAGATGGGCATCGGCGTGGTGCTGCTGGAGCGCGACCTGTGCGGCTCGCGCTCCAGCGGCGTCAACTACGGCGGCGTGCGGCGCCAGGGCCGTCCGGTGAGCCAACTGCCGCTGGCGCAGCGTGCGCACCGCATCTGGGGCAACCTGCGCGAAACCATCGGCACCGACGGCGAGTACCTGCGCTCGGGCCACTTCAAGATCGCGCGCAGCGAAGCCGACATGGCATCGCTGGAGCAGTACCGCAAGAAAAGCCGCGACTTCGACCTGGGGCTCGAGCTGATCTCGGCGGCCCGCCTGCGCGAGCGCTGCCCCTGGCTCGGCACGCGCGCGGTGGGCGGCTCGCTGTGCGCCGAAGACGGGCAGGCCAACCCGCGGCTGGTGTCGCCGGCCTTCGCGCTCGCGGCGCAGCGCGCGGGCGCGCAGATCTTCGAGCGCCACAAGGTCGACGAAGTGATGCACGACGGCAAGGGCTTCTTGCTACGTTCGGGCAATGCGCTCGAAGTGCATGCGCCGGCGCTGCTCAATTGCGCGGGCGCATGGTCCGGCCCCATTGCCGAATATTTCGGCGAGGCCGTTCCCCTGCGCTCGAGCCACCCGGTGATGGCGGTGACCGAACCGGTGCCGCACTTCATGGACTGGAGCCTTGGCGTCGAGGGCGGCGGCATCTATTGCCGGCAGGTGGCGCGCGGCAACCTGGTGCTCGGCGGCGGCAGGGGCATTGCGCTCGATGCAGATCGCGCCCGCGCCGACCGCGACGCCATCGCCACGCTCGCTGCGCAAGCCGTCGAACTGCTGCCCACGCTGCGGCACGCGCATTTCATCCGCACCTGGAGCGGCACCGAAGGCAACCTGCCCGACCACCAGCCGGTGCTCGGGCCGAGCCGCACCACGCCCGGGCTGTTCCACGGCTTCGGCTTTTCGGGCGCGGGCTTCCAGATAGGTCCCGCAGCCGGCGAAGTGCTGGCCGAACTCGTGCGCGACGGACGCAGCAGCACGCCGATCGAGAGCTTCTCGATCGAACGCTTCTTTGCGGCGGCCGCAGCAGCAGAAGACGAAGCAGCAGACAAGACCCCCACCCCCACCTCACCCTGAAAGGAAAACACCATGTCCCGTTTTCAGAAGAAGCCCTTCTTTTTCTCCCTTCGCCGGAGCTTGCTCGGTGCGGCGGCGGTGGCCGCGCTCGCGGCCGGCGGCACCGCCGGCGCGCAGACCAAGACGCTCTACATCGGCATGAACGGCGGCACCATGGAGAAGGCATACACGCAGTACGTGTTCCCCGCCTTCGAGAAGCTCTACGGCGCCAAGGTAGTGGTGGTGCCGGGCACTTCGTCCGACATCCTTGCAAAGGCGCAGGCCAACAAGGACCGCCCGCAGATGCATGTGATGTTCCTGGACGACGGCGTCATGGTGCGCGCCATCGGCATGGGCCTGTGCCAGAAGCAGCGGCCCAATCCGTCACTCGCCGAGATCTACCCGGCCGCGCGCTTCAAGGACGACATGGCCAGCGGCGTGAGCCTGGGCATGACGGGCCTGGCCTACAACGCCAAGATGTTCAAGGACAAAGGCTGGGCGCCGCCCACCTCGTGGATGGACCTGGCCGACCCCAAGTACAAGGGCAAGGTGGTGTTCCAGTCGATGTCGTCATCGTCCTTCGGGCTGCATGGCTTCCTGATGTTCAACCGCATCCAGGGCGGCAACGACAAGAACGTGGAGCCGGGGTTCAAGGCCTGGCCCACCACCGTGGGCCCGAACGTGCTCGAGTACATCCCGAGTTCGGCCAAACTCTCTGAAATGGTGCAGACCGGCGAAGCCGCGATCTTTCCGCTGACGCCCACGGCCGTGGCCGCGCTGAAGACCAAGGGCATTCCGGTGGAGTACGCGCCGCCGAAGGAAGGCGCGGTGGTGCTGATGGTGGGCCAGTGCGTGATTGCCAACAACAGCGAACCCGAGCTGTCGCAAAAGCTCGCCGAGTTCTTGCTGAGCCCGCTGGCTCAGGCCAACGTATTGCAGTATGGCGCGCAGATTCCCACCAACCCCAAGGCACCTGCCGTGGGCGATGGGGTGAAGCAGGTGGCCGACATCAACCAGTGGATGAAGACTGCGGTCACCATTGACTGGGACAGCATCAATGCGAATCGTCCTGCTTGGAATGCGCGTTGGAACAAGACTATTGAGAAGTGATTGATGCGTGAGTTTTAGGGGCGGCTGTGTTCAGGGCGCTGTGTTCAGGGCGGCGCACCCGCCGACGGGGTACCTTTCTCCGCGAATGTCCCCCGGCCTGCGGCCTCCTCCTTTATTT